>CAYLNM010000129.1:0-12504 GCA_964385045.1 uncultured Isosphaeraceae bacterium
CGTGCATCGTGCTGCTCGCGGGCTTGCCGCGCCTCGAACGACGACTCCGGCGCTGTTATCAACCGGTGGCCACGGTGGCGTGATCAGGGGGTTTTTCACCGGGCTGCTATCGGTGAGAGAGTACTCCCGCCCCGTGGCGTCAAGCGAGCTGAAGCGACTCACCGAGTCGGAGATGAAGGAAACGTACGGTAAGCAGCCAGGTACGGGTCCGGGAAATTGCATCACTCGAGTGAAGGAGAATGCCGACGGATGCGTTCGCGAGGATAGTGACTGCGTGAGCGGACTTTGTCGATCGGCGTGTACGATTATTCAACATCCTACGGCTGGGCCGCCTCTCGCGCCCACCTCCCAGGAAATATGGCTGCAGGAGGACGTGAACTGCGGTTTGATCGGATCTACGTACGAAGTGCGGCAGTGCAACTGGCTCGGCTGGTGCAATGGTGCCGTTCGGGGGACCTATGATTGCACGGCTCTCACGACTTCAGCCAGCTACGCGCATGATTGTTTCGATCAGCCGATCGAGTTCTGAGTGATTCCGAAAGCGCTTGATTGAATTGGTGACCCAAGGATTAGGCCATGATGAAGACCCTGCTCGCGGTGAGTTCTTTCATTCTGATGACGGCGACGCAGCCTCTTCACGGGGCTGGGTCCCATGATCGGCTCGCTCTCCTCGAGGACGTCGCGTCGGTGCGGTCCGGCATCATTGACATTGAAGTCGAATGCACGGTGTCGAAGCTTGCGGGGCATCCGGCGCAGGTGCAGGGCTCTTCCGATTATGTTGCATGGGCCGGCGGCATGATTCGTGTAGAGCGTGAGCATCAGGCGCCAGGGGGGCGAGCGGCATTCGTCGCTGCGACGACCGACGGCACCAATACATGGCAGTACTTCGCGCTGACGCGAACGGCGGTGCGAATGGCGTCTCCGACCGAGCATCACGAGATCGACGGAATGGGTTTCTTTGAGCTCATGGCGTTCTTTCCGGAGATTCCCGGCGGGATCAACCGTGGTCAAGAGCGCGATCTCGAGAGAATTCTGGACGAGGAAACCACGGTCGTTCACGAACAACTTGATGAAGTCGATGGAGCCGCTTGCGTGGTCGTGGATGCGATGGAAGGCGGGCACGTTCACCATCGGCTGTGGCTTGATCCGAGTCGCAGTTACATGCCGAGAAGACAGGAGTTCTTCTTCCCGGGGACGGACGAGACGGTCGTGGTGATTCAGATCGACGAGTTCTCTCGAGTAGACGGCATCTGGCTTCCGACGCGCGGCATGCGCATGTCGCCGGCGACTGATCGCTACGAGACCGGATTCGTGCCCGTCGTTCACTCGGTCTCGGTGGATCGTGATCACGCCGGGACGTTGTCGCTGGCCGTGAACTCGGATTTGGCGCCGTCCCTCTTCGATTACTCGACGGAGCTTCCAGCCGGTACGTTGGTCGGTGATCGGACGACAGGCGAAAGCTGGATCGTGTCCGGACAGGACTTCCGCTCATCAGCCAGCGCAGCGCTCGCATCTCTCGGCGACGAGGGAGCGCGGATCATTCAGGAGCTCTCCGCTTCGGAGCAGAGCCGTGAGTCGGCGGTCCATTCGGCGTCGCTTGGGCTTCCTTGGCTTGTGATGGCAGGTGTCTCTGTCGCGGTCGCGCTGGTGGGCGTCGCGCCGCGGATGCGAGGCGATGTTGCAAGCCGTGCCTGAGGAAACGGCATGCAGGATCAGCGATGTGTGAAGTTCAACCTTGTCTGGTGCGCATTGTGCTGCGTAGTCGGAATCGGCTCGGGAGTTCTTGCGGCGCCCGCGGCCGGCGCCGGTAACGCACGTGGGGTCGCGTGTGGCCCCGGCGCGATCGCAATTCTCACGGAGGCGATCGGTGCACCACTGGATAATGCCACGCTAGGGACGATGGTCGATGCGGATGGCGGCACCACGCTCCACGCGATGAGCGAGATCGTGCGGTCGAGAGGCCTGCATGCGGCCGCGTTCGAGACCGACGTGCAGGGTCTCATGGAGTTGGGATGCCCCGCGATCTTGCAGGTGGACCTGCAAGGCAGCAGTGCGGCCGAGGATGAGGCGCCGCCACAGTTTCACTTCGTGGCCTTCCTGGGTGCATCCAACTCACACGAAGTGCTTCTCGCCGACCCGATCCCCGGGAGCTCTCTGCACGGCTTGGTGTCGCGTTCGGAGCTGGATAGGTACTGGACGGGTAGGGGTCTCGCGGTTCACCTTTCGCAGACCGATCTGCCGCCGCAGCTACGATCGGCAAGAGCACGTTCGTTCGAGCTCGGGGTCGTCGTCACGGCTTGGATCTTGCCCCCGCTCGTGGCGTTGATGGCCTGGCGATCGAGGCGATGGGGTGCGAAGACTGTTGGCTAGGCTGATGCGACCACGTCGCGGTGGATTGCCGAGTGCTGGTCAGCGGTCGCGATCGTTTAGGACGGGGTGCGCGGAAGCCGAACCGGTGCGGGCCTCGGGAGCTTGTGTAGGTTACGGCGGTCGGGTTCAGCTGCAGGCCGCATGGAAGTAGATCGTACCGTGGAAGGACGCCCGACTCGCAAATCTGGACGCCATCCGCTTCACAGGTGGGATCTTGAAGTTGATCGACCCCGTCCCGGCGTTCGTCACGCCGTTCCGCACCGCATCGAGCATCGGATGAAGGTGCTTCCGTAGGGTCCGGCTCGCCTTCACCATCTCCGGGATCTCCGCTGTGTTCGTTCGAGGGGGTTGCGTCACACGCGTAGGCGTCACCCGCCGGCCGCGATCGCCTCGAGCTCGGCCCACCGCTCGTACAGCGTCTGGACCCGCGCCTGGGCCTCGCTCAGCGCCGCGAACGCCTTCGCCGCCCGCTCGTGGTCGGCGGCGAGCGCCGGGTCCGCGGTCTCGGCCTCGAGCCGCTCGACCTCGGCCTCGGCGGCGAGGATCGTCTTCTCCATCGCGTCGAACTCGCGCTGCTCCTTGTAGGAGAGCTTGCGGGTGCGGCCGCGCGGGGCGGGGGACGCCCCCGAGGACGGTGCGTCCGTCGCCCGGGCCGACCGCTTCGGGGTCGCCGCCGCCGCCGGCTCGGCCACCGCGCCCGCCGCCGGCGCCGCGAGCCACTGCTCCAGCGACGCGAACGTGCGGGCTCCGCCGCGGCCGTCGAGGCCGACGAAGCCCGTCGCCACCCGCTCGAGCATGAACCGGTCGTGAGTCACGAGCACGATGCCACCGGGGAACTCCAGCAGCGACTGCTCGAGCACCTCGAGCGACGGGATGTCGAGGTCGTTCGTCGGCTCGTCGAGCAGCAGCACGTCGGCGGGGGCGAGCATCAGGTTCGCCATCACGATGCGGGCCTGCTCGCCGCCCGAGAGGTGACCGACGAAGGTCGAGAGCTGCTCCTCGTCGAAGAGGAACCGCTTGGCCCAGCCGACCACGTGCACCTGCTTTCCGCCGTGCTCGACGAAGTCGCCGATCGGGCAGAGCGTCTGCCGCAGGGTCAGGTTCGGGTCGAGCGACGCCCGGTCCTGCCGGAACGAGGCGATGCGGAGGCCGTCGGCCCGCCGCACCGAACCCGCGTCGGGCTCGAGGTCGCCGGAGAGGATGCGCATCAGGGTCGTCTTGCCGGTGCCGTTGGCCCCGAGGAGGCCCAGCCGCTCGCCGGGGCCGAGCACGAGCTCCAGCTCGGCGAAGAGCCGCCGCCCGCCCATGAACTTGGCGACCGCGTCGAGCTCCACCAGCCGGCGGCTGCGGCGGCCGGTCGCCTCGAACTCGAGCGACGTGCGGTGCGACGGGGCGGCGTTGCGGTCCTGGACGGCGGCGAGCTCGCTCCGGCGGGCGTCCGCCGCCTTCACCTGCGAGCGGTTGCGGGTCTCGCGGGCCTTGATGCCCTGGCGGAGCCACGCGGTGTCGCGACGCACGCGGTTGGCGAGGGCGGACTCGGCCGCGGCCTGGGCCTCGAGGAACGCCTCCTTGCGGGCGACGAACGCGGAGTAGTCGCCGTCGGACGCCAGCACGCCGCCGGGGTAGGCCCGCGAGAGCTCGGCCACGCGGGTGGCGACCGCCTCGAGGAAGTGCCGGTCGTGGGTGATGACGACGAAGGTGCGGCGGCGCTCGCGGCGGACGAGCTCCTCCAGCCACTGCACGCCCTCGAGGTCGAGGTGGTTGGTGGGCTCGTCGAGCAGGAGGATCTCGGGGTCGCGGGCGAGACCGCAGGCGAGCGACAGCCGCTTGCGCCAGCCGCCCGAGAGGGCCGCCACCGGGCGGTCGGGATCGTCGAAGCCGAGGCGGGTGAGGACGATCGACGCCTGCGTCTCCGGGTCGACGGGCGGGGCGTCGGGGGCCCGGGCAAGCTCCTCGAGGACCGCGGTGCGGGCGGTGGCGCCCTCGGCGAAGACGTCGGCCTGGCCCACGTAGGCGATCCGCAGGCCGGCGGGGCGGACGACCTCGCCCGCGTCCGGCGACTCGAGCCCCGCGAGGATCCGGAGCAGCGTGGACTTGCCGGCTCCGTTGGGGCCGATGAGGCCGAGGCGGTCGCGGGCGGCGATGGAGACGTCGAGCGCCTCGAAGAGCGTGCCCGAGGCGAAGGCCTTGGTCAGTCCGCGGGCGGCGAGGACGGTGGACATGGGCGGGCGGGGTCCGGCGGGGGGGCGCAGGAGGTCGGCGAGCAGGGATCGGATGGTACGGGTCGGGCCGGCACGCGGCCCCGCGGCGGGCGGCACGACGGGCCGTGGCCGCCGTGGCCGCCGTGGCCGTCACGGTCGTCGGGAGGTCAGCGTCCGGCTTCGGCCTCCCCGTCCGGCTCCGGCCTCTCGGGACCCGCGCCGAGTCGCCGCCGCACCTCCCCGACGCCGTCGGGCGAGCCGACCACCGTCACGCGGTCGTCCGCCTGCAGCACCGTGCGTCCCTGCGGCACGACCATGCGCCCGCGGCGGACGATCATCACGATCAGGCAGTCCTCGGGCAGGCCGAGGTCGCGGATCGCCCGGTCCCGCCACGCGGCGGATGGGCCGTCGGCGCCGATCCGCGTGGTCACGAACCGCTCGTCGCGCAGCAGGACCTCACGGAGCTCGACCTCGTCGCGGGCCGCCCGCCACGCGTCGGCGAAGTCGTCCTCGTCCACCCGGCCCGCCACCTGGGCGAGGATCCGCAGGTGCTGGGCGGGATTCTCGTCGGGCGACACGAGGAAGAAGACGGCGTGGGCCTGGCGGTCCGCCTCCACCTCGACGGTGAGCGGGTCGTCCGAGGGGATCGCGATGGGATGGTGCGCCCGCACCAGCACCATCTCGGCCACGTCGATGGTGGCGGTGCGGAAGTGGGGCAGGGCGACGCCCTCGGTGACCGGGGTGAGGCCGATCCGCGTGCCCTCGAGGAACCGGCTCGCGAGCTCGTCCGCGGTGTTCGGCAGACGGGTGGCCAGCCGCTCGGACGCCAGCCGCACCACCTGCTCGAAGGTCGACGGCTCGCGGAGGTCGAGCACGTGGCTGCGGGCGACGATCTGGTCGAAGGGGTCCTCGTCGCGGAGGCCCTTCTCCTTCATGATCTGCCGGAACTCGCGGTCGAGCCCCTCGTACTGGCGGCGACCGAGTCGGCTGAACCAGTGATAGATCGCCCCGTCCCGCTGCACTTCCGGATTGCGATGGGCGTAGTGGTAGTACCACAGGATGCAGGCGGCGGTGATGCCGATCGTGAAGAGCGTCGCCGCCCATCCCATGTAGACGATGAGCGCGCCGCAGGTCAGCATCCCGAACAGCTGCATCCACGGATAGAGCGGCGAGCGGTAGCCCGGGTCATAGGACGGGATGCGGCTCTCCCGCATCACGATCACGGCCATGTTCACCAGGATGAAGATGAAGAGCTGGAAGGCGGAGGCGAGCTTGGCGATGCCCTCGGGGTCCAGCAGCAGGATGACGGCGACCATGAGGCCGCCGGTGGTCAGGATCGCGGTGGTCGGCGTGCGGAAGCGGCCGAGCCGGGCGAGGGCGGGCGGCAGCAGCCGGTCGCGGGCCATCGCCATCGGGTAGCGGGACGCCGCCATGAGCCCCGCGTTGCCGGTGGACGCGAATGCGGCCAGGGCGGCCACGACGACGAGCAGGAGCCCGAGTCGCCCCGGCATCCACTCGGTCATGACGGCGGCGGCGGTGGCCACCGGCGTCAGGTCGTCGCGCAGCGTCTCCGCGTCCACCACCGCGACGATCACGAACACGCCGAGGGTGTAGACGGCGGCGGTGATGCCGAGCGACAGCATCATGCCCAGGGGCAGGTTGCGGTCGGGATCGCGGACCTCCTCGGCCACGCTCGCCACCTTGGTGAGTCCGGCGTAGGAGACGAAGACGAAGCCCACCGTCGCCAGGAACCCGGGGAGGCCGAAGGGGATGAAGGACGGCTCGGTGAACCGGGCGGTCGTCTCCTCCAGCGGTCGGCCGGCGATGAACACGAGCCCCTGGACGATGAAGAGGGCCATCACCGTCAGCAGCACCATCACCAGCCACCGCTGCAGGGCGGTCGTCTCCTTGGCTCCGACGATGTTGAGGACGACGAAGACCACGGTGAGCGCCACCGCGACCGGCTTCTCGGGCAGGTCGACGTAGAACGTCGCGTACGCCCCGATGCCGATCAGGGCGAAGGCGGTCTTGAGCGAGAGGGCGAGGTAGCTGCCGAGGCCGGCGATGGTCCCGGCCATGGGTCCGAGGCTGCGGTCGAGGTAGAAGTAGTTGCCGCCGGCCCGCGGCAGGGCGGTGCTGAGCTCCGCCTTGCTGTACATCGCGGGCATGATGATCGTGGCCGCGAGCAGGTAGGCGAGGAAGACCGAGGGGCCGGCCTGGGCCGCGGCCAGCCCCGGGAGCAGGAAGAAGCCCGACGAGAACATCGCCCCGGTGCTGAGGGCGAACACGTCGACGAGGCCGAGCTCCTTCTTCAGGCGCTCGGGGGTGGCCGGGGTGGCCGGGGTGGACGCGGGACCGGAGGAGGTCGCGGACATGCGGGCGGGTTCCCAGTGCCGCCCGGGGGGCGAGGGCGATCCCGCAGAGGATACCGGCCTGCGAGGCCGGCCCGCCGCCGGCGGATCGCGGCCCGCAGCCCCGCCCGCCGCGGGAACGGACGCGGCCGAGGTGGGGGCTCGGTCGCGTCCTCCCGGCGGCGGCGGCGGGGCGAGGCGATGCGTGGGGCAGGGGCGGGGGCGGGGCTCAGCGAGGCGCGATCGACCCCGTGAGCACGGTCCCGTCGGGCCGCTCGACCTCGATCCACCAGCGGACGTCCTCCGGCAGCGGGTCGGGGGCGACGGCGTGCAGGTCGTAGTCGCCGTGCGACGCCGCGTAGGTGCCGCGGGCCACGAGGGCCGAGAGCCGGTCCTCGGTGCCCAGCCAGGCGCGGACCACCGAGGCCCCGCCGTCGTCCGGCGTCGGCTTGACGACGAGGTGCAGCTCCTTGCCGGGCGCGATCTCGCCGTGGCCCTGGGCGAGCTCGAGGGTCAGGCCGTCGAGCTCGATGGTGCCGAGCGGGACCTCGTCGTGCGGGTCCTCGCCCGACATGCCGGCGTGCTCGTGGTCGTGATCGTGGCCGGCCTCGCCGTCGTGATCGTGGTCGTCGGCGTGGTCGTCGGCGTGGTCGTCGTCCGCCATGCCGTCGTGGTGCTCGCCCGCGGCCGGGACCATGGCGTCCTCCTCGCGGTCGCATCCGGCGAGGCCGGCGAGGCCCACGAGACCGGCGGCGACGCCGACCGTCGTGGCGAGGAGGAGGGGGGAGGGGCGATGAAGGATGGATCGACGCGTCATGGTCGGGACTCCGGATGGCGATGGGTGGCGAGGCCGGCGGCCGGACCGCCGCCGACGACGGGAAGCGCGGGGCCGGCGGCCCCGCCCGGGACGGCGGCGGCCGCGGGCCGCCGCGCGAAGACGAGCACGTAGGCGGCGGGCACCACCACGAGGTTGAGCAGCGTGGAGGTGACGAGCCCGCCGAGGGTGACGGTGGCGAGGGGCGCGAGCAGCTCGCTGCCCGGCCGGCCGGCCGCGAGGGCCAGCGGAAGCAGGCCGAGGGCGGCCGACAGCGCGGTCATGAGGATCGGCACGAGCCGCTCCATCGAGCCGCGGACGACGGCGTCGTGCAGCGACGCGCCCTCCTCCCGCATCAGGTGGTGGTAGTGGTTGACGAGCAGGATGCCGTTGCGGACCGCGATGCCGAAGAGGGTGATGAACCCCACGAGGCTCGCGATCGAGATCACCGGCGACGCCGCGCCGGCGACCCCGAGCAGGCCCATGACGTTGGCGACCGGACCGTCGCCCTCGGTCAGGAAGATGGCGACGATCCCGCCGATGAGCGCCAGCGGCATGTTGAGCATGACCAGCAGGGCGGCCCGCAGCGAGCCCGTCGACACCTGCAGCAGCAGGAGCATCAGCACCGCGACCACCGCCCCCGCGACGAGGATGGTTCGCGACGCGGCCTCGCGGGCCTCGAACTGCCCGCCGTAGCTCACGGTGAAGCCCGCCTCGCGGACGATCGGATCGACCCGGTCGCGCACCGTGGCCACGAGGTCGCCGAGGTTCGATCCCTCGGCGACGTTCAGCGACACGACCGCCTTGCGCTGCGCGTTCTCGCGCGCAATCAGGTTGCTCGAGCGCTGGGGCCCGATGTCCGCCACGTCCCGCAGCCGCACCGTCGCCCCGCCGCGGCCGCGGAGCATCAGCTCGCGCACCTGGTCGATCGAGCGCCGCTCGTCCGGCGCGAGCCGTACCACCAGGTCGTACCGCCGCACGCCGCGGTTGACGACGTCGACGGTCTCCCCGTGGATCGCCTGCCGGACCTGGCGGGCCGCGTCGGCGGGCGAGAGGCCGGCCGCCGCGAGCTCGGCGTGGCGGTAGCGGATCGGCAGCGAGGTGATCATCACCTCGCGGTTGGCGTTGACGTCCCGGGCCCCGGGCAGCGTCCGGAGCTCGGCCTCGACCGCCTTGGCGACCCGCCGCAGCGCGTCGAGGTCGTCGCCGAAGACGTTGATCGCGATCGCCGCGGGGGTGCCGGAGAGCACGTGGCTGAGCCGGTGCTCGATCGGCTGGCCGATCATCGTGGTGATGCCGGGCACGTCGTCGAGGACGTCGTCGATGGCCCGCCGGACCTCGTCGCGGTCGCGGCCGGCCTCGACCGTCACCTCGATCTCGGAGCTGTTGACCGGCTCGGCGTGCTCGTCGCGCTCGGCCCGTCCCGTCCGGCGCGAGACCGACCGGACGCCGTCGATGGCCGTCATGCGCCGCTCCACCTGCGTCGCGAGCCGGTCGCTCTCCACGAGCGAGGTGCCGGGCGGGGCGATCAGGAACACCGTGAAGGTGCTTTCGTTGAACGAGGGGAGGAACGAGGTGCCGAAGGTGCTCGCGAGGGCGACGGTGGCCGCCACCGCGAGACCGGCGGCGGTCACGACCCAGCCGCGGAGGGCGATCGCCCGCCGGAGCGACGGCTCGTACGCCCGCTTGAGGCCGCGGACGAGGAAGCCGTCGCGATCCTCCGGGCCCTTGCCGGCGGCGAGCCGCCCCCGCAGCATCAGGCGGCACAGGGCGGGGGTCACGGTGAGGGCCACGAGCAGCGAGGCCCCGATCGACACCATGTAGGTCAGGGCCAGCGGCCGGAAGAACCGGCCCTCGAGTCCCTGCAGGAACAGCAGGGGCACGAAGACCATCACGATGATCACCGTCGCGAAGACCATCGCGGGCCGGATCTCGTTGCTGGCGTCGAAGACGACCTGGACGAAGGGGCGCCGCTCGGCCTCGGGCCGGGTCCGCTCCTGTCGCAGTCGCCGGAAGACGTTCTCGACGTCGATGATGGCGTCGTCCACGAGGACGCCGATCGCCACCGCGAGGCCGCCGAGGGTCATGACGTTGAGGCCCAGGTCCAGGCCGTCCATCAGCAGCAGCCCGACCGCGAGCGAGATCGGGAGGGCGGTGAGCGTGATGATCGTCGCCCGCGCGTTGAGCAGGAACAGCACCAGCACCACGGTCACGATGACGACGGCCTCGAGCAGGACCGAGGTGACGTTGCGCACCGACCGCTGGATGAAGTGCGACTGCCGCATCACGTCGCGGTTGAGCTCGACGCCGGGAGGGAGCACCGGCTCGACCTGGTCGAGCAGGGCGTCGATCCGGCGGGTCAGGGCGAGGGTGTTGGTGCCGGGCGACTTCTGGATCGAGAGGATCACCGCGGGGTGGCCGCCCTCGGAGGCGGTGCCGCGGCTGGGGGCGGGGCCGAGCCGCACGTCGGCCACCTGGCCGATGGTCACGGGCGTGCCGTCCGTGACCCGGATCACGGTGCTCGCCACGTCCTCCGCGCTCCGGACGCGGCTCTGCTGCCGGATCGGGATCTCGAGCCGTCCCGCGTCGGGCAGGTAGCCGGCGCTCGCGGTGCTGTGGGCGCCGCCCGCGGCCTCGACCACGTCGGAGATCGTGAGCCCGTGCAGCCGGAGCCGCTCCTGGTCGACGTTGACCTGGTACTCGGGCAGCTCGCCGCCGATCGCCACCACCTGGGCGATCCCCGGGATCGCGAGCAGCTGCGTGCGCAGCTCGAACTCGGCGAAGGAGCGCAGCTCCATCGGGCTCGTGGTGCCGCCGGGCGAGGAGAGGGCCACCAGCATCACCTCGCCCGCGATCGAGGTGATCGGGGTGATGAAGGGCTCGACGTCCCCGGGCAGGGTCCCCCGGACCGTCGAGAGCCGCTCGGCCACGAGCTGCCGGGCGTCGTAGAGGTCGGCGCCCCACTCGAGGTCCACCCAGACGATGGACAGGCCGATCGCGCTCGCGCTCCGCACGCGCCGGACCCCGGTCATGCCGTTGAGCGCGGTCTCGATCGGGAAGGTGACGTACTGCTCGACCTCGTCCGCCGCGAGGCCGCCGGCCTCGGTCATCACCACCACGGTGGGGGCGTTGAGCTCGGGGAAGACGTCCACGCTCATGCGGGGCAGCCGCCAGCCGGCGAAGGCCACGAGCAGGGCGGCCGCGACCACCACGAGGGAGGCGTGCCGCAGCGAGAAGGCGATGAGCGACTTCAGCATGGCGTCAGTGGTCCTCCGCGTGGAAGGTGCCGTCGGCGTGGAAGTGGCCGCCCTGCTGCATGCCGCCGCCGCCGTCGCTGGTGGCGAGCATGAGCTGGAAGGAGCCGTCGAGGACGACCTCGTCCCCGAGCCGCAGCCCGCTGCGGACCGCCACCCACCGGCCGTCGTCGGGTCCGAGGTCGGCCTCGATCCGGATCGCCTGATCGGGGTTCGCCGGGTCGCGGCGGAAGATGACGGGGGCGAGGCCATCGGGCTGGACCGCCGCGAGGGGGATGGCCAGCTCCCGGCGGGCGGTCGCGTCGGTGACGATCTCGAGCTGCGCCGCGACGCCGGCCCGGGCCCAGTCCGCGAGCGACTCGGGCCGCACGAGCAGGTCGATGGTGCGGTCCTCCGGATCGCCGGCGAGTCCGATCGCGAGCGTTCCCTCCATGGTGTCGGTGAGCGGGATCGCTCCCGCCGCGGCGGTGGGCGCGGGGGGCACGATGCGGGCCGGCAGCCCGTCGCGCAGGACGCCGAGATCGCTCTGCAGGCCGCGGGCGTGGAAGCGGAGCCGGTCGGGGCGCACGGTCTCCAGCACCGCCGCCTCCTCGTCGGCCCACGCCCCGTTGGTCAGCCCGAGCGTCTCCACGACGCCCGCCTCCTCCGCGATCACGGTGATCCGTCCGATCGTCCGCCACCGCGGCGCCGGGCCGCGGGGGGAGTCGACCGTGCTCGTGAGCTCCGCCACCGGCGTCGTCAGCAGGGCCGCCGCGGTGTCCAGCAGCAGCTCGCGCCGGCTGGTCGCCGACGCGAGGTCCGCGCGGAGCGCGGCCTCGTCCGCTTCGAGCTGAGCCTCCTTCTCGAGCACCTCCGCGAGCTCCGCCTCGGCCGTGGACACGTCGCCGCGGGCTCCGATGAGCTCGGTCCGGCGGCCGCCGCCCGCCTCGGCCAGCGCCTCGAGCCGCCGCACCTGCTCGCGGCGGATGTCGATCGTCTCCTGCAGGCGCCGCTCGTGGGTGCGGTGGGCCTCCCGCAGCGGGCCGAAGCTCGCGAGCCGCGTGGTCAGCCGCTCGATCGCGGCCTCCGCCTCGGCGAGCATGCCCTGGTGCTCGCGCCAGGCGGGCGAGTCGATCCGGTAGAGCGGGGTGCCGGCCTCGACGCGGTCGTACTGCTCCACGAGCAGCTCGACCCGGCCCGGCAGCATCGTGCGGTACGAGCGGCGGGCGGTGGGCAGGTACTCGAAGCGGCCCGGCACGCGCAGGGTCCGCTCGATCCGCCGGCCCTCGACCTCCACGAAGGTGATGCCGAGGTTGGTGCGGACGGCGGGGGGGATCGCGACGCGGTTCGACGGCAGCGGGGGCGGCTCGGCGCCGACGTCGCCCGCTCCCGCGGTCGCGGGCGGATCCCCCGGATCGCAGGCGACGAGGAGCGGGGCGAGGAGCAGGGCCGCCGCGGCGAGCCCGGCGGTGGCGTGCGAACGGCGCGAGCGCGGGGACGAGGGGTGGGAGCGGAGCGGTCGGCTCATCGGGAGG
>CAYLNM010000130.1:0-11013 GCA_964385045.1 uncultured Isosphaeraceae bacterium
CTCGGACGGCTTCAGCGTCAGGGCGTAGTCCCGGCGGGGGTCGAAGTCCTCGAACAGCTCGACCTTGTCGAGGACGTCCGTCACGAGCTTCCGCAGGAAGATCCGCGGGGCGACGCCGACCTTGCCGCCGAGCTCGCCCGCCACGGCCCCGGCGAGCGTCGCGACATAGTCGTCGTCGACCACGCTTCGGATGCGAGCCGGGTCCTTCGCGCCGCCCGCGAAGATGTCGCGGATCCGCCGGCCGAGCTCACCCAGCCGCTCGAGGTCGAACGTGGGCAGCCGCACCTGCACCGCCCGCGGGTTGTCGAACTTCGGCGGGCCGCTGAAGTCCACCTCCAGCCGCTGGGCGAGCGGGGCCAGCCGCTGGACTCCCTGCGGCCCCTCGAAGAACGCCGGCGTCCCGGTGAGCACGAGGTACATGCCGGGGAACCGACCTTGGGACAGTTCGTCCATCAGCTGCCGGAGCGCGTTGAGGCCCTTGTCGCGGACGTCCCGCCGGACCCGCTGCAGGGTCTCCACCTCGTCGAGGACGAGCACCAGGCCCTTCAGGCCGGAGTCGCGCACCATCGCGAGCAGCCCCTGCAGGAAGGCCAGGGCCCCGTCGTGGTCCACGTCCCCGCGGACGCCGGCCGCCCGCTTGGCCGCGGCGGCGACGTTCGGCTGCCCCGCCGCCCACGCCAGCACGGACTCGGCGGACGCGACGTCGCCCTCGTGCAGCAGCTGCCGGTACCCGCGTAACGCGGCGGCGAACATGGGCGCCTGACGCGCGACCTCGCCCAGCCGCTGCTCCATGAGCTCGTTGGTGCGTGCGAGCAGCGCGGCCTCGTCGTCGACGTCCGACTCCGCGAGCACGTCCTGCTCGAGCGTGTAGAACCACATGTCGACGACGGATCGGAACGCCCCGCCCTCGACCTGGGCCGTCGTGAGCCGCTCCATCAGCCGGCGGTAGACCGTCTCGAGCCGGTGGAGCGGCGTCTCCGTCTCGGAGACCTGCACCTCGGCGGTGACGAAGCCCTGCTTCCGCGCCCGCTCCTGGACCCAGCGGATGAAGAAGGTCTTGCCGCTGCCGTACTCGCCGCGAACGGCCTTGACCTGACCGGAGCCGCCCGAGATCCGAGTGAGCTCCTCGTCGATCGTGTCGGTGAAGCGGTCGAGGCCGATCGCGAGGGCGTCGGTGCCGCGACGCGGCACCGTGCCGCCGCGAAGGGCGGCGAGGATCTCGTCACGGCGTTCGGGGGAGATGGGGTTCATGGATGGGGCATGGGTCCACGGTGGCAGTCGCCGGCCTGATCGTTCCAATGCAGCCGCTCGACCTCGGGAGCGAACATCGCCGCGGGGTCACGGAGCTCCACGTCCGACGTGCGAGCCAGGGTGAACGCGCCGATCGGCCGCACGGTGTCGCCCCGCGAGTGACGACATCATCCACGAGCAGGACCGCCTGCTGCAACCCCAGCTCCGCGACGAGGTCCATCGTCTCGGAGTGCCTGCGAACATCCGGCCGCTCGTTGGGCGCCGCCCGGGCGGACTTCGCGACCGGCGTCGCCCGACGCCCCGCCTTCGACACCCGGCGCCCGATTCCGTTGCCGACCAGAGCCTCGGCCACTCGACGCGGATCCAGAGCGGCCCTGGCTCCCGAAGCGCACGCCCCGGCATCGGCACGACGGACCCCACGTGCTCGAGAAGCTCGAATCGCGCGTCGGCCGGTCCGCCGCGGAGCGCCTCGGCGAATCGCCGCACGGTGTCGTCGATCGCGTCTCACTGCCGGGGCCAGCCACCGGGCGATCGGCCTTCACCCGTCCCCAGGAGGAAACTCGCCGCCGCCCGGCCCGCTTCGCTGAGCGGCTGCGGCGGATCGACCAGAGCGAAGGCGACCGGCGGCTCAGAAGGGGGCCGCGTCCAGCACTCGCTCGTCCTCTACGATCGGCAACTCGGCCTCGATGATCGATCGCAGCTCCCCCGGGGTCTCGAAGACGACGGCTCCGTACCGAAGCATCTCATGCGGCCAGTCGAAGCCCGCCTCGAGCAGGAGTCGCGGGATCATCACCGTGCGCCCGAGCCGGATCGACTCCCAGCCCTGATGGCGGGTGCCGCTCGACTCGCTGGCCTCGACGATGATGGAGGCCTGAGCCACGAGGGCCATCGTCCGGTTCCGGACGATGAAGTTGCCGCGGTGGACCGGCGACCCGTCCTCGAACTGGCTGATCACGAGCTGCTCGTCGCACATCCGAGCCTGAAGGGTCTCGTTGGCCTTCGTCGCACTCACGCCGAGCGGGGTCCCGAGGACGGCGATCGTGGCCCCACCGGCGTCCATCGCCGCCCGGTGCGCTCGCGTGTCGATCCCCATCGCCAAACCGCTGACGACCACCCCTCCAATCTCCGCGATGAGCCGGGCGATTCGATCCGCGGCATGGAGCCCTCGGTCGGTTGGCTTGCGAGAACCGATCACCGCGACCCGCGGGGCACGACGCGCGAACTCGATCCGACCGGCGACGAAGAGCTGCTCGGGCGCGTCCTTGCGCTCGACGTCGTTGAGGCCGCCGAGCAACTCTCGCGCGTCGATCCGTCGTGTCTCGGCTCCCACCCGCCAATGCCTCCCGATCGGGTCCTGTACGGATCGCTGGAGTCTCCCGCGGCGAACGAATCCGGGCACGTTCGCTCGGCGGTGCCGTCGGCGTCGATCGCGTCGCTGCCGACCCCGCACGGCTCCAGCGGGCGGCTCCGGTCGAGCCGGACGGTGCTCGACGCCGTGTCGAGATCGTGGTCATGAGTGTCGAGTGAATCGAGCGTGGGCCGGCGCGATCCACGGCGACTGCTTCGCACCGCAGGCTCGGCTCGACGGCCGGCCCGAGCGCGACGTCGCTCCGACGGTGGGCAGAAGCCGCACCGGACCGCGTGACGACGCGGCTCCGACGACCGTCCCCGGCGAATCGAGCAGCAGCTCGCTTGACCCCGCATCCGTGCCGCGCTACCTTCGGTCAGCCCTGCTCGTCGCGAAGTCGCAGGTTCCACCTGCGAAACGCCACCCGGCATAGCGACGGCGGGGTTTTCATGTGCGCTTTCCGCGAAAAGGGTCACGACGGGATCGAGCCGGCACGAACTTCCAGTGCCGGTACGGGTGACGCCAGCGATTCTCGCGCGCACCCTCCGTCCCCGTGCTGATCCCGACGTTGAATCCGGGGTAGAGCTCGCGGATCCGCCGGTTGATGTGCTTGTACAGCCTCTCCTTCGCGATGGTCTTCTTGCCGCGCCGCGTCGCTCCGGGCGGCTTCGCGAGATGCTTGTCGTTCAGACGAAACTGCATTGCGCCGAGCACGACGTCCAGCATCTGGAGGACGACATGGTCGTGGGAGCGGACCTCCGCGATCTGGTTCATCGGGAATCGAACGCGGTTCGCACGGAGTTCTCGTACGGACCCGAGCGACGCGATGTGGCGCTTGAAGATCCGGTTGCGCTCGTTCGTGTCCGGCATCCGGTCGAAGTAGCAGCGGACCCGAAGCCCGTCCGCACCCGACTCCGCGAATTGAAGGCCGAACGCGTGCTTGACGAACTGGTAGTACAGCAGGTGGTACTGCCGGTCCTGCTGATCCGAGCTCAGCCCGACGGGAATGTCCTGCCGACTCGTGAACATGATCCGGATCTTCACGCGGTCCTCGGCCACGAGGGCGAACAACCGGTCCATGCACGCGATGTACTTCTCGAGGTACGGCCCGGACACCTTGGACCACTTGATCTCGCCGAGAAGGTTGTGCTGCGCCTTGACGTCGTCAAGCGACGCGATCACCGTCGAGAGATCGTCGGAGCGAACCAATGCGCCGCCGTAGAAGTTGCCGAAGTGCGGCCCCTTCTGATCGGATTCGTCGGCATAGATGATGACTTCACGTGCCACGCCTGGCGTCCGTAGGCGACTCGCACGGTCTCGCCCGCTTCGGCGCAGGACACGACAGCCGACCGGCGCGACGCGACGCACCGTCCGACTCGCTCCGAGCGGGATGGCGAGCGAATCAGCGGAGCCTACCCGGCCGCGTGCCGACGGACGCCGGACGGCGCGATATCTCCTGATGCAGGCTCCCCCGCTCGATGACGCGATCCGCGAGGCAGCGCCCGGATTCACGTGCGCCACCTCGAGGGCCCCGGCCAACGTTCCGGACGCCGCCGGCCGGCGCCCCTCACCTCACGTCTCGCCGCCCACGAACTGCCGCCGAAGACGATCGCGGTCCAGCCGAACGGTGCTCGACGCACGATCCTGCTCGATCGCGGCGTACCCGTCCACGTTCAGGATGGCCGCGACGCCTTGCAGCACGCCGCGAAGGCGCATCGGCGACGTGCCGATCCGGCTGGCCAGTGCACTCTCGGTCAGCGCGCCGCCGGCCTGGTCCAACGCGACGAGCACCTTGGCGACCGCCTCGCGACTCGGCGGATGGCGGCCGGCGAACTGCTGCTGCTGCTCGTAGGTCTCGCTGGCAAGCACCGCATCGATCCAGTCGCGATCGGTCGACGTCGACGCCGCCGCGGTGGACTCCCGCTCCGGCGGCGGCGGCGGCGGCGACGGCTCGAACAGCGTCGCCGCCGGCTCGGACTCCGGGGCAGGCCGGGGCCGCTCACGCTCCTGCCGCTCCGCGGCCCGCGCAGCGCCCGAGACGTCCGGCACCGCCCCGGTCGCCCCCCTCGCATCCGACCACCACCCCGGCGGCTCCGCCGCCTCCGCCTGCCACCCGTCCCCCATCGCCTCGACCGCCGCGGTCGGGACGAACACCGCCAGCGGCACGCACACCTCCTGCGGATTGGCCCCGCCGTGGTAGCCGGCGGCCTTGCGGCCGTAGCGACAGCGCTCGCTCCACGGCAGCACCACCGCGGAATCGCTCTCGCCCGCCTTCGGCACCTTCACCCGAGGCCCCCCCACGACCACTTCGCGGTCGCCGGCCCGCCGGTCGCCCAGCGACCGCCACCTCGCCGCCGCCTGCTCGCTGCCGATCGACTCCGTGCCACCGCGATCCAGCACGTGCCCGTGGTCGGCGGTCAGCACGATCACGCGGCGGTACAGCTCGGCCTGGCTCACCAGGGCCTCGAGCAGCGGGAGCTCGCCGAGCGACCACTCCGGCTGGATCTGGTCGCCCTTGTCGAGGAGGTCGTCGACCGCGTTCACGATCACGCCGACGAGCTTGGCGGTCGACTCGAGCACACCGATGAGGTCGCTGCTCAGCGAGCCGGCCTTCTTGGACAGCTCGCCCTTGTGGAAGAGCAGCTTCCTGTCCGCGCCGACCTGGCCACGCCAGCCGTGGCGATCCACGAGCGCCGCGAAGCCGGACTGCTCGACGTCCTGCCCGCCACCGGTCACCTCGCCACTCAGCAACGATGCCCGCGCCACCTCGGTGATCGTCGGCAGCGGGGCCAGCACCGGCGGCCAGGCGGCATGTCCCGCCGGCGTCAGCCGCTCGAAGCCGCCTCGTGCGGCGATGGACCCGGCGAGGGCGTGCATCACCGCGTGACTCATGCCGTCCATGACCACCAGCAGGACCTTCTGCCCGGACTCGATCACCCGGCCGGCCACCTCGGGAATCAGCCGCTCGAGCGGGAGGACCTCGCCGCCGTGGGCCGGCCCGCCGTCCGCCGGATGCACTTCGGCGAGTCGCCGTGCGAACCGCTCCGCGGCCGCCTCGCGGCGATCGGCCGCCGCCTCGGCCAACGCCGTCAGGGCCGCGTCGAGCTCGTTCGACTCGCCGCCGCCCACCAGCGACAGGCGGGCCCGGTCGGCCCACGAGCCCTCGTCGCGCTCGGCCACCGCCAGATCCGCCAGCGTCGCCGGAGCCCCGGCGTCCGACGCGGCGCCACCACCGGCCACCATCCAGCGGCACACCCGACGGGCCATCCGCACCCGCCGCTGCTCGGTCGCCCCGCCGCCGCACGCGAGCACCAGCTCGGCGGCCGCCTCGACGTCCGCCAGCCGTTCCGCCGCCGCGCTGCCGGCGGCCTCCAGGAACGCCCGGATCGCCTCGCCCAGCCGCGCCCGCCGTCGCGCCCGGCCCGACGGCAGGAACCGGCTCAGGCCGGCCAGCGGCTCGCCCCCATAGTCGCGCAGCATCGCGTCGGCCGCCTCGCAGACCGATCGACGCGCCTCCGGCTCCGCCGACTCGGCCCACCGCACCGCCGCCCGGGCCCACTCGGCCCCGCGCTCGCCGTCGACGAGGGTCTCGGCGACGCCGTGTCGATCCGTCAGCCGCACCTTCACCCGCTCGCGGGGCGACATCGCCCCCGCCGTCTCCGGTAGCAGCGGCGTCGCCTCGGCGGTGATCGCGTCGAGCACCAGGCCGATCGGCAGCAGGCTCGGCCCCTGCCCGGCCACGATCATCCGGCCGAGCACCTCGCCGAGCGGCCCCGCCACCGCGCCGAGGCGATCCGGCAGATGCTCGCGCGTCCGAGGCCGCAGCCGCTCCACGCCCTCGGCGAGCTCGCCGAGGGCCGACGCCGCCAGCACCTCGCCCACCGTCGGCCGACCGGGTGACCGCGCCGCGATCCCCAGCGGCCGCAGCAGCTCCGCCCAGAGGCGATCGAGGTCGAGCACGCCGCCCGTGACGGGGCTCGGCGATGCATCCGCCGCCTCCAGCACCTCGGCCGCCATCCACTGATGCGTCGCGACCCGCGGGTCGAGCTGCGCCGCGGCGAAGCGGTACTTCACCTCGTCCCACGGGTCGAGGTCCTGGACCCGCGTGCCGTCCAGCCGCGCGAGCACCTCGAGGCCGAGGTCGCTGTCGGAGAGCGGAGTGACCAGAAGCAGGCCCCCGTCCTCGGCCGCGCCGCCCTCCGCCGCCGCCGAGAGCACCCGCCGCGCTCGCAGCGACGAGTCCGCCCAGCGAACCGTCCATGTCTGCCCGTTGACCTCGAGCGCGTCCGGCCCCTCGTACCGGACCGCCGACCGGACCGCGAGGCGGCGGCACCCCTGGCGCTTGCTCAACGCCGACGCCACCGCCGAGACGAGCTGCTCGCGGCTCACGCTCACCCGGCGCCCTCCCCGCGGGCCACGCGCCACGTGACCTCGACGTCCGCCCCCGGATGGTCCCGCCGGAACGCCTCGATCGCATCCCGCACGTCGTCCGCGGACGCCCCGGCGGCCAGCCGCAGTCCTCCGATGGCCTCACCGGTGGCGCTGGCGGTCGCACCACCCTCGTCCGTCCCCCCCGGCGGCGGCACGATCGGCCCGGGCCCCGTTCCGGTGCCGGTCCCGGCTCCGGTTCCGGCTCCGGCCCCGCCCCCGACCCCGACCACGATCTGCGTCGCCCGCGTCACGAGCTCCGGCAGCTCCCGCGCGAGCTGCCGCTGGTGCGGCTGCCCCTGCAGCAGCGCCTCCAGATCGGCCCGCAAACCCTCCGACGCCGCCCCGCCGCGGTCGCACGCCCCCGCGAGCAGCTGCCAGTCGTTCTCTCGCTTCAGCGCCGCCAGATCCTCGCTCGCCTGCTGGATCGTGTAGCCCGCGGTCGTCGCGCTCGAGGGCGACGGCGGATCGAACCGCGCCAGCACCTCGACCGTGCCACGGGCGGACTCGGCCTTCTCGAGCCGGTCCACGAGCTCGAGCGCCGCGTCCACGTCGCTCACGCGGGGGCCGCCCCCCGCCCCGCGCGACGCCAGCGCCCGCTTCAGGTCCTCGAGCCGCGCCCGCATCTTCGGGAAGACCAGCCGCCGGTCGGGCCGGTCGCCGCCCTCGAAGCCCGCCGCCTCGGCGATCACGTCCGTGACCCGGCCCTGCAGCGACTCCATGAACGCCGAGGACTTGAACATCGCCTCCAGCGCGACGCCGAACGCCGTCCCGGCGACGTCCCGCGCCCGCTCCCAGTCCTCGTCGGACGGCATCGGCACCGGCCGCAGCTCGTCGTCCGACTGCAGCTTGCCCGGCTCCAGCGTCTCCAGCGGCTGCCGGGCCCGGGAGACCTCGTACTGCGAGCCCTCGGCGAACGCGATGATGACGACGTCCCGCCAGAGGGTCGGCAGTCCGGTCGCCCCGTCGTGGTCGATCCACTCCCGGAGCTGGCCCACCGTCACGCCGTTCTCGAGCCGATCGCCCGCCGCGTCGGCGGCCCGGCGGAAGCGGTTGAGCCACTCCTCGTTCGGGGCGAACACCGAGCCCGACGGAGCGAGCCCGAGCGGCATGGCGATCTGCTGGCCGATCCGCCGCTTGGCCGCGTCGTCCAGCACCGCGCGGCCCTGCGAGTCCGCCAGTGCCGCCCGCGTCAGCTCGACCACCTTCCGCGCGTCCGCCGGCTTCACTCCGTCCGGCCAGTCCGGCGCCTTGGGGTACACGTGCGCCAGCGCCTGCACCACCACCGCCTCGAGCCCCTGCCGCAGGCTCCGCCCGTCGCTGGGCGTCCGCGGCTCGAAGCTCGGGTCGAGCGACTCGAACGGCCGCTCGATCTCGACCGTGTCGTCGAGCCGGGCCTTCATGTCGGCGTCCTGCCCGAGGCCGTAGGCGACCTTGAGCAGCTGCCCGAGGATGTTCCGCAGGCTCCGCTGCTGGCCCTCCAGCATCATGCGGGCCCGGAGGCGGTCCTCATCCGACAGGTGCGGCGTGGCGTCGGCGAACGTGGTGTCGCTCTTGAGGATGCCGTCGAGCTTCACGAGCTTGCTGAGCTCGGCGATGGCCTTCGGCCCGAGGAAGCGAGGCCGCCAGAGCAGGGTGCGGCCGCCGTACGAGCGGTCCTTCGCCGCCTCCTCCTTGAAGCCGGTGATCACGGCGCGGTCGGCCTCGTCCGCCTCGCGGGGCGGCCGATCGTCGAGCGGCTCGTCGATGACGACCTTCCAGCCGGGGCCGTCGTGCCGCAGCGACCGCGCGGTCATGTCGCTCACGTTGCTGAAGACGATCTCGACCTGCCGGTCGAGCCCCTTCCACGGGACCTCGACCACGGCCCGACCGTCGGCGTCCTCCACGCCGAGCTCGTCGCGGATCATGCGCCGAACGAGGCCGACGCGCGCCCCCTTCTGGTCGTACGCGTCGCCGTTGCGGATGATCCGCTCGGTGTCGAACGAGTCGAGCTGCAGGCGGATGGTGGGGTTCGCGGTGTCCTCCCCGAGCTGCACCTCCGCGACCTCGGTCGTCCACGCCCGCACCCGCTGCAGGACCTGCCCGGCCTCGCCGCCGGGGATCGGGCTCAGGACGGACCCGTGGTTGAGGCGGGCGATCCGGTCCGCGGTGAGGTCCTTGAGCTCCGGCACGCCGGGGATCACCGCGGCGAGCAGCAGCGTGTCCACGATGCGGCGGTCCATCGTGAACCGCCGGCGCTTCGGATCGTCCACCGGCAGCCGCGACGCCTCGTCCTCGGTGACGCCGTGCGTCTCCTCGATCAGCGGCATGAGCTTGGTCCGCCGCAGGTCGTTGGCCGCCTTGAAGAGGTCCTGGGCCGCGGAGTTGATCGCCTCGCGGCCGGAGCCCACCACCGACCACAGGTCGCCGATCGGGATCACCTCGCCCACGCGGAGCGACGCCCGCCGCCGGACCAGCAGCTGCTGCATCGCCTTGAGCGCGGTCCGGTCGCGCTGCAGCAGGCTCGCCGCGGCCACCAACGCCTTCACCAGCACCGGGCTGAACGGGTACACCTGCCGGAACGAGTCACGGTCGCCGTCGCTGCCGGCGAGGGTCTGCCACGTCTTGTCGTTCGCGGCCAGCCGGGCGAACTGGGCGTCGAGCTCCTGCCGGGCGCCCTCCGACCGCGGCCGCAGCAGGCGACGCGAGGCGACCAGCGGCAGGTCCATCAGCTCGAGGGCGACGCTCCGGAAGCGGCCCTCGTGGTGCGTCAGCTGATCGTCGATCGCCTGCAGCTCGGCCCCGATCGCGGTGCGGCCCACGAGCTCGCTCAGCCGCTTCTGCCGGGCGATGAACGCGACCACGGGGATGGGCCGCTTCAGGTGATGCCCCTCGACGATCTGCAGCAGCTTGGCGACCTCCCGCTGCAGGAACGGCAGGTTGCTGCTCTGCCCCGCGAGCCACAGGATGAGCTCGTCGAGGAACAGCACCAGCCCGTCGTAGCCGAGGGACTTGGCGTGCGCCGTCATCCGCTCGAGGCCGACGCCGATGGGCTCGTAGTCCGACGTGTCGGCGTACTCCTCGAGCACCCGCTCGGTGGCGGTCATGACCAGTTGCTGGCGATCGGGATCGTCGTCCGCGGCGGCGAACGCGCGATCGAGACGCTCGGGCGTCCAGTCGCCCGTGTCGCCGAAGTCGCCCCACTCGTCGTCGGTCCCGGTGCCGCCGGCGGCGTTGAGCTTCGCGAGCAGGCCCGCCTCGCCGGTCTCCCGCATCGTCCGCAGCACGCCGAGGATGCGGTCGGCCTTGAACAGCAGCGGCAGGCTCGCGTCCGGATGGGCCCCGCGGATCGCCTGCACGTACCCCTCGTAGATCCGCTGCTCGGTCGCGTCCGCCCCGATCATGTGACACGGCACGAGCAGGAACTTCCGCCCCCGCAGCCACGGCCCGTGGGTCGCGACGACGTCGTGCAGCTCCTCGCGGCCCAGGGCGTGCTCGTCGCCCGTCAGCAGCCGGTGCAGGAACGCCATGAAGTGGCTCTTGCCGCTGCCGAAGGACCCGTCGAGGTAGCAGCCGATGCCGGGCGTGGCCGCCCGGGCCTCGCGGGCCTCGCCCCCCTTCACCTCGAGCCCGAGCGCGTTCTGGATCAGGCCGAGGGCCTCGCCCAGCCGCTGCCGGATGGCGTCGGTGATGACGTAGTCGTCCACCGTCCGGCCGGCCCGCTCGGACTTCACGCCGTCCACGAGCTTGAGGACGAAGTCCTCCTGCGCCGCGGTCTCGGGGATGTCGATGAGCTCGGCCAGGAGCTGGCCGTCCGCGTTCGTCCGATTCGTGTCCAACGTCGTCATTCCTGCATCGTCCCCCGTCGTTCCTTCGTCATCTGCCGGCCGCGGCCGGCGCCCCCCGTCACGGCCGCCATGCTCGCACGTCGTCCAGCGTCACGCCGAGCTGTCCGCAGAGCTCCTGCACCTGGGCCGCGTAGATCTCGCCGAGGTTGCCCCACTCGG
>CAYLNM010000130.1:11113-12414 GCA_964385045.1 uncultured Isosphaeraceae bacterium
CCGCCGCCGATGGCGGCCTTCCGCTCGGCGTCGATCGCGAGCCAGCGGTCGCGGACGCCGGTGAGGGCGGCCTTCTCGTGCTCGGGCAGGCCGCTGACCACCCGCGAGGGCCCGAGCGCCGTGCCGTTCGACTTGAGCCACTCGGCGACGTGCCGGCGGGCGAACGCCTGCTCCTCGGGCGACTCGCCGAAGTGCTCGCGGAGCACCGCGTCCTGCTGGTCCAGGAACGGGTCCTCGATCCGCTGGAGCCGCCAGGTCTCCTCCCACTCGGCCCGCTTCCGCAGGCCGCCGGGCTTCAGGTACTGGCTGGGCAGGAACGGAACGGCATCGCTCGCGACCAGCGATTCGAGCACGGGCAGGACATCCGCCCCGACCTCGCCCGTCTTCAGATCGACGAGTCGCCGGAACGCAGCATCGGCCGCGAGCACGTCGGCCAGCCGGGCGAGGGTCAGCGGCCGCGGCTGCTCGCCCGACCACACCGCCAGCCGCTCGACGTGCTCGAGGATCGCGGTGTCCACGGCCCGGCCGAACCGCTCGGCGAAGGGCTCGACGTTCCACCGCCGCTTGCACTCGGGCTGCTCGATCAGCCCGATGGCCGGATGCTGCTCGATCAGCTCGATGCGGCGGGCCACCACGTCGCGGTAGGCCGGCGGCCAGTGGTCCGGGATCTCGGTGATGGGCGTCGAGCCGTGCCGCTCGAACCACGTCGTCTCGACCTCGCCCGCGGCGATCCGCCGGGCCAGCACGATCTCGAACGCCCGCTGACCGAGCGCGACGCCGGGCAGGTCGTCCGGCGAGGCCATGACCGGCGGATCGTCGAGCAGGCCGTAGTCGCCGTAGACGACCCAGTCGAGCTCCTCCTGCAGGGCGATGCGGGCTTCGAGTCGTTCGCGGTCGGCGGCGGCGAGGGCGGCGGGGTCGAGGTCGGCGCCCGTGTTCGTGAGATCGAGGTCATCGGCCGAGCCGAGGGGGTCGAGGCGGCGAGTGATGTCGCGGCTCGCGGAGCCGACGGCCGGGATGGGAAGCGTCTTGAGCTTGGTGGCGTCCCACTCGCGTCGCCGCTCCCATTCCTCGGTTGCGAGCCCGCCCCCAATGCCCCCGGTGCCCTTGTCGAAGAGGGTGTGCACCGCCCAGAAGCACACCGCCGAGCTGTTCAGCACCCCGAGCAGCGCGAGGTGATCCTCCTCGCTCGCGTCCGCCGGCAGCTTGATGACCGGAGCCGACTGCTTGAAGACCTTGCCGCCCCGGTCGAGGACGAAGTGGTTGTGCGTGGCGACGAAGGCGAAGGCGATGGAGAGCGG
>CAYLNM010000131.1:0-12217 GCA_964385045.1 uncultured Isosphaeraceae bacterium
CCCCGCCCCCCCCGTCTTCGCCGCCCGCGGCGTCACCAGGACGTACCGCGTCGGCGACGTCGACGTGCACGCTCTCCGCGGCGTCGACCTCGAGCTCCGCGCCGGCGAGTTCATGGTGCTGCTCGGGCCCTCGGGCAGCGGCAAGTCGACGCTGCTCAACCTGCTCGGCGGGCTCGACGTGCCGACCCGCGGCACCGTCCACTTCGAGGACCGCGAGCTGACCACCGCGAGCGAGGCCGAGCTCACCCGCTTCCGCCGCGACCACGTGGGCTTCGTCTTCCAGTTCTACAACCTGATCCCGAGCCTCACCGCCCGCGAGAACGTCGCCCTCGTCACCGAGATCGCCCGCGATCCGATGACGGCGGAGGAGGCGCTCGGGATCGTGGGCCTCGGCGACCGGCTCGACCACTTCCCGGCCCAGCTCTCCGGTGGCGAGCAGCAGCGGGTCGCGATCGCCCGCGCGATCGCCAAGCGGCCCGAGGTGCTGCTCTGCGACGAGCCGACCGGCGCCCTCGACGCCCGCACCGGCGTCGTCGTGCTGGAGGCGATCGAGCGGGTCAACCGCGAGCTCGGCACCACCACCGCGGTCATCACGCACAACGCGGTGATCGGCGCGATGGCGGGCCGCGTCGTCTCGATGAGCGGCGGCCGCATCGTGGAGGAGCGGGTCAACGAGCATCCGCGGCCCGCGGCGGAGCTGTCCTGGTGAGCCGCGTCCTCCGCCGCAAGCTCCGCCGCGACCTGTGGTCGCTCCGAGGGCAGCTCGCGGCCATCGTCGCGGTCATGGCCTGCGGGGTGGCGACGTTCACGATGTCGCTGAGCATGATCGACTCGCTCGCCCGCACCCTCGAGGCGTACTACGCCGAGGGCCGCTTCGGGCACGTGTTCGCCACGCTCGAGCGCGCCCCGCGCACGCTCGTCCGCGAGATCGCCGCCGTGCCCGGCGTGGCGTCGGTCGAGGGCCGCATCGTCGAGGGCGTGCGGCTGCGGGTGCCCGGCTTCGACGATCCGGTGACCGCCCGCGTCGTCTCGCTGGCGGACGATCCGCGGGGCGGCCTCAACCGCGTCCACCTCCGCGCCGGACGCCTGCCCGAGCGCAGCGGCCGCGGCCGCGGGGCCGGCGGCGGACCCGAGCCGCTGGTGCGCGACGCCGGGCGGACGCTCGAGGTGCTGGTCAACGCCGCGTTCGCGGAGGCCCACGGCCTCGGCCCGGGGGACACGCTCGAGGCGGTCCTCGACGGACGGCTCCAGACGGTGCGGATCACCGGCACCGCGCTGTCGCCCGAGTTCATCTACCTGCTCGCCCCCGGCGGCCTGCTGCCCGACGACGAGCGGCACGGCGTCCTCTGGATGCACCGGGCCGAGATGGCCGCCGCCTTCGACATGGAGGGGGCGATCGACGACCTCGTGATCCGCCTCGCCCCCGGCGCGGTCGAGGCGGACGTCATCGACGCGGTGGACGCCCTCACCGCCGAGCACGGCGGCACCGGGGCCCATCCGCGCGACGATCAGGCCTCGCACCGGTTCATCGCCAACGAGCTCGAGGAGCTCGAGGGCGCCGCGACCGTGGTCCCGGTGATCTTCCTCGTCGTCGCCGCGTCCCTGCTGAACATCGTCCTCGCCCGGCTCGTCGCGGTGCAGCGGGAGCAGGTGGCGGTGATGCGGGCCCTCGGCCGCACGCGGTCGGAGATCGGCCGCCACTACCTCGGCCTCGCCCTGGCGGTGGGCGGCCTGGCGGGAGCGGTCGGCATCGCGGGCGGGGCGTGGCTCGGCCGCGGCATGACCGCGATGTACGCGGAGTTCTTCCGCTTCCCCGAGTTCGCCTACCGCCTCGATCCCGCGATCGCCCTGCTCGGCCTCGCGGTCGCACTCGCCGCCGCGGCCCTCGCGGTCGTCCACGCGGTCCGCGAGGCCATGCGGCTCGCCCCCGCCGAGGCGATGCGGCCCCGGCCGCCGGCGAGCTTCCGCCCCACCGTGCTCGCGCGGGCCGGGCTGCACCGCATCCTGCCGCCTGCCGGCCGCATGGTGCTGCGTCACCTCGAGCGGCACCCCCTCCGCGCCGCCGCGTCGGCGGCCGGGATCGCCCTCGCGACCGCGGTGATGGTGGTGGGCGGGTCGATCCAGGACGCGGTGGAGGCGGTGATCGAGCGGCAGTTCACGCTCGTGCAGCGCTACGACGTCGACGTCGTCTTCGCCGACGAGACCGACGCGGCGTTCCGCGGGAGCCTCGCCGCCCTGCCGGGCGTGATGCGGGTGGACGCCTACCGCGCGGTGCCGGTGCGGATGCGGGCGGGGGCGGCCCACGAGCGCACGAGCATCCTCGGGCTGGAGCGCTCGGACGGGCTGCACCAGCTGCTGGACGTCGACGGCCGCTCGGTCGCGCTGCCGGTCGAGGGCCTCGTCCTGTCGGCGTCGCTCGCGGGCGAGCTCGGCGTGCGTCCCGGGGACGTGGTGCGGGTGGAGGTCCTCGAGGGCGAGCGGGAGCGGTTCGACGCCCTCGTCGCGGGCACGGTGCGCGACCTGACCGGGCAGACCGCGTACGCCCGGGCGGCCGTGCTCGGGGCGTGGATCCGCGAGCCGCACGCGGCGGGCGGGGCGTGGCTGAGCGTGGACGCGACGACCCGCGGCCGGGTGCTCGAGGAGCTGCGGGAGATGCCCCGGGTCATGGGCGTGGGGCTCACCGAGGCGACCCGGGCGAGCTTCCGCGAGACGATCGGCCGCAGCCTCGGCATCATGCACGCGGTGCTGGTGGCCTTCTCGATCGTGATCGGATTCGGCGTCGTCTACAACGCCGCCCGCATCTCGCTGTCCGAGCGCCGCCGCGACCTCGCGACGCTGCGCGTGATCGGCTTCTCGACGCCCGAGATCGCGGCGATCCAGCTCGGCGAGCTCGCGGTGCTCACGATCCTCGCGATCCCGGCCGGCCTCGTGATCGGCACCGGCCTCGCGTGGGCGGCGAGCGTGGCCACGGAGTCGGAGCTCTTCCGGCTGCCGTTCGAGATCGACCGGTCGACCTACGGGACCGCGATCCTGGTGACGGTGCTGTCGGCGGCGATCAGCGCGGTGATCGTGCGGCGGCGGCTGGGACGGCTCGACCTCGTGTCGGTGCTGAAGTCGCGGGAGTAGGCTGCGGCGCCGCGTGCGGTCCGGCGGGTCGCGCCGGGGCGGCGCACGGGCACGCGACGCCGGCGGGCCCCGGGCGGGCCCGTCACGGGAGCGAGCGGATGGGTGAGCGACGATCGGACGGCCTCGGACGACGGATGCTGCGCGGGGGCGGCGGACTCGCCGTGCTCGGCGGGGTCGCGGTGGCGGCGTGGCTCGCGCTGCAGCCCGAGCCGGTCCCGGTCGACGTGGCCGAGGTCGCCCGCGGCCCGATGCGGGTGACGGTCGACGAGGAGGGCCGCACCCGCATCCGCGAGCGCTACGTGGTCTCGAGTCCGCTGCCGGGCCGCACCGCCCGGATCACCCTCGATCCCGGCGACCCGGTGACGGCGGGCGAGACGGTGCTGGCGGTGATCGACCCCCGGGCGCCCTCGCTGCTCGATCCCCGCGAGCGGGCGGCGGCCGAGGCGCGGGTGCGGGCGGCGGAGGCGGCCCTGCGGCGGGCGGGGGCCGCGCTCGAGCAGGCGCGGGCGTCGTACGACTTCGCCGAGAACGAGCGCGCCCGCGTGCGGGAGGCGGCGGCGGCCGGGGCGGCGATGGCCCGCGAGGTCGACGCGGCGGAGTCCGACCTGCGCGAGACCCGGGAGGCCTTCCGCGGGGCGCGGTTCGCCGAGGAGATCGCGCGCTTCGAGCTCGAGCAGGCCCGGGCGGCGCTGGCGTTCTCGGGCGGGTCCGCGGTGGGCGCGGCGGGCGCGGCGGGCGCGATCGACGGCGGCGCCGCGGCCGACGCGAGATCGCCGGGCGACGACCCCGAGGACCGGCTCGTCATCCGCTCGCCCATCGACGGGGCGGTTCTCCGCGTGATGCAGGAGAGCGCGGCGGTCGTGGCGCCCGGCACCCCGCTGCTGGAGATCGGCGACCCGTCGGATCTCGAGCTCGTGATCGACGTGCTCTCGGCCGACGCGGTGCGCATCGAGCCCGGCGCCGAGGTGATCGTCGAGGCGTGGGGCGGGCCCGAGGCGCTCGCCGCGATCGTCCGGACCGTCGAGCCCTCGGCCTTCACCGAGATCTCGGCCCTCGGGATCGAGGAGCAGCGGGTCAACGTGGTCGCGGACCTGCGGTCGCCGGCGGCCGAGCGGGCCGCGCTCGGCGACGGCTACCGGGTCGAGGCCCGCATCGTCACCTGGGAGTCGGGCGACGTGGTGCAGGTGCCGACCGGCGCGGTCTTCCGGCCCGTCGGCGGCGTGGAGGAGGCGGGGAGCGAGCGCGGATGGGCGGTGTACGTGGTCGAGGACGGTCATGCCCGTCGGCGCGAGGTCACGCTCGGCCGCCGCACCTGGCGGACGGCCGAGGTCACGGGGGGGCTCGAGCCCGGCGACCGCGTCGTCGTGCATCCGTCGGACCGGCTGGCCGACGGGGTGGTGGTGCGGGTGCGGAACAGCGGCTGATCGTGACCCGGGTTCGCGGCAGGGAGCCGGCGACCCGTGCCGCACCGCCCAGGGCCGCCCACGGCCGCGCTGCCGCGAGCCGAGGTCGAGCCGACCCCCCGGTCACGCCGCGTCGCGTTCCTCCGCCCGAGGCTGGCCGCGTCGCCGCGCCGCCTCCTCGGGATCGCACCACGCCGCGACCTCGCGCAGCAACCGGGCTCGGTCGATCGGCTTGGCGAGGTGGGCGTCGCAGCCGGCGGTGCGGGCCGCCTCGCGATCCTGCTCCATCACGCCGGCGGTCAGCGCGAGCACCGGGAGTCGCAGTCCGGCCGTCCGCAGCCGGCGGGTCGCCTCGTGGCCGTCCATCTCGGGCATCTGCACGTCCATGAGCACGAGGTCGAACGGCGAGCCACCCGCCGCTGCCCGCTCCACCGCCCTCACCGCCGCGCGACCGGTGCCGACCACCGCGACCTCGGCTCCGGCCCGCCGCAGGATCGTGCCGACGAGCCGCTGGTTGTCGGGCCCGTCCTCGGCCAGCAGCACCCGCCGTCCCCCGAGCGGCCCGTCGCCGTGGCGGGCCGCCCGCTCGTGCACGAGGTCCGCCGCGGCGTCGGTCCGCGGAATCGGAGAGGCGTCGCCCGGCCGGATCAGCTCCGCTCCGGTCGCCGGACCGGGGTCCACGGTGAGCGTGAACACGCTGCCGCGGCCCGGCGCCGAGTCGACCGTGATCCCGCCGCCGAGCATGCGGGCGAGGGATCGCGAGATCTGCAGGCCCAGTCCGGTGCCGCCGAAGCGGCGCGTGGTGGAGTCGTCGGCCTGCGCGAACGGCTCGAAGATCCGCCTTCGCTGCGCGGCGTCGAGTCCGATGCCGGTGTCGATCACCGCGAAGCGCATCCGACCGGAGACGCTCCCCTCGCCGCCACGGTCGGTGCACTCGCGGGCCGCCCCGTCGTCGTCGCCCTCGCCTCGGGTGCGCTCGTCCCGCGTCGGCGGTGCCGTCGCGGGCTCCGACGACTCCCACCCGATCCGAAGGGTCACCGTGCCCTGCTCCGTGAACTTGATGGCGTTGCCCACGAGGTTGACCAGGACCTGCCGGAGCCGCAGTGGATCGGTCTCGATCGTCGCCGGCACCTCGCCCTCCCATGCCACCCGGAGGTCGAGCCCCTTCTCGCGGGCCCGCATGCTCATGGTGGCGGCGACGTCGTCCACGAGCTCCACCGGGCTCGTCGGGATCCGCTCGCAGCGCAGCCGGCCCGCCTCGATCTTCGAGAGATCGAGGACGTCGTTGACGATGTGCAGCAGGGCCTCGCCGTTGCGGCGGATCGTGCGGATCGCCTCCCGGCGGTCCGCGGCCGCCGGGTCCGGGGTCGCGTGGGCGCCGCGCGATCCGGCGTCGTCCGCATGCTCCAGCATCTCCGCGAAGCCCAGGATCGCCGTCATGGGCGTGCGAATCTCGTGGCTCATGCTCGCGAGGAACGCGGTCTTGGCGGCGCTGGCCGCCTCCGCCGCCTCGGCGGCGGCCCGGAGCTCGGTCACGTCGGTGAAGGTGATGACCGCCGCCCGCACGCGGTCCTCGGATCGCAGGGGCGCGGTGCTGATGCGAAGCCAGCGGCGCCCGTCGTCGCCGGTCGCGAGACCGAGGACGACGTCCTCGTGGGCGCGGCCGGTCTCGAGCGTGCTCCGCAGCGGCTGCTCGGACTCGGGCATCGGCGAGCCGTCGGGCCGCACGGGGCTCCACCGCGGACTCAGGGCGCTCATCGTCAGCAGCCGCTCGCGCGGCGTGCGGAGGATCGTCTCGGCGGCCCGGTTGGCGTCGACGATGCGGCCCTCGGCGTCGGTGACCACGATGCCGTCGGCCACCGCCTCGACCACCCGCGTGAGATGCTCGCGGCTCTCGGCCAGCGCCTCGCGGGCGTCGTGGGCCTCGGTGACGTCGGCCACGGAGCCCGCCATCCGGACCGGCCGGCCCGACTCGTCGCGCACCGCCCGCCCCCGCGCCCGCAGCCGCCGCCACGAGCCGTCGGCGTGCCGCATGCGGTACGTGGCGTCGTACGTCGTCCCCTCGTCGAGATGGGCGTTGATCGCCGCAAGGACGCCGGGCAGGTCGTCCGGATGGACCCGGTCGCGCCACGCCGCGAACGAGCCGGCGATCGCGGCCGACGGCTCGCCGAGGATCTCGAGGTAGCGGTCGCTGACCCACGCCTCGCCGGTGGCGACGTCCCAGTCCCAGTGCCCGTCGCACGACCCGTCCATCGCCAGCTGGTAGCGGGCCTCGCTGTCGCGGAGCCGCCGCTCGGCCGCCTTCGTCTCCGAGGCGTCGATCTGCAGGCCGATCATGCGCAGCGGGTTCCCGTCGCCGTCCTGCTCGACGACCCGGCCGACGCTGCGGATCCACTTCCACGATCCGTCGGCGCACCGCAGCCGGAACTCGGCGGTGGCGGTGACGGACGGGTCGGCGAGGCTGCGGCCGAACGTGGCCTGCACGGCGGGCATGTCCTCGGGGTGCACGCGGCTCCAGAACCAGCCGACGTCGTCCTCGAGGTCCCCGTCCGGGGCGTCCTCGCCCAGCATGGTGCGGGTCTCGGGGGAGTGGACGAGTCGTCCGTCCGCGATCGACCAGTCCCAGAACCCGGCGTGGGCCGCCTCCATCGCGAGCCGCGAGCGTTCCTCGGCGATCCGCCGCTCGGTGACGTCCCGCTCGATGCTCACGAAGCCGGTGACGTTCCCGTGGTCGTCGCGGACCGGCCGGCAGCTGCACTCGACCCAGTACGGCCGCCCGTCGCGGGTGTGGTTGACGAGGGTGACGTCGTACCCGCGGCCGGCGGCCACCGCGTCGTCGATGGTGCGGGCCTGCCGCGGGTCGGTGCCCGGCCCCCGGAGGACGTCGCCCACGCGGCGCCCGCGGATCTCCTCGAGCCGCCAGCCGGTGAGGACCTCGAACGCCGGGTTCACCCACTCGAAGCGGAAGGCGGCGTCGGTCCGCAGCACGAGGTTGCCCGTGGTCTCGGCCACCGCCGCGAGCCGGCGGGCGTCGTCCCGGCTGCGGGCGAGCTCGGCCTCGGCGGCCCGCTCGCGGGTCACGTCCCGCACGAAGGCGCAGATCACGCGGTCGCCGTCGTCCGCGACGAGGCTGGCCCGGACCGAGACCGGGAAGCGGCGGCCGGTGCGGGACACGTGCTCGCGCTCCACCGACACCGAGCCCTCGGCCTCGAGCTGGGCGACGATTCCCTCCCACCTCGCGTCGTCGAGTCCCGGGCCGAGATCGTGCACGCGGCGGGCCAGCAGCGCCGGGCGGGTCGTCTCCTGCTGCCGCAGCGCGGTGGCGTTCACGTCGATGATGCGGCCGTCGAGCTGCAGCCAGTAGACGGCGTCGGCGCAGCCGTCGAGGCTGGCGGCGGCGAGCCGGTCGAGCGGGCGGCGGCCAGGCGGGCTGGAGGCGCGGCGGTGGTCGACGGATCCGCGGCCGGCGGGGGTGCCGGGGGTGCCGGGGGTGCCGGGGGTGCCGGGGCCGTGGGGGGTGCGGGTGGCATCGCCGGCACCGGAGGACGGTTCGTCGCGGGGCGGGGTGGTCACGACACCGAGATCGGTCGGCCCACCGGACGAGTTGATCGGGGTGACCATCAGTCAGTCGCGGGCGCTCGGCGGCCGGCGACCGGATCGTCTATGCGGCCTCGGCGGGACGCGGTCCCTCCGCCTCGCCGGCGTCGTGGCCGTGGGTGCGCTCGGCGATCGCCGCGACGAGCGCGGCGCGATCGATCGGCTTGGTGAGATGCTCGTCGCAGCCCGCCTCGAGCGACCGATCGCGGTCCCCCGCCATCGCGTGGGCGGTGAGGGCGAGGATGGGCAGGACGTGGCCGGCCGCCCGCAGCTCGCGCACCGCGCCGTAGCCGTCGAGCACCGGCATCTGGACGTCCATGAGCACCAGGTCGAACGGGCGTCCCGACGCCTCGGCCGCCTCCACCGCGTCGACCGCCTGTCGGCCGTCGTCCACGATCACGGCCTCGGCCCCCGCCTTGCGGAGGTGGAAGCCGATGAGCCGCTGGTTGTCCGGCCCGTCCTCGGCGAGCAGGATCCGCCGGCCGGCGAGCGGTCCCTCGCCGGCGCCGCCGACGGATCGCGGGGCCGGCACCGGCGCCGCGCGGTCGGCCGGGCGTCCTGCCGCCGCGGTCCCCGCCACCACGTCGGCCGCCCCGTCGGCGACCGGGCACGGGTCCTCGGCGTGCCCCCCCGCCGCGATCTCCGCCTCGGCCTCGGCGGGGGCGAGGCGGCGGGCGTCGACCCGTCCCGCATCGATCTCCACCGTGAACGTGCTGCCCTCGCCGAGCCCGGTCTCCACGTCGAGCCGGCCGCCGAGGGCCTCGGCGAGCGAGCGCGAGATGCGCAGGCCGAGTCCGGTGCCGCCGAAGCGGCGGCTGGTGGACGTGTCGGCCTGGGCGAAGGCCTCGAAGGCCTGTCCGGCCTGCTCGGGCGTCATCCCGATGCCGGTGTCCCGCACCCGGACGACGAGCCGGCCACCGACCTCCCCCGGGACCGGATGCTCCTCGACGAAGGCGAGGTGCACCGCGACCTCGCCCGTCTCGGTGAACTTGATCGCGTTGCCGACGAGATTCGTGAGGATCTGCCGCATCCGCACCGGGTCGGTCGCGATCTCGGCCGGCAGCGGCCCCTCGACCTCGACCCGCAGCCCGAGCCCCTTGCCCTCGGCCCGCGGCCGGAGCAGGTGTACCACGTCCCCCACGAGCGTCGCGGGCCGCACGGGGAGGCGCTCGACCGTCAGCCGGCCCGCCTCGATCTTCGAGAGGTCCAGGATGTCGTTGAGGATCGCGAGCAGCTGGTGCCCGTTGCGGCGGATCGTGTCGATCGCGTCCCGCTGACGGCGCCGGCCGGCCTCGTCGCCGGGAGCCTCCTCGAGCATGTCGGCGAAGCCGAGGATCGCCGTCATCGGCGTGCGGATCTCGTGGCTCATGTTGGCGAGGAACTCGCTCTTGGCGAGGTTCGCCGCCTCGGCGTGGTCGCGGGCCCGCTCGAGCTCCTCGGCCACGTGCTGCAGCTCGGTGACGTCCTGGTAGGAGCCGATGACCCCGATCGTCGCCCCCTCGGCGTCGCGGAGCGGCCGGTAGGCGGTGTGCCGCCAGCCGATGACGCCGTCCGGCCGCGTCCACGGCTCGACGACGTCCGGACTCGTCTCCGCGCCCGCGAGGATCTGGTGATCGCGTTCACGTCGCCGACCCCGCTCCTCCGGGTCGAGGTCGAGGTCGCGGTCGGTGAGGCCGACCAGCGGATGATCGCCGCAGTCCTTCCGGAAGGCGTCGTTGGCTCCGAGGTACCGTCCCGCCGCGTCCTTCCAGAAGATCCGCACCGGGACGAGGTCGATGATGGCGTTGAGCAGCGCCGTGGTCTCGCGGGCCTCGAGCACCGCCCGGTGCATGCGGTCGACGTCCACGTGCAGGCCGATCATGCGCACCGGCTGTCCCGCGGCGTCGCGGGCGATCACGCGGCCGCTGGTGCGGATCCACGTCCAGCGGCCCTCGTGACCACCGAAGCGGAACTCGACCTCGAAGGACTCGTCCTCGGCGAGCGATCGGTCGAGACGGCGGTGCAGCTCGGGGGCGTCGTCGGGGTGCACGCGGCTCATGAACCAGTCGATGTCGACCGGCCCGCAGGGCTCCGGCTCGTCGATCATGCGGTGCATGTAGGCGGTGGTGCGCACGGTGCCCGAGGGCACGTCCCAGTCCCACATGCCGGCCTGCGCCGACTCGAGCACGAGGTCGAGCAGGTCGGCCCGCTCGCGTCCGGCGGTGACGTCGCGCTCGATCACGACCCAGCCCGAGCGGGTGCCGTCGGCCGCGTGCACGGGCCGGGCCCGCACGTCGACCCAGCGCCGCCGGTCGTCGAGCGTCCGCTGGGGAAGCGTCTCGTAGAAGGTCGCCCCCCCGGCCAGCTCGGCCGCGAGGCGGGCCGCGGTGTCCTCGTCGAGGTCGAAGCCCGAGGCGGGGCCGAAGGCCTCGTGGCCGCGCAGCTCGTCGATGCGGCGGCCCGCGCGGGCCGTGGCCACGCGGTTGACCCACTCGATGCGGCCGTCGGCGTCGAGGAGGCGGACGGCGTCGTCGGAGGCGTCGATCGCGGTGGAGAGGCGCCGGAGCTCGGCGCGGGCCGCGGCGAGGGCGGCGGGAAGGTGGCCGTCGCCGTCGACGACCGAGGGGGTATCGGCGGGTGCTCCGGGCGCCGCGTCGTCCGCGTCCGGCCTCGGCTCGTCTCCCGCAGGCGACGTGCCACTCGACCGCGGCCGGGCCGCCAGCGTCGCGCCGGCGGTGCCGGCCGCCCCCAGCAGGACGCCGGCGCCGAGGGCGGCGACGACGGTCGCGGGGGCCCCGAGCAGGATGGCGGCGGGGATCGCTCCCGCGGTCAGGGCGACCGAGGTGATCGGGAACCGGGGGCGGAGGATCCGCGGCGTCGCCGCGCGCGATCCCCCGATTCCCTCCGCCGGGCTGTCCCTGCCGGGTCGGAGCATGTCGGCGGGATCGACGCACCGGGCGGTGGGGTTGACCGGGAGTCGGCCCGGACCGGCCCGGGGCATCCGTCCGTCGCGGCTGGCGGATGAATCGGACGGTTCGGCGACCGTCGGCGGGCACGGACTGCGCGGTCTCGGGGGTCCGGCCCGCGTCGCGGTCCCGAGCGCGGCGCCCGGCCGCCGCCCCGGAGGGGCCACCCCGGAGGGGGGTCGGCCGCGGTCGGTCGCCGGCCGACGCGCGACGCGGCCGGCGGGCTCAGCCGTCCCAGCGCCAGGTCGTCGGCACCCAGCGGTAGCCCGAGCGCTCGCGGCTCACGTGGCCGAGGGCGGGGAACGGCAGGTGCGAGCCGCAGAGCCGGAGGCGTTCGGCCGCGGCCCGGTCGAGCATGCGGCGGCGGGTGGCGGCGGCCTGCACCGAGTCCACGTCGAAGGCCACGTGCCAGCCCGGGTTCGGGAGCTGGATCGGGGCGTTGTGCACGAGGTCGGCCACGTACGCGAGCTGCTCGCCGCCGGCGTCGACCATCAGCCCGACGTGGCCCGGGGTGTGGCCGGGCAGCGGGATGGTGGAGAGGCCGGGCAGCAGCTCGTCGCCCGGGGTGAAGCGGGCGGTGCGGGCGGCGATCGCCCCGATCGCCCCCTCCGCCGCCTGCCGCATCGTGTCCTTCATCGCCTCGTCGACCTGCGTCCGCGGGAGCGCCGGGGCGCCGGACCAGAACGCGAGCTCGGGCGCGGCGACGTGGAAGGTCGCGTTCGGCAGCACGGCCGCCGCCCGGTCGCCCAGCACGCCGCCGACGTGATCGGGGTGCAGGTGCGTGAGCAGCACGTGGTCGACGTCGTCCGCCCCGAGGCCGAGGCCGCCGAGGTGCTCCAGCACGCGGCCCGCTCCGGGCCCGAACAGCGAGCCGCAGCCGGTGTCGACCATCAGCGTCCCCTGCGGGTGCCGCACGAGCAGGCAGTGCACCATGCCCGGGACCTCCTGCGGGTCGAGGAAGGCGGCGCGGCAGGCGGCGGCCCGCTGCTCGGCGGTCGCGTTGGTGCCGTACGCGTCCGCGGTGCCGGTCCAGCCGCCGTCGCCGACGAGCGCGCACTCCAGCTCGCCCACCGTGAAGCGGTAGAACCCGGCGCCCTGCGGCGCCGGGCCGCGGTCCGCGTCGTCGGCGTCCTGGCCGCGGGCGGC
>CAYLNM010000132.1:0-12053 GCA_964385045.1 uncultured Isosphaeraceae bacterium
CGCGGGGCCGGCAGCGGCCGCGGGGGCACCGGCGCCCGCGCCGAGGGCGGCGGCCGCCCGGGCCCCGGCGACCCCCGCGGGCGAGTCGCCGGCCGGCGTCAGCCGGGCAGCCCGCCGTGTCGACCCGGCCATGCCGGCCAGCGCGACGGGCACCGCGACCACGGCCGCCACCGCGTAGCGGGCGGCGTTGAAGACGTCCCGGTCGATGTCCCGGAACGCGAGCTTCATCACCACGAAGTTGCCGCCCCAGACCAGCACCACGAGCAGCAGCACGGGATCGACCCACGCGGGACGGGCGGCCGGGCGGAGAGCGGGGGCGGGGGTCGAGGGGGGCACGGGGGCTCCAGGGCGGCCGAGCACCGTAGCGAGCGGCCGGGCGGAGAGCGGCCGCCCGGCACGCGGCTCCCCGCCGCCGGCCGCGGGTCGCGCGTCGGGCGGCGAGGACCGACCGGTCGCACTCGCACGAATCCCGCGGCGCGCCCACAATGCACCGGCGGCCAAGGATCGGCCGCCGACGCTCGTGCGCCCGGCTCCCGCCGGCGCCACCGACCGGAGCCGCCAGGCTCCCGGAGCCCGCCCCATGGACGGATCCCACTCCCCGCTGCGCCGGCGAGTCGCGACGGACGCCCCGGCGGTCGTCTCGACGACCTGCGCCCCGCCGACCTGCCCGTCGCCGATCCGGGCGTCGCCGACCTGCGTCCCGCCGACGCCGGCCCCCGCCCGTCCGACCCGGCGGGCTCGCGCGGCCCGGCGGCTCCGACGCGTCGCGTCCGCCCGGCTGCTCGTCGTGGCGTCGCTCGGCTCGGCCGCCGGCCTCGCCGCGTGCGAGTCCCATCCGATCGACCGCCCGCTGGGCCGCGGCGAGATCGTCTACGAGCCGACGCGGATCGTGGTCGAGGGCGGCGAGCTGCGTCACCAGCCGGTGTACCACCTCGAGGGCGTGAACGTCGACGGCCCGCACACGTACGTCATCCAGTCGTACTGGACGCAGCAGCTCTTCGCCGCCCGCCACCCGCGGTTCGTCTTCGACGAGTTCGAGCTGGTCTACCGCACGCTGCTGACGCACCGGGGCGTCGAGGAGGCGAACCAGGCCCTCGACTCGTTCCGCACGTGGACCCGCCGCCAGGCGTGGTGGATGCCGCCCGAGGACGAGGACGAGGCCCCCGCGTGGACGCGGGTGGGCGAGCTCGCCCCGCCGGAGTCCGCCGCCGATCGCACCGCGACGCTCGAGGACCTCTTCCTCGAGTACTGGGCGAAGGGCCAGTGACCCGCCCGCTCCCGCCCCGAGGCACCGCCCCGGTCGCCGCGGCCGTGCTCGTCGCCGCGGTCGCCGGCTGCGACGCCACGCCCCCCGAGTCCGACGCCTTCGGCCGTCCGGTCGCCACGACGCCGATGCCCACGATCGGAGGCGGGCCCGGCGACGTGCCGCGGTACGCGGCGGCCGGCGTGTCGGTCACGCCGCGGCGCGTGGTCGTCGGCCGCCCCCTGCCGCTGACGCTCGAGGACGTCGCCCGCGACGCCGCCCTGCGCGACGCCCCGGCCGCGGTCGGCACGCTCGAGCACCCGGCCGAGGGCGTGCACCCGCGGGCGGTGCTCGGCCAGGCGTTCGGCGAGCATCCGATGGCGCTGCGGGCGCGGCTCGTGATCCGCGAGCACGACGTCGACCGCACCGAGGCGGAGGGACGCGCCGTGGTCGAGGGCTTCCGCTACCGGGTGGACGTCATCGCCCACGACCCCGACCGCCCCGACGAGGTGCTCGCCGAGGCGCGGGGAGAGGGCGAGGCGGTCTGGCAGCAGCCCACGGGCGCCGACGGTCCCGACTTCCGGGATCGGCGCGAGCGCGTCGTGCCCACGCTCGCCCGGCTGGCGTTCGCGGCCGCGGTCGCCGACGCCCAGCGGGCACTCGACGACGAGCGCGACCGGCTCGCCGAGCTCGCACGGGAGCGCATGGAGCGGGCGATGCGCGAGGCCGCGGACGAGCGGCGCAGTTCCCGTCCGCCGGCGGACGATGCCGGCGCGCCGGGCGACGGCGCGTCCGGTCGCGGCGACGCGGGCCGCTGACCACGCGCGGCGGATTCCCCGCCCCCGGGGGCCGAGACTCAGGACCCGTTCGAGGCCGAGGCGGGTGACGCGGCCCGCGGGTCGCGTGGCTCGGGCTCGTTCGGCGTCGGATCGGCGTTCGTCGCCGCGAGGGCGGGGGCCGCGAAGAGCAGCAGCATGCCGCAGGCGACCGCGGCGAAGCCGAGTGCCGGCACCGGCCGCTGCATCACGAACGCTCCGATCATCAGTCCGACGAACAGCAGGGCGACGAAGAGCGCGACGAGCAGCTTCCGGCGCGCGGGCTCGCGGCGCGGCACCGGCGGCGGCGGTCCATCGCGCTGGATGTGGTCGATCGGTCGCGAGCCCGGACCGTCCGCGACGCTCCGCGGGGCGTCGGGACGCCTCGGATCGGGGTCGGAGTCCGGGGACGGCGCATCGGCGAGATCGTGCCGCGGATCGAGCGCCGGCGTGGGGACGGAGGGCACGTGGCGGTCGGGATCGCGGCGTTCAGCGGACATGGGGGTTTCTCCGGTGGGGAGGCGAGGGGGATGGCGCATCGACGCGGCGAGTCGGACGTGGCCTCATGAGCGCGGACGGTGAAACGTTCCTCATCCGTCCGCGGACGCGGCGACGCCGGGCGACACCCGGTCGAGCGTGGATAGAGTGCTGCCGGCGACCCAGGGACCGCTGAGCGGCGCGTGAATTCGACCTCATCCCACCGCCGCCGGCGAGAGAGGAGGATCTCGTGCGCATCCTCGTGATCGAGGACAACCCCCGGATGGCCGACTCGCTCGTGCACGGCCTGTCGGACCAGGGCTACACGGCCCGGGCGTGTCTCTCGGGCTGCGACGGCGAGAACACCGCCGTCGCCGAGCCGTTCGACCTGATCATCCTCGACGTCATGCTGCCCGACCGGGACGGGACGGACGTGTGCCGCAACCTCCGGCGTCGCGGCGTCGCCACGCCGGTGCTGATGCTGACCGCGCTCGCCTCGACCGACGACACCGTCTCCGGGCTCGACGCCGGGGCCGACGACTACCTCGGCAAGCCGTTCGAGTTCGACGAGCTGCTCGCCCGCGTGCGGGCCCTGCTCCGCCGAGGCGAGGCGACCGAGTCGCGGCACCTCACGTGCGACGATCTCGAGCTGGACCTCTACACCCACGAGGCGAAGCGGGACGGGGAGCGGATCACCCTCTCCAACCGCCAGTTCGCCCTCCTGCACTGCCTGATGCGGAACGAGAACCGCGTCCTCTCCCGAGCCCAGCTCGCCCAGAAGGTCTGGGACACCAACCACGAGCCGACGAGCAACGTGATCGACGTGTCGATCTCGGCCCTGCGGCGGAAGATCGACCGCGGGTTCGGCCGTCCGCTCATCCACACCATCAAGGGGGCCGGCTATCGCTTCGGGATCATGGAGGGCTGACGCCGCGCCGACGGGCCTGCGGAGCCGGCTGACCCTCGGCATCACGCTGCCGAGCCTCTTCGGCACGGCCATGCTGCTCCTCGTCGCCGCTCGGTACCTCGAGGAGCGGGAGCACCGCCCCGCCGTCGCGGAGCTGCTCGCGGCCATCGACCGCGCCGCGGCCCGGACGGCCGGAAGGGGCGCAGCGGCGGACGGGGCTCGCGCGGCTGGAGTGGCCGGCGCGGCCGGAGCGCCCGGAGTGGCCGGAGCGCCCGGAGCGCCCGGAGCGGCAGGCGCGGCCGGAGCGCCAGGAGCGGCGGAACGCCCCGTGGACCGCTCGGGGGGCTCGCTGCCGGGCGAGGCCGCCCGAGCGGCCGTGACGTCGGGCGGCAGCGTGACGGTGCGACGCAGGCCGTTCGCCGCTCCGGCGGGCGACGCGGCACGGCGTGTCCTCGCGACGGGCGAGCGTCTCGCGGCGCCGCCCGGCGCCCCGCCCGGCACCCGCGTGGCCCTCGGCCGCAACACGGAGGACGCGGTGCCGCTGCTCGTGGTCGTCCGTCCTGCGGACGCACGGACGGACGCGGCCGCGGGCGGCACGGACGGCGACCTCTGGATCGCCCACCGCGAGGCCCCGGCCGTGGCGGCGGCCCTCGACGCGGTGCGGCGGACGACGCTGGTCGCGGTGCCGCTCGCGGCCCTCGCCGTGGCCGTGACCACGTGGTTCGTCGCCGGCATCGCGGTGGGCCCGATCCGGGCCCTGCGGCTCGCGGCGGAGCGGATCCGGCCCGAGTCGGTGGACCGGCCGATCGACGTGACCGACGACGACGCGCCGCAGGAGATCCGTCGCCTCGAGTCGGCCCTCAACGACGCCCTCGCGCGGGTGGATGCGGGGTATCGGGCGCAGGAGCGGTTCCTGCTCAACGTCTCGCACGAGCTGAAGACCCCGATCTCGGTGGTGCTGACGGACGTGCAGGTGCGCCTCGCCCGGCCCGGCGTGGCGTCCGACGAGCGGCGGATCCTCGAGCAGACCGCCGAGGAGATGCGGCGGCTGGGCGATCTGGTCGAGAGCTTCCTGCTGCTGGCCCGCGTCCGGCACGGCGACGCGCCCCGGCGCCGCAGCGCGGTGGGCCTCGACGAGCTGGCGGCGGAGACCGCCGACGGCTGCACCCCGATGGCCGACCAGGCCGGCATCGAGCTCGCGATCGAGCTCGACGAGGCCGCCGCGGACGGGGCGACGGTCACCGGCGATCTCGAGCTGCTGCGCACCATGCTCGAGAACCTCGTTCGCAACGCGGTCCGCTTCTCCCCCGCCGGCGGCACGGTCCGCATCTCGGCCGCCGTCGATGGCGCCACCGCCCGGCTGGCGGTGGCCGACGATGGCCCCGGCATCCCCGAGTCGCTGCTCCCGAGCCTCTTCGACCGGTTCAGCCAGGCCGAGGACGAGCGCCGCACCGCCCGGGGGAGCGGTCTCGGCCTCTCGATCGCCGCCGGCGTGGCCGAGCTGCACGGGGGCTCGATCTCGGCCGAGAATCGCGCCCAAGGCTGCCGGCTCACGGTGCGGCTGCCGCTCGCGGCGGACGAGCCCGACGACGCTCGTTCCAGGGACGGATCCGCGGGCGAACCCGGGGGCGATCCCGGGGGCGAACCCGGTGACCGGGACGACGAGCCCGAGCACCTCCGCGATCGCGACGTTCCCGGGACGGCGGACGAGCCTTCCGCGGCGACGGACGCGGTGGACGACCTCAGGGCGCCGCGCGAGGCCCGCGCAGGCGGCTCCCTCGGGTCGATGCACGCGCATGAGGGAAAGTTCACCCGGGACTCAGACTGATTCCAGCATGGGGGACGACCCTCCCCCGCAGTGAAGTCCGGAACCGGACATCTCATCCGAAGCCTCGCCGGCGTCCTGGTCGGTGGCGGCGTCACCGTGCTCGCCGGCGCCCTGGCCTTCGGTCCGGGCCCGCGACCGGCGGCGGACTTGCTGCTCGCCGGTGCCGTGGCCGCGACGCTGCTGCTGCTCGCACGGAGCGGCGCGACGGTCGCCGCCATGGCGATCGAGCTCGACCACGACCGCCACGCGGCGGATCGCCGGAGGCGGCGGGCCCGCGACGATCGCATGGTGCGGGCCGAGGTCGAGGGACGACGAAGGAGACGACGACGTGGGAAGACGACGAGGCGGCCGCCGGCGGCGGCGACGAGCGGGCAGTTCACCCGAAGCGACGACGGCCACGGGCCCTGAGGCCGTGTCCCTCGCGTGGCCCTCGGGCCGTGCCCCGGCCGACCCCCGCGGGGGCCACGACGACGCGGCCCCGCCCGACCCCGTCGATCCGGTGGCCCGCCTCCGACGTCGCCACCTCGACGCGGCGGACGCCTTCCGCCGGCTCGCCCGCGTCGCCGACGCGCCCCGGACCGTCGCCGCCCTCGACACCGTGGCCGAGCGGCGCCACCGGCTCGCCCGGGAGCTGCGACCGCACGCCCGGCGCGGGCCCGATCCCGGTCGATCGCGAGCGTGGGCGTGGATCCGGGACCTGCCCCGCCACGTCCACGGCGCCCGCCTCGCCCGCTGCCTCCGCATCGCGGCCGACCGCGAGGCCGCGGCGGCCGAGGAGTGCGAGCGGCTGCTCGAGCGGCCGTCGTCGCGCGGAGCGGCCGTCGTCCTCGAGCGGCACGCACGCGAGCTGCGACGCAGCCGCGGCTCGTTGCTCGCGAGCGCTCCGTGGTGAGCTCGGTCCCGATCGTGCGTCGCGCGCGTGACGCCCGCGGGTCACTCGATGACGAGCGACTCTGCGTCGGCGTCCACCCGCGGCTGCTGTCCGCGTAAGACCGAGTTGCCCTCGAACATCATCCGCTGGTCGATCGCCGCGGGCTCGAGCCAGTCGGACTCGTGCATCCGGCCCGATCGCCCGTAGCAGTCGAGGGCGTTGCGGTAGCACGTCAGATGCACGTGCTCGCGGTCGATGCAGCGCGCGAGCATGAGGCGGGCGGTCTTGGGCACCGCCATCGGGTCCGAGACCCCCCAGTCGGCGGACGAGTCGACGATGATCCGCTCGCTTCCGAACTGCTCGACGATCCCGACCATCCGCTCGTTGCCCATCTTGGTCTTGGGGTAGAGCGTGAACGCGGCCCAGTAGCCGCGGTCGAGGACCTCCTGCACCGTCTGCTCGGTGTTGTGGTCGATGACGACCCGGTCCGGATCGACGCCGTGCTCCTCGACCAGGTCCATGCTGCGCCGGGTGCCGCCGAGCTTGTCGCGGTGCGGCGTGTGGATCTGCACGAGCATCTCGTACTCCTTGGCCAGCTCGAGCTGGGCCCGGAACGCCCGCTCCTCGAGCTCGGTCTGATCGTCGTAGCCGATCTCGCCGATCGCGACCACGCCCTCCTTGACGAGGTACCGCGGCAGCACGTCGAGCACCGCCTCGGCGAGCGCCTCGTCGTTGGCCTCCTTGGAGTTGAGGCCGATCGTGCAGTAGTGGCGGATCCCGAACTGCGACGCCCGGAACCGCTCCCAGCCCACGAGGGTCGAGAGGTAGTCGACATAGGTGTCCACGCTCGTCCGGGGCTGGCCGAGCCAGAACGAGGGCTCGATCACCGCCACCACGCCGGCCGCCGCCATCCGCTCGTAGTCGTCGGTGGTGCGGCTGATCATGTGGATGTGCGGATCGATGAACCGCATGCCGTCGTCGGCGTGCAGGTCGATGGCGTCGGCGTCGGACATCGGGGCCTCCGTGGGGGCGGGTCTCGGGCGTACGTCGTCAGGGCGATGATACGGGTGTGCGAGCCCGCATCCGGCGATGGTCGCCGAAACGCCGCGTGTGGGCCCCGGGCCTCGTCGGCGGCCGTTGCCGGCGGTCCCACGGGGGCCCCGGGCCACTCAGGGCACCAGGTCGGACCAGCCGTAGCGGCCCTCGTCCGCCCCGGCGTCGAGCTCCGCGGCCGACCGCCGGAGCGCCGCCGCCTCGGGATCGTCGATCGCCCGCAGGGCCAGCACCGCGGCCCGCCGCTCGGCGTCGGTCCCCTCGGCCAGCAGCCGGCGGAGGTCGTCGATCGCCCCCTCGTCGGGTGCCGCCCCCACGCAGCGCCACAGCTCGGGACTGACGGGCCGGCTCGCGGCCCGTCGCTCGCCGGCGTATCCCCGCAGCATCGCGCTGAGCCGCGGGTTCGCCCGCTCCTCCAGCCCCACGATCGGGTCCAGCGCACTCTCGACGAACAACGCCTTGAGCACCATCTGATTCCACGCTCCCTCCTCGAACGACTCGGCGGGATACGGGCTGTGGTGGGCGACGGCCTCGAAGACCGGGCGGATGTTGCTGCGCACCCCGAGGGCGGCGCGGGCCGCGTGCCGGTCGGCTCCGGGGTACAGGGGCAGGCCGCGCTGGAGCGTGACGAGCTCCCGTACGTCGGCGGTGCGGACGAGGGTGTCGAGCCGGTGGCCGAACTCGCTCCGCGCGTCCTCGCCCGCGGTGGCGGTGGCGAGCAGCATGGCCGTGCGCACGAGCTGGTCCACCGACCAGTCGACCGGCCGCCACCGGGGCCGGATCGACTCGGCCTCGTCCAGCTCGGCCGCGCTCGCCGCGAGGTCGGCGGTGCCGCAGCGGAGCGCGGCCTCGCCGTAGACGCGGTACAGCCGGCGATCCGTCGGCGCGGTGGCCAGCTCGTCGATGGCGGCGTCGGCCCATGCCCGCGGCTCGGCGGGCAGGCGGCCGGCGATCCAGCGCCGCAGCAGGGCGAGGATGGCATCGACGTCGGGCTCGTGCGATGGGAGGCGGTCGCTCATGCGGGGAGTCGGACTCGAGCGGGGAGGCGGGCGGCGGAGGTGGCCGGCGGAAGCAGGCGGGGGGACGTCGGCCCCGGTCGCCGACGCACGCGGGGTCGGATGGGCGGATGGAGCCGCCGCGGGGCGCGTCCGTCAGCGGCGCGCCGGAGCCCGCTCCCCGGCCGGCACCGCGAAGGGGAGCCGGTTGTCGGGCAGGGGCAGCGGACACGTCGCGAAGTCGGTGAACGCGCACGGCGGGTTGTACGCCCGGTTGAAGTCGAGCGTCACCGTGTCCGGGGCGGTGCGCTCCGCGAGCAGGAACCGGCCCGACGGATACGTGTCGCGGCCGTTGGTCGCGTCGCCGAAGACCACGAAGAAGCGGTCCGGCGCCCCGCCCGGGTGCAGCACGAGATCCACGTCGACGTCGCCGCGACGGAACCGCGCCCGGCCGGCGACCTCGGTCTCGTCCACGACGCCGATCACGGAGTCGACGGGCACGGTCGTGCCGTCGCCGGCCGCCGCGAAGGACGCCTCGATCCGCCAGGCCGGGTCGACCGGGAACCGCTCGACGCCGGCGAATCCGGTGCGGACGGGCGACTCGGGGTCGCGCAGGCGCACCGCGGGAGCGCCGCCCCGCTCGATCACGTGGAAGCGGCAGCGGCCGGCGACGAGCAGGGTCGGCTCGCCGTCGGCGTCGGTGCGGAGCCGTCCGTCCGCGGGCACGCCGTCCACCCGCACGCCGGGCGCGGGCTCGAAGCGGATGCCGCTCGGCTCGACATGGAGCGTGCCCACGTGCGGGGCGGGCAGCCCGGGGTAGGAGACGACCGCCCCGGGATCGGATCCGACGCGATTGGGCCCCGGCTCGAGGAAGTCGAGCCCGACGAGCGTCAGCCAGCCGTCCTCGGCGGTGAGTCGGGCGAGCCGCTCGGCGTGCCAGGCGTCGACCGCGGCCCGCAGGCCAGTGGGGTCCGCGGAGTCCACGGGAGTCGCGGGGGTCGCGGCGGGCGCGGGGGGCGCGGGGGTCGCGGCGGACGCGGCGGACGCGGCGGGCAGCGGCGGATCGTCGGGCGGCACGGGGGACTCCGGGGTGCGGCAGCCGGCCGCGAACGCGGTGGCGAGCGCAAGGAGCGCCAGGAGCGGGGCCGGCCGCGCGAAGGCTCGGGCGGACCCGGGCACGTCGGCGGCGATGCGGCGGGGATCGGCAGCGACCATTCCCCCAGTGTACGGGGCGCGGGGCCGCGGCCCTCAGCCCGCCGCGAGCTCCCCCGCCGCGGCGTCGATCGCGGCCACGGCCCGGTCGATCTCGACCTCGTCGATCACCAGCGGCGGCACCAGCCGCACGACGTCCGGCCCCGCGGTGGCGACCAGCACCCGGCGCCGGCGCAGGGCCGCCTGCAGGTCGGCGGCGGCGCCGTCGCCGCGGACGACGAGGCCGAGCATGAGCCCGGCACCCCGCACCTCGGCCAGGACGTTCGGGTGCCGCGCCGCCACCTCGACCAGGCCGGACCGCAGCCGAGCGCCGCGCTCGCTCGCCAGCTCCAGGAAGCCCGGCGACTCCAGTACGTCGAGCACCGCGTTCGCCACCCGGCACGCGAGCGGATTGCCTCCGAAGGTCGAGCCGTGCGTCCCCTTGGTCATGCCCGCGGCGGCCCGGTCGGTGGCCAGACACGCCCCCACCGGGAAGCCGCCGCCCATGCCCTTGGCCAGGGCGACCGCGTCGGGCACCACGCCGGCGTGCTCGTGGGCGAGGAGCCGGCCGGTGCGCCCGAAGCCGGTCTGCACCTCGTCGAGCAGCAGCAGCAGGCCGTGCTCGTCGCACAGCCGTCGCAGCCCCCGCAGGACCGCCGGCGGCACCGGACGCACGCCTCCCTCGCCCTGCACCGGCTCGATGAGGATCGCCGCGGTGCGCTCGTCCACCGCGCCCGCGAATGCCTCCACGGTCGCGGCGTCCACGGTGGCGAAGCCCCCGGCCCGCGGGCCGCAGCCGGCGAGGTGCGCCGGGTTGCCGGTGGCCGAGAGGGCGCCGAGCGTGCGACCGTGGAAGGCGTGCGGGGCGGTGAGGATCCGGTCCCGCTCCGGCCGACCGGCCGCGTGCTGGAAGCGGCGGGCGAGCTTGATCGTCGCCTCCACCGCCTCGGTCCCCGAGCCGGCGAGGAAGACGCGGTCGGCGAACGTGGCCGCGACGAGCCGCTCGGCCAGCCGCTGCTGTTCGGGCACGTGGTAGAGGTTCGAGACGTGCCACAGCTCGCCCGCCTGCGCTCGGAGGGCGGCGACGAGGTGCGGATGGCAGTGGCCGAGCCCGCACACCGCGATGCCGGCGACGAGGTCGAGGTGCGGCGTCCCGTCGGCGGCCCAGAGCGTGCAGCCGCGGCCGCGCACGAAGGCGAGGTCGGGGTGACCGTAGACGTCCATGAGGACCGGGCCCGGGGCCGTGGCCTCGCCGGCGGGCGCCGACGGAGCCGCGACGACGACGGGCGCGGACGGCGTGGGCGGCGCCGGGGCCGCGGAGGCCGCGGAGGCCGCGGAGGCCGCGGCGGGCGCGGCGGGCGCGGCGGGCGCGGCGGGCGCAGACGGCAGGCTCGAGCCGGTGCTCACGTCGTCTCCTCCGAGTTGAGGCGGATGTACTCGCGGGTGAGGTCGCAGGTGACGAACTCCGAGACCCCGGCGCCGGCGCCCACCGTCAGCTCGATCTCGACCGTGTCCTCGGCCATCGCGGCGGCGGCGGCGGTGCGACGTCCCGGATCGTCGGCCTCGTCGATGCGCGGCGCCCCGTCCGCGAACACCTCGACGCCGCCGATGCGGAGCCGGGCCCGGTCGGCGTCGAACGCCTCGCCGCTCCGGCCGGCGGCGGCGAGGATTCGGCCCCAGTTGGGGTCGCCGCCCGCGACCGCGGTGCGCACGAGCAGCGAGGTGCCGACGGCCCGGGCCACGCGGTCGGCGCCGGCGTCGTCCGTCGCCCCGGCGACCGTGACCCGCACGAGCCGCCGGGCTCCCTCGGCGTCCCGCACCACCTGCTCGGCGAGCGACCGGCAGACCGCGGTGAGCGCGGCCTGCAGCGCGGGCTCGTCGACCGGCCCCGCGGCACCGCTCGCGAGCGCGAAGACCGCGTCGTTGGTCGAGGTGTCGCCGTCGACGCTGATGCGGTGGAAGCTCGCATCCACCGCCCGGGCGAGCAGGCGGCGGAGCACCGGGGCCTCGGCCGCCGCGTCGGTGAGCACGACCGCGATCATCGTCGCCATGTCGGGATGGATCATCCCCGAGCCCTTGACCACGCCGGTCACGGTGGCGTCGCCGGCGGACGCGGTCGCCGACTTGCGGCGGGTGTCGGTGGTGCGGATCGCCTCGGCGAAGTCCGCGAGGCCGCCCGGCCCGGCGGTGGCGGCGGCCGCGGCGAGGGCCGGCACCGCGGCCTCGATCCGGTCGACCGGCAACGGGACGCCGATGATCCCGGTCGAGTTGACGAGCACCTGGCCCGGGGTCGCGCCGCACGCGGCCGCGGCCGCGGTCGCCATGCGGCGGGCGTCCTCGTGACCGCGGGCGCCGGTGAGGGCGTTGGCGTTGCCGGAGGAGACGAGCAGCGCGGTCGCGCGGCCGCCGGTGGCCGCGAGGTGGTCGGCGGTGAGCAGGACGGGCGCCGCCCGCACGTGGTTGCGGGTCAGGAGGGCCGCGGCGGTCGCGGGCTCGGCGCCCGCGGTGCGGATCAGGCCGAGGTCGGGAGCGCCGCCGGGCTTGATCCCGCACGCGGTGCCCGCGGCGACGAAGCCGGCCGGACACGCGGGGACGTCGGGACCGGTGACGCGGAGGTCGGGGGCGGTGGCGGTGGCGGTCGCGCGGGCGTCGGGCGGTGCGGTCGGGGCGGGC
>CAYLNM010000133.1:0-11932 GCA_964385045.1 uncultured Isosphaeraceae bacterium
GCCCGCTGCCTTCGGCGCCGCGGGGGCCGCGGGGGCCGCGGGCAGCGAGGCCGCCGATCGCGGCGAGGCCCCCGAGCCGACCGCCGGCGGCTCGGCACCGACGGGTGCCCCCGCCGAACGCGGCCAAGCCGTCGATCCCGCCCGCGCGGCCACGCCGACGGCCCGCCCCGGGGCGCCCGGTCGCGCGGCCGGAACGCCCGCCCCGCCCGCCTGGAACCAGTCCGCCCCCGGCGGCGAGGCCACCCGCCCCGCCGCCCGCCCGACCCGCCAGCGCGGCGGCGGTGGCGGCGCCACCGGCCCCCGCGACCCCGACCCCGCGATCCTCGGACTGCTCGACCCGCCGTCGCTCGAACCCTGGTCCGGCGGGAGCGACCGCGAGCGCAGCGCCGGCGGCGACCGCTTCGAGGCGGCGGTGGACCGCGCCACCGGCGGGACCGATCCCGCGGCCGACCGCCGTCGCCGCGACGAGGACGGCGCGAGCGACCGCGGCGCCGTCGCCGAGACCAGCCCGTGGATGCTGAATCCCTTCGGCGGCACCGAGGGCTCGGACGACGGCGGTTCCGGCGACCGAGAAGCCACCGCCCGCGCCCTCGCCTCCGCCGAACGGAGACTCGACGACGCCGGGGCGACCGCCCTGCCTCCGGACGCCGTCGCGGTGAGCCGCAGCGACTACCGCCTGGCGATGCTCGTCGACGCGATCGACCACCCCGACCGCGCGCTGGGCAACGCGATCGCCTCCGCCTTCACGCTCGTGGGCGACCCCGACGCCTCGCTCGATCCATCGATCCTCCGCGGCGTGCCCGAGGCCGACCGCGACCTCGTCGAGGCCGCGGCCGAGTTCGCGCAGGCGATCGGCGGTCCGATCGCGGACGCGTCCCGGCCCGCCGCCGCCCCCGTCGACCGCGAAACGCTGCTCGAGGCGATCGACGAGCTGCGGGCCCGGGTCGCCCGCACGCCGACGCTCACCATCGGCCGGGCCGCCCTGTGCACCGCGGTCGAGGGCTTCGGCCTCTTCACCGCCCTGCCCTCGCCGCACCGCTTCCTCGCCGGCCGGACCAACGAGGTGATCCTCTACGTGGAGGTCGACGACTTCCACTGCGAGCAGCGGGCCGGCGGGGCCGCCGGGGCCCGCCCGTCGGAGTCCGCCGCCCCGCGCCCGTCGGACCCGTGGGTCACCCAGCTCGGCCAGCGAATCCTCATCTACAACGACCGCGACGCCCGGCCGGTGTGGGACAGCGGCTGGGAGGAGGTCGTGGACGTGAACGCCAATCGCCGCCGGGACTTCTTCACCGGGCAGGTCCTGCGCCTCCCGCCGAGCTTCTCGCTCGGGACCTTCCTCCTGAAGGTGCAGGTCCGCGACGAGCTCACCGGGGCCGAGGCCGAGACGACGATCGAGTTCGAGATGGTCGCGGGCGGGGCCGGCCTCGGCGTCGACTGAGCTCCGGCACGGCCCGACCCACCCCCGGAGGGTCCGGCCGACATTCTCGACAACGCGGACACCCGTCGACTGAGCTCCGGCACGGCCCGACCCACCCCTGGGCCACGCGGCTCGCCGGCGCGTGGCCCGGCGGTGGGGCGCGCGCCCTGCGCCCCCACCCGATTCCCGGACCGAGCGCCCTCGCACGCCCGAATCACCGCGCGTCCGGGGTGACCGCCGGACCACTTCGCTGGCCTCGTGCCGGGCCCACGCCGATCCCTCGCGCGTGACGAAGAGGGATTCCCGCATCCCGCACGCCACGGGGCGGCGCCGCATCGCCGCCTCGGCGGCCGGTCCGGCCCTCGCACTGCTCCTCACGGGCGGCTGCGGCCCCTCGAGCGCGCCCGCCTCGCCCCGCGATGCCGACGCACCGCGGCCCGGCGGCACCACCGACGACGCCGCCGCGTCCGCGGCCGACACGCGGCCCCGGATCGTCGCCGTGCTCGCCTACCACGACGCCTACCCGTGGCAGGAAGGCATCCGAACCGGTCTCGAGGAACGGCTCGCGAACCGGGCGGCACTGGAGCTGATCCGGCTCGACGCCAAGCGTCGTCCCGATCCGGCGTGGATCGAGGACGTCAGCGACCGGGCCGCGGACCGCATCCTCGCGGCGCGGCCCGACGTCGTGATCACGGCCGACGACATCACCACCCTCGAGCTCTCACGGCGACTCGCGGGCACGGGCATCCCGATCGCCTTCTGCGGGATCAGCTGGCCCGCGGACGCGGACGAGCTGCCGCGGCTCGGAACCGGGATGGTCCAGTGCTCCCCCGTCGACGAGCTGCTCGACACCGCCCGCGAGGCGGTGCCGATGCTCGAGCGCGTCGTGTACCTCGGGGGCGACCGACTCACCGACCGCATCATGGCCGAGGCGTACCGCCGCGCGGCCCGCGCCAGACGCCTCGAGCTCGACGTCCGGCTCGTGAGCGGATTCGGGGCCTGGACGCGGGCCGTCGCGGAAGCCGGACCGCGGACCGCGGTGATCGTGGCGAACCATGCCGGCATCGCCGACTGGGACGACGCGGCGGCCCGCGACGCCGTGTCGCGTCCGGGCGGGCTCCTGCTCGCCGATCGGAAGTGGATGGCGCCGCTCGCGATGATCACGGTCGCCACGTCCGGACGCGAGCAGGGGGCGTGGGCCGCCGAGGCCGCCCTCGCGATCGCGGCCGGCACCGACCCGACGTCGATCCCGATCGTCCCCAACGTCCGCTTCGAGCACATGGTCAACCGATCGCTGGCCGATGCCGGCGGCATCGAGCTGCCCGACTCGTTCCTGCGCACCAGCATCGAGGTGCAGCCGTGAACGGCCGCAGGACCCCGCGACGTCGCCGGTCCGAGCGAGTCCTCGGCGCCGTGGCCGTGCTCGTGCTCGCCGCCCTCGTGGTGATCTCGCCGTGGACGCGGGCCTCGATCCACGCCCCGGCCATCGCCCGGGCCGAGCACGACGCCCTCCTGCTGTCGTCGAAGCTCGCGAACCGCATCACCGACAAGGTCGAGTCGCTCCGCGGCGTGGAGCCGCTCGTCGTCGCCTCCCCCGAGGTGAGCGCCGACGAGTTCGAGCGGCTGGTGGGCCGGATCACCGGCCGGCACGCCGGCGTCACGGGAATCTGGCTGGCGCCCACGATCGAACCGGAAGCCGTCCCCGGTCTCGAGCGGGAGCTTCGCGCATCGGGCCACCTGCGGCTCCGCCTCGCCGACGAGCTGCCGTGGATCGAGCGAACCGGGCGCCGCGTCGCGCCGGTCACCCGGGCCGCTCCCCGCACTCCGCTCACCGTCCGGCGACTCGGCCGCTCGATCGCCGAGGGACCACGGGAGCTCGAAGCCGTCCGGGCGGCAGCCGACTCGACCGGTCCCATGATCCTGGCCGACGGCGAGCAGGCACTCGTGGTGCTGCACGCGATCCGGATGCGTGCCGACGACGCGGCGAGTCCGGTGATCGCGATCGCGCGGATGGAGATCGACCTCCGCTCCACGTTCGACGCGGTCCGGCCCGGCGTACGGATCGACGTGGACCCGACGCGCGTCCCGCGAGCCCCTCGGGTCGAGCGCCGCGCCCGCGGCCGACTCGTCGTCCGCACCGGCGTCGACCTTCCGGAGCTCGGCCTGCATCTCTCGGCGGCCTACGACGACGAGGTCCGACCCGGGGAGCGGGACGACGGCATCGCGATCCTCATGGGCGTGAGCACGCTCCTCGCGGGCGCCACCGCGGCGGTGGTCGTCGGCACGATCCGTGCGAACGCCCGCCGACGCCGCGAGGAGCAGGAGCGGCTGGCCCGGCTGGTGGCCGATCGAACCGCGGCGCTGGACGAGCGGCACCGCGCGCTCGAGTCGACCACCCGGAAGCTGGAGCTCGCGCAGCGGGCCATCGACTCGGCCGCGATCGTGGCGGAGACGGACGCCCGCGGCGTCATCACGCACGTCAACGAGCTCTTCGAGCGGATCTCCGGCTACTCCCGAGAGGAGCTGCTCGGATGCACGCACGCGGTCGTCAATTCCGGCTACCACGACCGCACGTTCTGGCGGTCGATGTTCGCCGTGCTCGCCCGGGGCGAGGTCTGGCGCGGCGAGATCTGCAACCGCCGCAAGGACGGCGAGCTCTACTGGGTCGACACGGTGATCGTCCCCCGCCTCGGGGCGGACGGGCGGCCCGAGGCCTACACCGCCCTGCGCTTCGACATCACCGAGCGCAAGCGGACGGAGGCCGCCCTCCTCGAGACCCGCGACCACCTCGACCTCATCATCGACGCCTCGCGCGTCGGCACGTGGGACTTCATCCCCCTCGCCAACGCGATCGAGGCCAATCACACCTACTTCGAGATGCTGGGCGAGACGCCGGTGGACGGTCCCGTCGACGTGGACTGGCTGTGGGAACGCATCCACCCCGACGACACGCTCCGGCTCTACTGGGCGATGGACGACGCGAGGAATCGTGAGGACGGGCGGTTCTCGTGCGAGTACCGGCTGCGCACCGCGGACGGCTCGTACTGCTGGGTCCTGAGCCACGGCCGCCGCATCGCGCGCGGCCCCGACGGCGAGATCGCCCGCATCGCCGGCGTGCACATGGACATCGACGCACAGAAGCGGGTGCAGGACGAGCTCGAGCGATCCCGGCTCGAAGCCGAGGCGGCGACCCGGGCCAAGAGCGAGTTCCTCGCCAACATGAGCCACGAGATCCGCACTCCGATGACCGCGATCATCGGCTACGCGGAGCTGCTGGACCTGCAGTCCGACGGCCCGGACGCCGACGAGCGTCGTCGCGACGCGGTGAGGACGATCGTCCGCAACGGCGAGCACCTGCTCGAGATCATCAACGACATCCTCGACCTGTCCAAGATCGAGGCCGGCCGGATCGAGGTCGAGCGGCTCGAGACCGACCTGCCCGACCTCGTGCGCGACGTCGTGTCGCTGATGTCGGTCCGCGCGAGCGGCAAGGGCATCCGCCTGGACCACGACTGCACCGGCCGCCTGCCGCGGACCATCCGCACCGATCCCCTGCGGCTGCGGCAGATCCTGACCAACCTCGTCGGCAACGCGATCAAGTTCACCGAGACCGGCGGCGTCACGCTCCGCCTCGCCTGCACCGCGGGGGCGTCGCCGCGCCTGTCGATCGACGTCGTCGACACCGGGATCGGGATGAGCGAGGGGCAGCTCGCCCGGCTGTTCCGCCCCTTCAGCCAGGCCGACGCCTCGACGACGCGGACCTTCGGCGGCACCGGGCTCGGGCTGGCGATCTCCCGGCGGCTCGCGGGGCTCCTCGGCGGCGACATCACGGTGACGTCGGCTCCCGGCGAGGGCAGCACGTTCTCGGTGACGGTGGACCCCGGCCCGCTGGACGACGTCGAGTGGGTGACGTCGCTCGACGGCGAGGCCGAGGCGGCGAAGGACGCCCCGCCCGCGGACGCGGCGGCGGCCCCGGCCGACGACCGTCCGCTCGCCGGGCGGCGGGTCCTGCTGGTGGAGGACGGGCCGGACAACCGCCGGCTCGTCGGCTTCCACCTCCGCAAGGCGGGGGCCGAGGTCGACGAGGCCGAGCACGGCGAGGAGGGCGTCGCCCACGCCACCGCGGCGATCGCCGCCGGCGCTCCCTACGACGTCATCCTGATGGACATGCAGATGCCGGTGATGGACGGGTACACGGCCGCGGGAGAGCTGCGGGCGGCGGGCTGCCCGAGCCCGATCGTGGCCCTCACCGCCCACGCGATGACCGGAGACCGGGAGAAGTGCCTCGCCGCCGGGTGCCACGAGTACCTCACCAAGCCGGTCGACCGCCGGCGGCTCGTCGAGCTGTGCCGCACGCTCGCCGACGCCGGGCCGATCCGCGTCGATTCCGAAGCGTCGGGAGCCGGAGACCGGGCCCGGGACGCCCGCGCGGGGCGCGACGACCGCGACGCGCCGGGCGAGCCGCCCGCCGCCGCGGCCTGAGCCGCCGTCCGAGCGTCAGGCGAGCGCGTGGGCGGGCACGCCGGCCCGCCGCCGCACGTCGTCGAGCACGTTCATGAAGCGGGCGTACGCCTGGTACGGGCTGTCGTACGGGCTGAAGTACGCGTGCACGTCGCCGTCGGCCCAGAACTTCGTCGACATGTAGTAGACGTGGTCCGAGGTCGTGAGCTTGCGCCAGTCCTCGATGATGTGCTCGTCGCCGACGCGGTGGCGCTCCTTGACCGGCCCCTCGAGGGCGTAGAGGGCGCGGGCGGCGTGCCGCTGCATGCCGTTGCCGAGCCACGCGGTCAGGTCGCGCTCGGAGTCCGCCCACGAGATCGGCTCCGGGGCGTCGTACTCGCCGACCGGCTCGTGCCGCTCCGCCGCCTCCCGCGGCAGCACGAAGTCGTTCTCCCCCGGGTTCACGTCGAAGATCGCCTCCGGCAGCTTCTCGAGGAACGCGAAGATGCCGGTGTCGGACCACTGGTGCTCGCCGAGCGTCTCGTAGTCCATGAACAGGTTGCAGAGGTACCCGTCGCCGTTGATCTGGTCGACCCACTCCGCGAATCGCTCGGCGGTCAGCGGCCACTCCTCCCAGCCGCGGTTGCCGAAGCGGAACGCGATGTCGTCGCTGAGGGTGTACTTCTTCAGCAGCAGCCGCGGGCCCGCGGCCGGGTCGCGCCGGGCCTCCTCGAGACGGCCGGGCGGGGCGTAGACGTAGTTGGGCGAGCGATGGGCGAGCAGCCGGTCCACGCCCTCGCAGAGGATCGCGCGGAAGCGGCCGAGGTCGCGCACGTGGTCGGCGACCTGGTTGGAGTAGACGAGCTCGGTGTTGCGGAAGGTCACCGGGTCGACGCCGAAGACCGACGTCATCGTCGCGCGGTGGGCCTCGACCTGGGCGTCGAACTCGCCGGTGGAGTGCATGAACGCCATCGAGTGGTGGCTGGTCTCGGCGATCAGCTCGCACGCCCCGGTCTCGACGAGGGCGTGGAGGAGGTCGACCACGTCCGGGGCCCACCGCTGCATCTGCTCGAGCGCGGTCCCGGTGATCGCGTACGCGACGCGGAACCGCCCCTCGTGTCGCCGCACGAGATCGAGGATCAGCCGCGTCGCCGGCCGGTAGCACTTGTCCGCGACCTTCTCGAGGATCCGCCGGTTGAGGGCGTCGTCGAAGTAGAAGGGATCCGCGTCGTGCGGGGCGTAGTCGCGCAGGCGCCAGGGCTGGTGGACCTGGAAGTAGAAGCAGACGGAGGCCATGGCCGGTGATGGTACCGGGCGGGGCGGGCCGCCCCCGGGAATAGCGCGGTTCCGCGCGATCGCGGGGGACGGTCGGGGACGGCGGGGGCGGTCGGCCGCACCGCGGACGGCCACGGGGGGCCGGCGCGGCGGCCTCCCCGCGGGTGCCGGGGGCGGCCCCGGGCTGCCCTGCGTGGCGGCCGGCCCCGCGCGTGCCGACGGCGGCCCCGCCCGCCGGGCCGGTACCATCGCCGCCATGAGCACCACCGTCGATCGTGAGACGCTCGCGGCCCGCATCGCCGACGCCTCGCTGCTCCGCGGAACCTTCACCCTGCGGAGCGGCCGGACGAGCTCCTGGTACCTCGACAAGTACCGCTTCTCGACCCGGCCCGAGATCCTGCGCGAGCTGGGGACGATGTTCGCCGAGCGGATCCCGGCCGGCACCACGCGGCTCGCAGGGGCGGAGCTCGGCGGGATCCCGCTCGTGACCGCCGCGTCCCTCGCCTCGGGCCTGCCGACGATCTTCATCCGCAACGCGAGGAAGGACTACGGCACCGCGAAGCAGCTCGAGGGGATCCTCGAGTCCGGCGACTCGGTCCTGCTGCTCGAGGACGTGGCGACCACCGGCGGGCAGGTGCTCGAGGCCGCCCGGGTGATCGAGGCCGAGGGCGCGACCATCGCGGGCATCGTGGCCGTCATCGATCGCGGCGAGGGAGCCCGGGCGAACGTCGAGGATGCCGGGTACGCCTTCGACGCCCTGTTCACCGCGGCCGACCTCGGCATCACGGCCGACGACTGACCGGCGGGTCGTCGGCGGCACGCGCCGGGGGCGGAGCCGGAGCCGGCGTCGGATCGTCGCGGCCGCCGCCGCCGCCGTCGAAGTCGTGGTCGCGATCGCCGCCGTCGCGATCGCCGCCGTCGCGGTCGCCGCCGCCGAAGTCGTGGTCGCGGTCGCCGCCGTGACCGCTGCCGTCGCCGTCGCCGTCGCCGTCGCGCGCCGGGGCGGATCCCGCGCCCGCCCGCGCCGTCCGCCCGCTCCGCCGTCCGAGCCACCACAGTGCCGGGCCCCCGACGATCCCGGCCGCGAGCAGCTCCGCCCCGCGGGCGACGAGGTCGGCGGTCACCGCGAGCTCCATCGGGACGCCGGCGAGGGCCGGGGCGAGCAGCCCGGTGGCCCACTCGCGGAGGCCGAGGCCGTTGCTGGTGAACGGCACCATCGTCACGACCACCGCCACCGCGGCGAGGGCCAGGGCGGCGGCCGGGTCGATGGGCGCACCGACGAGGGTGAAGGCCGCCCACGCCCGGGCCGCGATGCAGCCGACCTCGGCCAGCCGCACGAGGGCGGCGGCCGGCCACGGGCGGAGCCGCGGGGCGGCGACGGCGAGGATCGCGAGCCCCGCCGCCGCCGCCGCGAGCCCGCCCGCGAGCACCGCGGCCTCGCCGCGCCCGGCCCACGCGAGCCCCGCCACCGCGGCCGCGGCCAGCCCGCTCAGGGCCAGCGCCCGCACCATGACCCCGATCGACGTGCGCACCGGGATCGCGTTGACCGCCCGGTGGTAGGCCACGCGGCCGGCGAGTCCCGGCCGCAGCGGCAGGTAGTTCAGCAGCGTCGCCCCCGCCATCACCGCCTGCATCTCGAGGCGACCGACGCGGCCGTGCCGCGCGTAGAGCAGGTGGAAGAACGTCCCGGTGAGCGCGAGATTCACCAGGACGGCGGCCACGAGGACGACCACCGCCACCGGATCGGGATCGCGGAGGGCCGCCGCCGCTCCCCCGAGCCGGTCCCGCGCCGCCACCACGAAGCCGATCGCCCCCGCGAGCAGCAGGAGCCCGGTGACGGCCGCCACCCGGCGGCGGGTCGCGGGCGCCTCCGCGCGGGGCGGACCGCCGGACGGCGCGTCCCGACCGCCCCCCCCGTCGCCGCCCGGCAGCGCCCCCTGCCGGCTCACCGTCCGATGTCCGCACCCCGCAGTCGCTGATCCACGGCCAGGGCGAGCGTCCGGAGCCGCTCGTCGTCCGACTCGAGGGACGCGAGGAGCACCGGATCGTCCACCGTGCCCACCATGGTGATCAGCCAGACCGCCCGGACCAGGATCTCGTCCGACGCCTCGACCAGCTCCCGCACCCGGCCGTAGCTCCGGCCGGTCGGCGACGTCGCGAGGATCCACGCCTGCGCCACGGGGGCGAGCTCCGGGAACGCCTCGACGATCGCCGACCCCGCCGCCGTGCGCAGGCGACGCTCGGCCTCCGACTCGGCGTCGATGGGCGGGGTCAGGGCGAAGCGGTTGACGAGGCCGAGGACGGGCATCATGGCCCGGCCGTCCCCCGCCCCCGCGATCGACCGGATCAGCGCCGGGATGTCCGGCGATTGCACGCCGCCGCCGCCGCCGCGCCGCGGGCGGACGTCGACGCCGTCGATCCGCACGAGCTCGGTCCGGGAGTCCGCGCCGAGCGGCCGGGGCAGGAAGCTGCGACGGTCGCGGGACTGCCGCAGGTCGTGGTTGAGGTATGCGCCGACGCGAACCAGCGATCCCGTCACCGCCGCGTCATGCAGCCGACCGCCGATCGGATGCCGCCGGAGGTCCACCGTGACCCGCAGGCGCTCGCGCGACTCCAGTCGAAGCCGGCGGTGCAGATCGACGATGATCATCGGCGGGTCGGGAGCCCCGGCGACGCTGGTCAGCTGCGGCTCCAGCAGGACCGACGGCACGATCGGGCCCCGCGGGTCGAGGGCCAGCGGCACCGGTCCATTGTTGACCAGCTCGATGTCGAGCAGGATGGGATCGAAGGGCCCGAACGTGCGCGAGCGGAAGTCGGCCCGCAGACGCAGGCCGGCGGCGGGGCTCCACGACAGCCCGTCGAGGGCGGAGGGGATGGTCGACACCAGTCCCGCGAGCCTCGCCGCGACGGCGGACTGGCCGAGCCGCTCCCCGTGGACGATCGCGAGGCGGCGGTGGGCCCAGACGCCGGGGAGCGTGCCGCGGGCGGCCACGGCCACGCCCCGCAATTCGACACGGGCCGCGGCCTCGTCGCCCGACTCCTCGAGCGCCAGGGCGAGTCCGAGCCGGGCGAGCGGATCGCGCTCGGCCACCGGCCGCAGCGTGGCGATCGCACCCTCCACGTCCCCTTCCCGCAGCTGGATCCAGCCCTCGAAGCGGGCCTCGGCGTCCTCGGTGAGGCTGCCGCCCCCAAGCTCCTTCGCCTCCTCGAGTCGCTGCCGCGCCGTGGCGGGATCCTCGAAGAGCGTCACCGCGGCCCACGCATGGTCGAGCCGGCTGCTGGCCGAGAGCAGCCCGGTGCCGTCCTCCTCGTCCGCCGCCTCGACGGTGCGGGCGTACCGGTCGTCGAGCTCGGCCCGAAGCGATGCCACCACCTCCGCGTGCATCTCGCCGGGCGAACGTGGTCGCGGGCCCTCGCCCGGAGCCTCGGCGGGCTCGCCGGCCGCGGCCCGGGCCTCGGCGCGGGCCCCGGCCGCCCGCGCCTCGTCCACGCGGCCCATGCGCCGTGCCGCCGGCCGGTCGAGCATCACCGACGGTCCCTCGAGGTCGATGATCGCGAGGCGGACCATGGCCGGCCCGATGCTCAGCGGCGCCCGGTCCGGCAGCGGCTCGAGGTCGAAGGTCGAGCCGGGCTCGATCTCCTCCATCCGCCGGCGGCGCTCCCGCTCGGTCTCGAGCACGTCCTGCTTGAAGCGCTCGCGATCCTCGAGCACCCGGATCGCCCCGTCGACGTCGCCCGAGGCCCACATCGCGAGGGACTGGTCGGCGATGAGGTCCTCCGCCACGTCGGTGCGGTAGGCCGCGCCGCCCGAGAGGACCCGGACCGCGACCGCGTACACGCGGGACGCCGCGTCGTAGGCCCCCTCGCGCATCAGCAGGCGGGCGAGGCTCTCCATCACCACCGCGTCGGTGGGGTCGGCCATGAGCAGGTTGACGAGCAGCTCCGCCTCGTCCACCGAGTCCTGGACGTTCGCGTTGAAGAACTGCAGCGCGGTGCGGGCGGCGGCAACGTGCGACGGATCGAGCTCGAGGGCATCGAGCAGGGCGGCGGCGAAGCCGTCGAGGTCGCCGGCCCGCTGGCGGAGCAGGGCGAGCTCGAAGGCGACGCGGGAGGCGATCGGCGCGGCGAGCCGGCCGTCGGCGGCGGCCTCGAGCAGGAACTCGAGAAACGCGCTGCGGTCCTCGATCGTCTGACCGCGCTCGTCCATCGCCGCCTGGAGGCGGGCGAGCTGCACCACCTGGTCCGCGGGGGCGAGTCGCCCGAGCTCGCCGAGCGCCCGGCGGGCGACCTCGGGCTCCTCGGCGATCCGGGCCGCCGCGAGCAGCTGCCGCCAGTTGTCGGGATCCTCCGGGGCGAGCTCCGCCGCGAGCTGCGACAGGACCACCGCGGAGCGGATCCCGTCGGGCGTCGGGGCGGGGTTGGCGACGACGGTGCGGGCGAGTCGGGCGAGCTCGACCGCGAGCCGCCGCTCGGGCGTGGGCTCGACGTCAGCGGACGCGGCGGGCTGGGCGGCGGCGGCGGCCGTGGCCGCGGCCACGGCGAACGTGGCCGACGCGGGAGCCGCGGGGGGCGCGGGGGGCGCGGGGGGCGCGGCGGACGCGGCGCCGAGCGGTCCAGGGAGCGCGAGGGAGCCGAGCACGGCGAGCAGGAGGATCGGGAGGAAGCGGGCACGGGACGGCATCGGTCGGTTCCGGACGGAGGTGGTCCGCGGGGGGCCGAGCGTTCGGCCGCCGGCGGGCGGAGCGGGGGACAGGGCGACGGGCGACGTGATCCTCCAACGAGTGTGTCGTTGCTCATCGT
>CAYLNM010000134.1:0-11810 GCA_964385045.1 uncultured Isosphaeraceae bacterium
CCCGTCCCGGCCCCCGGCCCCACCGCCGGCCCGACCTCGCCCGCCGATCCGCGCCCCGCCTCCGCGCCGGGTGACGGGGCCGACCCCGCCGACGTCCTCATCCGCGCCCGCGGCCTCACCCGCCGCTACGTCAAGGGCGACACCGTCATCACGCCGCTCGACGGCCTCGACCTCGACGTGCCCCGCGGCGACTTCCTCGCCCTGATGGGCCCCTCGGGCAGCGGCAAGACCACGCTGCTGAACCTCATCGCGGGCATCGACTCGCCGACCGAGGGCGAGCTCGTCATCGGCGACCTCGACGTGTCGCGGCTCTCGCGCAACCGCCTCGCCGACTGGCGGGCGACGCACGTGGGCTACGTGTTCCAGCTCTACAACCTCGTGCCGGTGCTCACCGCGTTCGAGAACGTCGAGCTGCCGCTGCTGCTGCACGCGATGGGCCGCCGCGAGCGGCACCGCCGCGTCGCGGACGCCCTCGAGCGCGTCGGGATCGCCGACCGTCACGACCACTTCCCCCGCCAGCTCTCGGGCGGGCAGGAGCAGCGGGTGGCGATCGCCCGCGCGATCGTGACCGATCCGACGATCCTCGTGGCCGACGAGCCCACCGGCGACCTCGACAAGACCTCGGCCCACGCGGTGATGCAGCTGCTGCAGCAGCTCAACCGCGAGCTCGGCATGACCATCGTGATGGTCACCCACGACCCCGCGACCACCGACTATGCCGCCCGCACGCTGCACCTCGACAAGGGCCGCCTCGTCCACGAGACGGTGACGGAGACCCGGCGGCACGCGGGCGTCCCGGGCGACGGGGCCGACGGAGGTCACGCGCATCAAGCCGGCGACGCGCCCGCTCCCGCCACCACGCCCGACCGACCGGAGGTGACGGCATGACCGCATTCCGCTTCGTCCCCCTCGTCCTCAAGCAGGTCGTGCGGCACCGCATCCGGTCGCTGCTGACCATCGTCGGCGTCGCGATCGCGATGTTCCTCTTCACCGCGGTGCAGGCGATGCAGGCCGGCGTGTCGGCGGCCACCACCGCCCGGGCGGGCGAGACCACGCTCGTCGTCTACCGCAAGGACCGGTTCTGCCCCGCCACCAGCACCCTGCCGCAGGACTACCAGCGGCGGATCGAGGCGCTCCCCGGCGTGGTGCGGGCGACCCCGATCAAGGTCGTCGTCTCCAACTGCCGCACCAGCCTCGACGTCGTGACGTACCGCGGCGTCCCCAAGGAGGCGTTCCTCGAGACCAAGGGGGACGAGCTCGAGCTGCTCGCGGGCTCCTACGAGGACTGGCTGCGGCGGACCGACGCCGCCCTCGTGGGCGAGCTGCTCGCGGACCGCCGCGGGCTCCGGCCCGGCGAGACCTTCAACGCCGCCGGCATCACCGCGTACGTGGCCGGGGTGATCCGGTCCGACGATCCGGCGGACGAGAACGTGGCCTACACCGCCCTGGAGTTCGTGCAGCTCGCCGGCCGCGACCAGCTCGGGATCGTCACCCAGTTCAACGTCACCGTCGACGGCCCGTCGCGGCTCGAGCCCGTGGCGGCGGCGATCGACGCGGAGTTCCGCACCGCTCAGGACCCCACCTCGACCTTCACCGAGCAGGCCTTCGTGGCCAAGATCGCCGACGACGTGGTCGAGCTCGTCGGCTTCGCCCGCTGGCTCGGCCTCGGCTGCCTCGTGGCGGTGCTCGCCCTGGTGGCCAACGCGATCATCCTCGGCGTCCAGAGCCGTATCGCCGAGCACGCGGTGCTGCAGACGCTCGGGTACCGCGGCCGGCTCGTCGGGACCCTGATCGTGGCCGAGGGCGTGCTGCTCGCCCTGATCGGCGGCGCGGTCGGCGCCGCCGGGGCGCTGGCCGTGGCCGAGGCCGGGTCGTTCGCGCTGTCGGTCGAGGGGCAGTCGATGCCCATCACCGCGGGACCCGGGCTGCTCGCCACCGGACTGCTGGTGTGCGGCGGTCTGGGCGTGCTCGCGGGCCTCTTCCCGGCGATCCAGGCCTCGCGCCGCGAGATCGCCGCCTGCTTCCGCGCCGTCTGAGCCCCGCGAGGACCCGCCCGCCATGGCCATTCGTCAGCTTCCCTTCGACTACGCCCTGCGGAACCTCGGCCGCAGCCGCACCCGCCTCGCGGCGTCGCTGTTCGGCTCGATGCTCGTGGTGCTGCTGGTCCTCGCCTCGGGCGGATTCGTCCGCGGCATGCAGCGGACGCTCGTGCAGGCCGACACCCTGCACGAGAACGTGATCCTGCTCGGCACCGGCAGCGAGGAGGCGCTCGAGCGATCGCAGATCGACGCCTCGGTCGCCGGGATCGCCACCGCCAGCATCGCGGGGATCAAGGAGGTCGGCGGCGTCGCCTACGTCTCGCCCGAGATCAACATCGCCCTGCCCCTGCGCACCGAGGCCGGGGCCGAGGAGCGCGGGGCCGTCCTCCGGGGCGTGCGCCCCGTCGCCCTGCTCGTCCACCCCGAGGTGGAGATCGTCGCCGGACGGCCGCCGCGGGCGGGCGAGGAGGAGCTGATGGTGGGCGGTCTGGCCGCCACCCGGCTGGGCCTGCCCGACGAACGGCTGGCGATCGGCCGGACGCTGCACTTCGACGACCGCGACTGGACCATCGTGGGGCGGTTCAGCGCCCCCAACACGGTCATGGACGCCGAGATCTGGGTGCCGATCATCGACCTGCAGATCGCCACCAATCGCGAGGCGACCATCTCGTCGGTCGTGGTCTCCCTCGCCGACGGCGGCCGATTCGCCGACGTCGACCTCTTCGCCAAGAGCCGGCTCGATCTCGAGCTCTCGGCGCTCCGGGAGCGCGACTACTACGCGTCGCTCGCGGAGTTCTACGCCCCCATTCGCGTCATGGTGATCGTGACCGCGGTCCTCATCGCCAGCGGCGGCATCCTGGGCGGTCTCAACACCATGTACGCCGCCTTCGCCGCCCGCGTCCGCGAGGTGGGCATGCTGCAGGCCCTCGGCTACACCCGCCGCGCGGTCGCGCTCAGCCTCTGCGAGGAGTCGGTCTTCGTCGCCGCGGCGGGGGCGATCCTCGGCGTCGGCCTCGGCCTGCTCCTGCTCGACGGCATCGCCGTCCGCTTCTCGATGGGGGCGTTCGCGGTGATCCTCGACGCCCCCGTGGTCCTCGCCGGCCTCGCCGGCGGGCTGACCGTGGGCGTGGTGGGGGCGATCCCGCCCGCCATCCGCTGCCTGCGCCTGCCGATCACGGAGGCCCTGAAGGCCGCCTGACCGGCGGTCGTCCCGTCCACGATCCGACTCGTTCCCTCACTCCGCACGGAGCCGAACCCATGACCCGCATCACCTCCAACGTCCCCGGCCGCCGCATCCCCGCTCCCGCCCTGCTCGCGTCCCTCGCCGCCCTCGGCCTCGCCGCTCTCGGCGGCTGCTCGGGCGGCGACGGCGCCGAGGAGGGCGCCGCCGGCGACGGCGGCAGCACCATGGCCTCCTCCGACGTCCTGCTGGCCGCGATGCCCGACGACGTGGTCGACATCGCCACCGCGAAGCCGGGGCTGGCCGAGGGCGAGACGGTCGCCCTCCGCGGCCGCATCGGGGGCACCCGGGCCCCGATGACCGGCGAGTCCGGCACGTTCATCATGATGGACCTGGGGCCCAAGTACTGCCTGCCCGACGAGGGCTGCCCCACGCCGTGGGACTATTGCTGCACGCCCGGCGACGTCAAGGTCGCGTCCAACGCCACCGTGCAGCTCGTCGCCGCCGACGGCACGCCGCTCGCCGCCGACTTCGCCGCCCTCGGCCTCGAGCCGCTCGACGAGGTCGTCGTGGTCGGGACGGTCGGTCCGCGGCCCGATCCGGGCGTGCTGGTCGTCCGGGCCACCGGCGTGCACGAGGTGTCGGGCGGCTGAACCGCCGTCCGGCCCGGGGGCCTCCTCTCCGTGATCTCCCGATGCCGCCGCGGTCCGCGCCCCCGGGGGCTCGGGCCGCGGCGGTCGTCTCGACCCGACTCGCTCGCCGGCGCGCCGCGCGCGGACGGCGGTGCTCGGCTAGGGTTCGTCCGAGGGGCTTCACGAATCGCGGACCGGTCGCGTCCGCCGCAGGGGAAGGAGGGCGTCGTCCGATGGACGTCGAGATCCTGAGCCGGCTGCAGTTCGCCGGCACCATCATGTTCCACTACCTGTTCCCGCCGCTCACGATCGGCCTCGGCCTCGTGATGGTGATCCTCGAGCTGCAGTGGCTGCGCACGGGGGTCAAGGCGTGGAACGACGCGGCCCGCTTCTGGACGCGGATCTTCGCCCTCAACTTCGCCCTCGGCGTGGCGAGCGGCATCGTCATGGAGTTCCAGTTCGGCACGAACTGGGCCGCGTACTCCCGCTTCGTGGGTGACGTCTTCGGCAGCGCCCTCGCCGCCGAGGGCATCTTCGCCTTCTTCCTCGAGTCGGGCTTCCTCGCGGTGCTCGTCTTCGGCTGGGACCGCGTGGGCCCGAAGATGCACTTCTTCTCGAGCCTGATGGTGTTCCTCGGCTCGTGCTTCAGCGCGGTGTGGATCGTGGTCGCCAACAGCTGGCAGCAGACGCCGGCCGGCTACCACATCGTCGAGACCGACGTGAACGGCACCGTCGCCCACCGGGCGGAGATCACCGACTTCTGGGCGATGGTCTTCAACCCGTCCAGCATCGATCGTCTCTCGCACACCCTCATCGGGGCGTTCATCCTCGGCGGGCTGCTGGTCTGCTCGATCTGCGCGTGGTACGCCCTCAAGGGCCGGCACGAGGAGTTCGTGCGGCGGTGCTTCCCGATCGGCCTGACGATCGCGGCGGTCGGCAGCGTGTCGGCGCTCCTCACCGGGCACGACCAGGCCGAGCGCGTCTCCGAGACGCAGCCGGCCAAGCTCGCCGCGTTCGAGGGGCACTTCGAGACCGGGCCCGCGGACGTCTACCTCTTCGGCTGGCCGGATGCCCGCGCGGAGGAGGTCCGCTTCGGCGTCGCGATCCCGGGCATGCTCTCGTGGCTGCTGCACCAGGACCCGTCGGCCGAGGTCACCGGGCTCGACGCCTTTGCGGAGGAGGACCGACCGCCGGTGTGGCTGCCCTTCCAGGCGTACCACCTCATGGTCGGCCTCGGGATGCTCTTCATCGTGGTCACGGTCGGCTCGCTGCCGCTGCTGCGGGGCGGGCGGATCTACCGCGTGCGGCCGCTGCTGTGGGTGTTCGTGTTCCTCGTGCTCGGCGGCGTCGCCGCGAACCACGCGGGCTGGGTCGCGGCGGAGGTGGGCCGTCAGCCGTGGATCGTGTACCCGAGCGTGCAGGACGGCGTGGCCATGCAGGGGCTGCGGACCGCGGACGGCCTCAGCGAGTCGGTCACGGCGGGTCAGGTCGCCTGGTCGATCACGATGTTCGGGCTGATCTACGCCCTGCTGTTCGCGGTGTGGCTGTACGTGTTCAACGCCAAGGTCCAGCACGGTCCCGAGGTCGAGGCCGAGCCGCCGCCGTCGGACACCACCGGCGAGGGCGAGGGCTTCCTCGGGGCCGCGGCCCTGATGACCGGCAGCGGGCGGTCGCTCACCGAGGTGCGCGAGCCGGGCAGCGGCGGCGGCGGCGACGGCGGGCCGGCCGCGGACGGCGATCGCGGGGCGGGCGGCGACGGCGACGATCGCGACGGCCACGGGGACCGCGACCACGACCGCGACCGGCGGACGGGAGGTGAGGCGTGAGCCACGACACCCTCGCCCTGATCTGGTTCGCCCTGCTGGGCGTCCTGCTGATCGGCTACGTCGTCCTCGACGGCTTCGACCTCGGGGTCGGCATCCTGCACCCCTTCGCCCGCACCGACACCGACCGGCGGCTGATGATGAACTCCATCGGTCCGCTGTGGGACGGCAACGAGGTGTGGCTCGTGACCTTCGGCGGCGCCCTCTTCGCCGCCTTCCCCAACGCCTACGCGACGGTCTTCAGCGGCTTCTACGTGGCGTTCATGCTGCTGCTGTTCTGCCTGATCCTGCGGGCGGTGAGCCTGGAGTTCCGCTCCAAGGTGCACTCGCGCCGCTGGCGGTCGCTCTGGGACGTGGGCTTCTTCCTGTCGAGCTTCGGCGCCGCCCTGCTCTTCGGCGTGGCGGGCGGCAACCTGATGCTCGGCATGCCGGTGGGCGAGGACATGGCCATCCGGCAGCCGGTCCTCGACCAGCTCGGCTGGTACCCGCTGCTGGTCGGGGCGATGACGGTGTCGCTCTTCACCCTCCACGGCTCGATCTTCGTGTACCTCAAGACCGAGGACGCCCTGCAGGAGCAGGCCCGGGGCTGGATCTGGCGGGCCTTCTTCGTGTTCCTGGTGCTCTATCTCGCCGCGACCGCCGCCACCCTCGCGATGGTCCCGCGGGCGACGTCGAACTTCGGCCAGTGGCCGTGGCTCTGGATCGTGCCGATCCTGAACGTCCTCGCGATCGCCAACATCCCGCGGGCGATGCACCTGCGTCGGCCGGTGTACGCGTTCATCAGCTCCTGCTGCACCATCGCGGCCCTCGCGTTCCTCTTCGCGGTGGCGATCTTCCCCAACTTCGTCCCCTCGACGCTGGACCCCGACTGGAGCATCACGCTCTGGGACGCCCGCTCCAGCGCGAAGACGCTCGGGATCATGCTCCTCATCGCGGCGATCGGGATGCCCTTCGTGATGAGCTACACCGCGGTCATCTACTGGGTCTTCCGCGGCAAGGTGAAGCTGGACCGGTCGAGCTACTGACGCGGCCGGCGGCGCGACGACGGCCCGGACCATCGAGGGTCCGGGCCGTCACGCGTGCGCGGCGGCGGGCCGTGAGGGCCCGCGAACGGGGCGAGGAGGAGCAGACCCCGTTCCTGGTCCCCCGGCCGGACCGCGGCTCATCCGCCGGAGGCGGCGAGGATGTCGTTGATTCGCTCGTCCATGTCCTTCGACTCGGACTCACTGGTGCGGGTGTAGGTCGCCCGGTAGACCATGCGGTCGCTCCAGCCGTCCTCGCCCTCGGCGTCGCGGTCGCCCCGGGGCTGGTCGCGCAGGCCCCGGCCGCCGCCCATCGGATCGTCCCGCATGCCGCGGTCGCCGGCGGTCCGGCTCTGGACGCCCCGGTCGGCGTACATCGTGACCGTGAACTCGTCGGCGCTGGTCCACTCCAGCACCACGGGACCGTTTCGCGGGTCGACCCCGGCCCCGCGGTCGTGCAGCTCGCGGAGGTCCCGGAAGACGATCCGGCGGCCGCTCGTGTCCAGCCGGCCGACGGTGTGGCGGATGGCGTCGGTGCCGTTGCCGATGAAGACGGCGGTGTACTCCTCGGCCCGCGGATCGAGATCGAACCAGGCGACGCCGGCGAGCCGTGCCTGGTCGCCGGGTCGGTCCTCGCCGCGGCGGCGATCACCGTGCGGCCGCATGCGACCGTCCTCCATGCGCTCCGGCCGATCGCCGGTCCGCTCGCGATCCCCGCCGCGCTGGGCGCGCTGCTCTCGCTGCTCGCGCATCCGCTCGCGCCGGGCGGCCCGGTCGGCGCGGCCGGGCATCAGCCGCTCGTCGTCGGTGAAGAACCGCTCGCGGATCATGGTGTCGCCGAGCATCCCGCGGATCGTGGCGAAGCCCTCCACCGTCATCGGACCGTCCGGGGCCTCCCGCCGCTCGTCGGCGGACCGATCCGACCCGGGCCGCTCGCGTGGCATGCGATCGGTGCCGCGGGGGCGGCGGGTGGTCGTCTGGTAGCCGTCCGGGCCGAAGCGATCCGGCGACAGCTTGACCTCGACGGTCCAGTTGCCGGTCATGCGGTCGAGCATCTCGTCGATGCGGGAGGTGCCCTCGCGCTGCCGCTGCCGCTGGGCGGACCGCTCCTCCCCACCGGAGTCCTGGCCGATCATCGTCGCGCTGAAGGACGAGTCCGCCGCGGCCCCGCCGGCGGCGAGGGCGCCGAGGATCGCCGCGGAGCCGATGGTGCCGCAGAGGAAGCCACGCGAGATGATGCGTCGGGGACGTTCGAGATTCATGGATGCGTGCTCCGAGTGAGGGTCGCGAGGTCGCCGGTCGACGAACGACGTCGACCCCGACGACCCGACACCCGAGAGGATGCCCGCTCGTCTGAGGCGTTCGTCGGCATTCGGTGAATGGACCCTCATTCCCGACGGGCGACGCGTGGAACGACCACGTCGCCTGCGTCCGAGGGCACCCGGCGGTTCACGAGGGTGGGGAACGGGCGCGCTCCGGGTGGGGAGAAGCCCCCACTCGCCGCACGGCGCCCGATCCCGGCGCCCACGGGCGGGGACTCGACTCAGCCGGCGCTGCCCCCCTCGCCGTCGCCGTCGCCCGGGGCCCCCGCCTCTCCCGCGTCGCCGCGCGCCGCGACCAGGGCGGCGTCGATCTCCTGCGCGAGTCCCCACTCGGGCCCGCGGGCGGCCACCGCCCGCGCGGCCAGGTCTTCGAGCCGCACGACCGCGGCGGCGGTCGCCCCCCGCGCCCGCAGGACGGACGCCAGACCGAGCTCGCTCCGGAACGTCCACGGCGACTCGGGCCCGAACGACGACTGCGCGATGCGGAGGGTCTCCGAGAACGTCGCCTCCGCCTCGTCCAGGGCGCCGGTGCCCGTCAGTGCCCGGCCGAGATTGATGGTGGCGACCACGGTCCACACCGCCTCCGCCCCGTGCAGCGCGACCGATCCGTCCACCGCCTCGCGGAGGATGGGCAGCGCCTCGTCGGGGCGGCCGGCGGTGACGTAGAAGAGGCCGAGGTTGCTGAGCGAGATCAGCGTCCGCGGGTGCTCGTCGCCGTGCAGGCGGCGATGCCCCTCCACCGCGGTGACGTACAGCGGCTCGGCCTCGACGAACCGCCCGGAGGTCCGGAGGCTCCCGGCGTAGTTGATCATCGACGAGAGGGTGCGGGAGTCGTCGGGGCCGAAGAGGCGGCGGCGAGCCTCGTAGGTGCGGCGAAAGATGTCGGCCGCCTCGTCGAGCCGGCCGAGGGCGCGATTGATGAAGCCGAGGTTGCTGAGCGTGACCAGCGTGCCCGGGTCGTCCGGCCCGTGCAGTCGCCGCCGGCCCTCGTAGGCCTCCTCGTAGTACGGCAGCGCCTCCTCGAGCCGCTCGAGGGCCCGCAGGATCGAGCCGTACGCGCTGATCGCGTCGAGGGTCTCCACGCTGTCGCCCAGCACCCGCCGGTGCAGCTCGACCGACCGGCGTGCGACGTCCACCGCGTCGGCGGGACGCGACTGCTCGATGCGCAGCACCACCAGCGAGGCGAGCGACCAGAGCGTGTCGGGGTGCTCCGTCCCGAGCATTCGCTCCCGCAGCTCGAGGGCCTCGAGCTGGGCCGCCTCGGCGAACTCCAGCAGCCCGAGCTCGCGGCCGGCGTCGGCCAGCGACTGGCTCAGCCGGGCGCGCACCCGCGGCTGATCGGCCAGCTCGCTCCGGGCCGCGTCGAGGGCCGGCTGCAGGATGTCGGCCCGCAGCGTCTCCAGCGCCACGCTCGTGAAGTTGACCGCGTCGAGGGCGGCGGTCGCGGGCTCCGCGGCCTCGGGCGGCAGCCGCTCCTCGATCGCCCCCCGCATCCGGGTGCCGACCGCGGCCGGATCCACGTCCGAGAGCTGCGACGCCTGGAAACGGGCCACCGTCTCGAGCTGCTCGGCCCGGGTCTCGGCCTCGCGGGCCGCCGCGTCGGCCGCCTCGCGGGCGTCGAGCGCGCGGAGCAGCCCGGTTCCCGTCCCGACGACGCCCGCCACCAGCGCCGCCGCGATCGCGGCCGACGCGGCCACGAGCCCGCGGTGGCGGCGCATGAAGGTCCGGGCTTGGTACGCACGGCTCGGCGGGGCGGCGCTCACCGGTCGTCCCTCGAGGTGGTGCTCGAGGTCCGCCGCGAGCTCGCCCGCGGACGGATACCGCCGGTCGCGCTCCTTCGCGAGCGCCTTCATGACGATCCAGTCGAGCTCGCCGCGCGGCGGGGCGACGGGGTCGTCGTCGCCCGCGGCGGCGCCCGGCGGCGGCCTCCTGCCGGCCCGCGTCCGCCGGGTGCTCGGCGGCGGCGGCTCGATCTCGCGGATGATCCGCTGGATCTCGCCCCACGCGGCGGAGCGCAGGGCGGCCGGGTCGTGCGGCGTCGTCCCGGTCAGCAGCTCGTACAGCATCACGCCGAGCGCGTACACGTCGGTGCGGGTATCGACGTCGGTGAGCCCCTCGGCCTGCTCGGGGCTCATGTACTCCGGCGTGCCGATCATCTGCCGGTGCTCGGTGAAGTACGTGCGCTCGGTCAGCCGGGCCTCGGTCGCCTTGGCGATGCCGAAGTCGATCACCCGGGCGAAGGGGCGGCCGTCGCGCGTCTCCACGAGGACGTTGCCGGGCTTGATGTCGCGGTGGATGACGCCTTTCTGGTGGGCGTGCTGCACCGCCCGGCACACCTGCACCGCGAGCTCGAGCCGGGCCGGGATCGCCAGCCGGTGCTCGCGGCAGTAGTCGGTGATCGGCGTGCCGGTGCTGAGCTCCATCACGAAGTACGGCCGCCCGCGCTCGGTCGCCCCCGCGTCGAGCACGGTGGCGATGTGCGGGTGGTCCATCAGGGCGAGGGCCTGCCGCTCGGCCTCGAACCTGGCGGTCACCTGCCGCGTGTCCATGCCGAGCTTGATGACCTTCAGCGCGACCCGCCGCCGCACCGGCTCGTCCTGCTCGGCCATGAACACCACGCCGAAGCCGCCCTCGCCGATCTGCTGCAGCAGGCGGTAGGGCCCGATGCGGCCGTCGTGCTCGGCCACCGAGTCGTCCGCCCCGCGGGCGGCGTCGGCCGCGCGGCGCACCGGGGAGTCGGGGCCGACAGCCTTCGCGCCGAGCACCGGGGCGTCGAGCGCGCCGCGGGCGGCGCCGTCCTCGGCGAGCAGGGCCTCGACCTCCGCCCGCAGCGCCGCGTCGTCGCCGCACGCCTCGTCGAGGAACGCCGCCCGCGACGCGGACGGTCGGCGCACCGCCGCGCGGAAGATCTCGTCGACGCGCTCGAATCGCTCGCGGCTCATGCGTGATCCTGCTCCTGCTCGCCCGCCGGACCGGCGGCGGCGCCGCCCCCCGCCACGTCGCCATCCTCGCGCAGGGCGCGGTGCAGCCACGCCCGCGCCATCCGCCAGTGCTCCGACGCGGTGGACCGCGCCATCCCGAGGACGTCCGCCGCGGTGCGCTCGTCGAGCCCGGCGAAGAACCGCAGCTCGACGAGCCGGGCCTTGCGCTCGTCCATCTCGGCGAGCCGTCGCAGCGCGTCGTCGAGCCGCTCGAGGTCGACGCCGTCGTCGGCCAGCGCCGGTCCCGCGGCCCCGGCGAGCTCGGCGTCCGCGGCCGCGAGCGTGATCCGCCGCCGGTCGCCGCCCCGCTTGAGGCGGCCGCGGGCGCGGGCGTGGTCCACGAGGATGTTCCGCATCGCCCGGGACGCGATCACGAAGAACTGGGCCCGGCTCCGCCACTCGACCGTCTCGAGGTCGATCAGCCGCACGTAGGCCTCGTGCACGAGGGCGGTGGGCTGCAGGGTGTGGCCGCCGGACTCCTCGCGGAAGTACGCCGCGGCCAGGCCGCGCAGCTCGTCGTAGACCAGCGGCAGCAGCTCGGCCGCGGCCCCGTCCTCCCCGCGGGCGGCGGCCTGCAGGAGGCGGGTTGGACGGACGTCGGCCAAGAGGGGATCCGGCGGGAGGATGGTCCCGCGGGGGCGGAGGCGGCGGCATGGTAGGGGGCCGGGCACGTCCATCCGGGCGCCGGATGCGTCGCGGGCGCCCGGCCGGAGATTCGTTCCGGGCGCGCGGCGGTCGGGCGGCGCCCGTTCGGACGACCCCCCCCACCGAAGAGGAGCCCGACATGATCGTCCCCCCCGTTCGCCCTGCC
>CAYLNM010000135.1:0-11425 GCA_964385045.1 uncultured Isosphaeraceae bacterium
GCCTGCGCACGGCCGCCCTGGCCACGGGCGCCGCGGTCATCGCCGCCCCGCCCGCCCCCGCCGCGACCTACCTCGAGTTCACGTTCGAGGGCTCGGTCGTCTTCCGCGAGGGCGAGAACCCTGACCACCCCTGGGGCCACGTCCAGGTCGGCGATCCCGTCGTCTACAGCTACGTCATCGACATCGACCAGGAGGACCAGAGCCCGGGGTTCAACTTCGGGGTGTACGACGTCGAGTCCGCGGTCCTGTCCTTCGCCGGCATCTCGTTCGCCGCCGAGACGGTCGGGCAGATGTTCGTGAACCTTTCCGGGTCCCTTGGCAACGACGAAGTGAGCATCCCGATGATTCCGTTTGGGATCGTGCCGGGAGACAATGCCGTCTTCAGCCTGACCGGCGGCATCACCACGCTGCCTGACGACGGGATTCCCATCGACTTCGACTTGATGGACTTTCCGGGACGAAGCATCGGCTACGGCGGTGGTGGCATGATTCTGCATTCACACTTCGACACCTACTCGTACCAGATCGTTCCGGCGCCGGGGGCACTCGCGGTCCTCGCCGCCGTCTTCTTCCGGACGCGCCGGCGACGATGATCGCCGGCACACGATTCAGGGGACCGCATCTGTGCAACCGGGGACATGGGTGACACTTCAGACCGGCAGCATGGGTGGCGCTTTCACGAGTACACGCGGCCGTCACGCTCGTCCAGCCGCCCCAGGAACGTCGGCCCGAAGTAGACCGACCAGACTCCGTCGGCGACCTCCTCGAGCCCCACGGTCTGCCGTCGCAGAGGCAGACTCACGTAGAGCTGCTTCACCCGCCAGCGGATCGCCCCGCGCTTGCTGACCTTCCGCCGCTCGAAGTGCCCGGGGTACTCCACCTCCGGCAGCCGGTCTGGGAATTCTCGCCTCGACGGCTCGTAGCGGTCGTTCGGCACCTCGCCGTCCAGAGCCTCGTGCGGCCGATCCTCGTTGTACTCGCGCACGAACCCGTCGAAGCGTCGCTGCTGCGACCGCATGCTGTGCCGCGGTGGCTTCGTCGCCTCCGCCTTCAGCGTCCGGTGCATCCGCTCGTGCACGCCGTTCTGCTGCGGGCTCGACGGCTCCGTCCGTCGTACCTCGATCCCCAGCCGCATCCACCAGACGCTCATGTCTGTGAGACCCGCAAGTCCCCACGATGCGAAAGGCACGCCGTTGTCCGTAAGAATGGCGTCCGGCATCCCGTGCTCACGGAAGATCTTGCGAAACGCCGGGATGGCACCGTCGCCGCCGGTGGAAGGCAGTCCGCGGCATCCGAGGATCCGACGCGAGTACTCGTCCGCGACCGTCAGCGGATAGCAGAGGTCGCCGTTTCCGAGCCTGAATTCGCCCTTGAAGTCGGCCGTCCACAGCTCGTTCGCCGCCCGCGGGTCGCGATTCGGCTCCCCCGGATGCGATCGCTTGCGGCGACGCCGCTTCGGCTCGATCAGGCCCTCGCGAGCGAACAGGTCGCCGATCGTGCTCGCTGCCGGGAGCCGAAGATCCGGGTGCCGACGCCTCAGATAGGGCAGGATCTTCCGCGGTCCCCACGAGGGGTGGGCCCGCCTCGTCGCGAGCAGGAGCTCCTCGACCTCGCGAGCCATCCGGTGCGGGCAGGAACCCGGACGCCGGCTCCGATCATCCAGCCCCCGGATGCCCTCCCCCCGGTAGCGAGCCAGCCACTTGTAGGCCGTCTTGCGGCTCACGCCGTACTGAGCCGCCAGCTCGGTCATGGTGAAGAGGCCTCGCCGCCACTCGTCGATGAACTGGGCCCGCTCATTCATCGGATCCGTCCTGGTCCAGGGCATGGGCACCTCCGTGGTGCCCGGGATGGTCGCGCGCCACCCATGCTCCCGGTCCGATCTGTCACCTATCTACCCGGTCCGTACCATCGATGCGTAAGACACACACACACACCGGTTTACGGAGCCTTCTGACCGCAGGCCTCGCCGCGGTCGCGAGCGGAGCGGCCGCTGCCGGGACGGACTGCACCGACTGCCTCGACCTGCCGATCGGGACGCCGCTGCTGTCCGCCCCGTCGGGCGATCGTCTCGGCGAGTCGGTGGACGTCCTGGGAGCGAGGGCGGTCTTCGGCGCACCCTCGCCGGGCGGCAGCGGGTACGTCGAGACCGCCGAGCTGATCGGGGGCATCTGGCAGGCCACATTCACGACGAATTCTCCCTCTCCCCAGTTGGACGAACGATTTGGTGACGCAGTGGCTCTCGCAGGAGACCTTCTCGTCATCGGAGCACCGCGACGAGATATCGTCGATCAGGTGGACGCCGGCCGCGTCTCCATCTTCTCGTGGAACGGCTCCACCTGGATCCACGAGACGGATCTCACCCAGCCCGGCGGCCCCGAGGCCGACGCCCGCTTCGGCGACGCCGTCGACCTGTGGCACGATCCCGCGACCGGCGCGTACCGGCTGATCGTGGGAGCGCCTGTTTCCTCATTCTTCAATCCCTTCGCCCTGCCGGGCGAGCCAGCGAACCCCACCGCCGGACAAGCGTTCATCTTCGAGTCCACCGACGCCGGTCTGACGTGGACACCGCAGGCGACGCTCAACGCCTTGAGCGCGTTCGAGCCGCCCATCCTCGATCAGGATCTCTTCGGCTCCGCGGTCGCGATCGATGGCGACGTGGCGGCGATCGGGGCGCCATCTCAGGCCGCGGGCACGGGCCGCGCCTACGTCGCGGAGTTCGACGACGCGTCCGACACGTGGACGCTCGACAACGACGATGTCGTTCGTGGATTCACGTCGGGTGACGACGTGGGCACGGCCGTGGCGGTTCGTGGAGGCACCGTCGCCGTGGGCGCTCCGGGCGCCGCGGCACCGGACGACGGCATCGGCGGCGGTCCCGGGATCCGCACGGGCACCGTCCGGATCGTCGAGCGAAACGCGGCGGGCGAGTGGACCACCGTCGCGAACGTCTCACCCGAGCAAGTCGCGAGCAACGACGGCGTCGCGTACGGCTTCGACGTCCGCTTCGCCGACGCGTCACTGATCGTCGCCGCTCCCGCCGTCACCCCCGGATCGACGGCTGACCCGCTGGTCGAGCACCATGCACGCCTTCCGGGCGGCTCGTTCGTGCGCGCCCTCTCCTTGTCCCCCACCGCGACCGACCCCATCACGAACGTCGCCGCCGGCACCGCGTCCGGCATCGCGACGGTCGTGTACGGCGCCCCACTCCCCTCCGCGGCCGGGGACAGCCGAGGCTTCGCGACTCGGGGTCCCGTCCCGATTCCGGCGGATCCGGCGACTCCGCCGTGCCCCGCCGACGACTGGAACGCCAACGGCATCGCCGACGTGTGCGAGATCGGCGCCGGACTGCTCGAGGACTGCGACGGCAACGGCCGCCCCGACGCCCGCGACATCGAGGATGCGCCGTCGATCGACTGCGACGGCAACGGCGTGATCGACTCGTGCGAGCTGCACTTCGTCGAGATCGTCTGGCTCATCGATCCATCGGGATCCACCGCCACCAAGAACGATGCGTTCTGCGGCCCGGACGGCATCATCACCTCGGTCGAGGCGGAGCTCGAGACGCTCGGCTGGACCGTCGACTCCACGGCACTCTTCACCCTCGGCTCGTCCTCCGACTTCACCTGCGTCGCCGAGGGGGACTCGGTCGTCGCGCGATACGGCGACCAGGTGCCATTCCGGGATCCGACCGGGTTCGCCGGCGTCAGCGTGCTGGACCATCCCGAGTCGTGGGCCGCGGCGTCGGCGATCGTCGCGGACGCCTACCCGTGGCGATCACGGCTTCGCATCGTCGTCCCGATCTCCGACGAATGTGCGTGGCAGGGCAGCAACACGCCCGCCGAGTGCACCGACGACGACGACGACTCGATCGACGCCACGTGGGCCTTCCTCGCCTGCCGCGACGTGTTCGCGTTCCCGATCCAGACGCCACTGGGGACGACCCCCTTGTCGGAGGCCACGGATCAGATGGAGGAGCTCGCCCTCCGGACCTCGGGCCAGGCGTTCCAGATCCTCGACCCCGACTCGCAGGCGGACCGCGATGCCCTCGTCGCGGCGTTCGTGGCCGAAGTCGAGCACCGGGCGATCGTGCACGACTTCGACCCCGTCACCGACGGCCCCGGCGACGGCGTGCTCGACGTCTGCCAGATCCGTGACGAGACCGGGCCGGCCTTCACGGACTGCAACCGCAACGGCATCAGCGACCGGGCCGAGATCCTGTTGGGCGACCCCGCCTTCGGACCGGGCGATCCGGTGCCGCCGGTCGTGGTCTCGGTGGAGGACGAGGACGGCTCGGGCACGCTCGACATCTGCGACGGCGTGGTGTGCCCGACGGACTTCGACGGCGACGGGGAGACCAGGTTCGAGGATCTGCTCCAGCTGCTGAACTCGTTCGGACCCTGTGGTTCGCCGTGCCCGACCGACGTGGACGGCGACGGCGTGGTGGACTTTCAGGATCTGCTGTCCACCCTGAACGGCTGGGGGGACTGCTACCAGGTGTATGGCCCGACGTGCACGATCCAGGCGCTGGACGCCGAGGCGCCGCCGCAGTCGGTCCTCGACTGCCTGCAGAAGGCGGGCTGGGATCCGGTGCTGGCGGCGCCGTGCATCGAGGCGATCCTGCTGACCCAGCAGCCGTGACGCCCGTCGATGGTCGCGGCTCGTGAGGATGCCGCCCCCCGCAACCCGACGTTGCGGGGGCGGCGTTCGTCGGCGGGCGATGACCCCCGCTGCGAGCCCGGCGACGTCGCCCGCGATCCGAGCCTTCCGCGCTGAACTGCGGCGGCGACATGGCGACGCTGATTCGGGGCGGTTCGCCAGGCGCTGCGTGCGGCCGAGCGGCATCGACTCGATGTGGCGGCCCGCGGCCGTCAGGAACCGCCGGCCTCCGCGATCCGCTCGAGCTCGGCCCGGTCGCGCGGGGCGAGCTGCTTGGCGGGATCGAGCACCTTCGCGGCGTCGATCACGAGGGCGTCCCGGGCCGCGGCGGCGGCCGCGGCGGTGCGGCCGGCCCGGTCGAGCAGGAGCGCGAGGCGACGAGCTGCCCCCGTCCCGTGCGGGTCGCGGGCGGCGATGCGGCGGGCGACGGCGATCGCGGCGTCACGGGCGTCTGGCTCGCCGGCGGCGGCACGCAGCTCGAGCAGCTCCGCCGTCGCGACGAGCGTGCCGATGGGCGTGGTCGCGGGCGGGTCGGGCGGCAACGCGGTGCGGGCGAGCTCTTGCACCGCCGTGCCGCTCGGGTACGGTGAATTCGATCGCTTCACTTCCGGCGGGCCGGGGAACCCGCGCGCAACCGAGGAGCCGCCCGATGTCCCACCGACGTCATCGATCCGCGTGGACCGTTCGCATCGCCGCTCCGGCCGCGCTGAGCCTCGGCTGCCCGGCGACCGCGGCGCTCGTCGAGTTCACCTTCGAGGGCACGGTCGTTCTTCGGATCGGCGAGAACCCCGACCATCCGTGGGGCGACGTCCAAGTGGGCGATCCGATGTCGTTCAGCTACGTCATCGACGTGAGTCAGCCGGATCAGGCCTCGTCGTCGACCAAGGGCATCTACGACGTCGCGTCTGCGGTGCTCACATTTGACGGCATCTCGCTGGCTCCGGAGACGATCGGGCCCATGATCGTCGACCTCACCGGCTCCAACGGAGCCGACGAGATCGACATCGCCATGGAGCCGTTCGGGAACATGCCAGGCGACGTCGCGTCCTTCGTCCTCATCGGCGGCGTCAATACTCTGCCCGACGACGGCATCCCGATCGACTTCGACCTGAACGACTTCTTCATTCGCGGGCTTCAGGAATCCGTGTGGGTTACGGCGGCTGGGTACAGCTGCAGGCCGCCAAGGTGGAAGTAGATCGCGTTGCGGAAGCGCTCCCGACTTCGGAAGCCGCACGCCATCCGCTTCACGCGCTGGATCCTGGCGTTGATCGACTCCGCCCCCGCGTTCGTCACGCCGCTCCGCACCGCGTTGAGGATCAGATGCAGGTGCTTCCGGATGGTCCGGCCCACCTTCACCATCTCCGGGATCCGGCTCCGCTGCACCCAGCCGAGCCATCTCCGCCATGACCGGAGAACCAGGTCGTACGGCCGATCGCGCCACAGCGTCCGGCTCTCCTCCTTGATCGCCCACGCCCGGGCCGTCCGCAGCGTCCGATCGCGGAACATCTTCTCGGCACGCGCCAGCTGCCGCTCGCTCATCGACTCCGGGTTCTGGAGCCATTGGAACCTCGTCCCCTTCAGGCCGTCCTCGCCGTCCGCCATGAGCCGCTTGTGCTCCGCCCGGCGAACCGAGTCCACGGCCGCATGGACCAGCTTGGAGACGTGGAACCGATCGATCGCGATCGTCCCCTCCGGATCGGGCAGGTGCTCTCGGGACGACTTGAGGTAGGCGGCCGACATGTCCATCGCCATCACCTCGATCTCGGCGATCTGCTCGTCCGACAGCTTCTCGAAGTAGCCGTCGAGGCTCTCGGAGCCCTTGCCGTCCGCCACGTAGAGCACCGTGGAGTCCTCGAGATCCGACACGACCGTGACGTACTCGTGACGCTTCTGGAACGACGTCTCGTCCACGCCGACGATCTCGGCGGACTCGAGGTCCCGCCGGGCGAGCCCGCGTGCGACCGAGCGGGCCATCACGCCATCGACCTGGTCCCAGGTGAGCTCCATCAGCTCCGCCACCGCGGAGATCGGGGCCTCCCGCAGCCAGTCGATCACCAGCGCCTCGAAGAGCGCGGTGAAGCCGGATCCCTTCTCCGCCCACGGCACCTCGATCTGCACCACGCCGTGCTCGGGGCACTCCACGCGAGGGACCGACGCGACGAGGATCGTGTGGTACTGGCACGTGTCGAGATGCCTCCACCGACGCTCGCGGGAGTCGTACCGCGGCGAGGGGCGTCCGCAGCACGGACACGGCGGCTTGGCCGAGGAGGACCAGCTGACGCGGACCAGCACCTGTCGCTCGTCGGCCTGGAGGTCCACCGCGGAGACCTTCCAGGGGTCAGTGATGCCGAGGATCGTGCCGTAGAGCTTGGTATCGCGCATGGAGGCACCCTACTCCGAAGGCCCCGGCCCTTCCGGGGGGCGGCCGGGGGCACGGGGGCCGGCCGCGGAGGCCCCCGTCGAAGAGCCAGCAAGCTGCCGAAGGCAGCGACCTTCCTCAGAGAGTGCCCGGCTCAACCCACACGGATTCCCGAAGACCCTTCATTCGTGGAACGAGCTACTGGGACGGCTCCGACTTCGCGCTGGGATCCCGGTTCGATTCGTACACCTACCAGATCATCCCGGCTCCGGGGGCGTTCGTGATCCTCGGGGCATCACTCTTCCGGACCGGCAGGCGGCGACGATCGCCAGACGCGTGAACGTGCAGTCAACCAAAGGGTCCCCCGATCTGAGCGGCGACCTCTTGCACCGCCGCGCCGCCCGGGTACGGTGGACTCGACTGTTTCACTTCCGGCGGGCCGAGGACCGCGAACCCAACCCAGGAGCCGCCCAATGTCCCGACGACGTCGCCGATTCGCGCGGACCAGTCGCACGGCCGCACTGGCAACGTCCGCCGCACTCGGCCTCGCCGCCCCTGTGGCCGGGGCGCTCGTCGAGTTCACCTTCGAGGGCACCGTCGTCCTTCGCCTCGGCGAGAACCCGGACCATCCGTGGGGCGACGTCCAGGTGGGCGATCCGATGTCGTTCAGCTACGTCATCGACGTGAGTCAGCCGGATCAGGCACCGATGTCCTCGAGAACGGGAATCTACGACGTCGCGTCTGCAGCGCTCACCTTCGACGGCATCTCGCTGATACCGGAGACGATCGGGCCCATGGTCGTCCGTCTGGATGGCTCCAACGGAGCCGACGAGATCGAGATCGACATGGAGCCGTTCGGGGAGAGGCCGGGCGATGGCGCGTTCTTCAAGCTCTTCGGCGGCGTGAACACCCTGCCCGACGACGGCATCCCGATCGACTTCGATCTGGACGACTTCTTCATTCGGCAAGTCAGCTATGGCGACGGGACGTACCTCGGCCTTCGTGGTCTGTTCGATTCGTACAGCTACCAGATCATTCCGGCCCCGGGGGCGTTCGTGATCCTCGGGGCATCACTCTTCCGGACGGGCAGACGGCGGCGATCGCTCTGCCACTGACCAGGGGAACACAACGGTGCGTAACACACACACACACGGCACTTTACGGCCTATCGGGGCATTGACCACGGCGCTCATCGTCGTCTCGACGTCCTCCGCCGGGAACTCATGCCCGAACTGCTTCGACCTTCCGGCAGGTCCCGCGCTCGTCACCGGCGCGGTCAACGACGAACTGGGTACCTCCGTGGACATGCAAGGCGACCGGGCCGTGATCGGCGCTCCCTCGCCGGGCGGCAACGGATACGTCGTGACAGCGACGCTTGCAGCAGGCGCCTGGCAGATCGCACCCGGGCCGGACACCGTGCCGTTGTTGCCGCAGGCGGGCGAACGCTTCGGCGACGCGGTGGCGATCGCCGGGGAACTGCTCGTCGTCGGAGCCCCGAGCTGGTTCGCAGGCGGAGCCACCGCCGACGCCGGCCGCGTCCTCGTCTTCGAGTGGACCGGCTCCAGTTGGCTGGAGATTCAGCAGCTCACCCAGCCCGGCGGGCCAGAAGCCGATGCGAAGTTCGGCGACGCCGTCGATCTCTGGCAGGATCCGCCGATCCGGACCATTACCGACTCATCGTGGGCGCCCCGGAAGCGACGCACTCCTTCAGTGGCATCGGCGACTCCGGTGCGGCCTTCATCCTCTCGAGCGACGACGGCGGGCTCACCTGGTCGGCGGACGCCACGTTGGAGATCCCGTTCTCCGCGAGCATCCAGGAGTTCGCACCGAGTGACGGCGACTTCTTCGGGTCGGCGGTCGCCATCGAGGGAGACCTCACGGTCGTCGGAGCTCCGGGATACGACGAGGCCAGCGTCGGAGTCGGCGACGATCGTGGTATCGCGATGGTCGCCGGTTTCGATGGGAACTGGTCGGTCCTGACCACTCTCCCGGGCGACTGGGACAATCCTGTGAACGAGCGAGGTCTGGGCCTCAGCGTGGGCATCCTCGACGGTCTCATTGCCGTCGGAGCTCCGGGCGACGTGGTGTCCGATGGACCCGGCACCGGCGGTTCTGTCGCATCCGGCACCGTCCGCCTCGCCCGCGTCGTCGGCAACGCGGTGATCGAGACCACTCGGCTGGTGCCACGATCCCCGTCCGGCGTCTTCCTGGATCTCGAGGGCCTGCGGTTCGGGGAATCGGTCCGGCTGTTCGGCCAGGCCCTCGCGGTCGGCGCTCCCGCCGATGGACCGGGGGCGGTGCTGGACCCGCACATCGAAGTGCACCTCCTCGATCCATCCGGCATCTCCCTCGGCGTCGCCGCGTCGATCGAGGATCCGAGCATCCCGGCGACGACGGTCGCCGCGGCCATCAACGACGATGGTCTGCCTTCGGTGGGCTTCGGGACCGTCGCCGGCCCCGCCTCTGCCGGCGCGGCGCGACTCCTGCGCGGCCCGCTCCCCACCGGTGGCGGCGTCGATGAGAACGAGAACGGCATCGTCGACGTCTGCGAGATCGCGGCCGGACTGGCCGAGGACTGCAACCAGGACTGCCGCATCGACGCGTTCGAGATCGCCGACGACGCGACGCTCGACTGTGACCAGAACGGGCATCTCGACTCGTGCGACGTGAAGACCGCCGAGATCGTCTGGATCCTCGACGGATCGCTCTCGACCGATACAAAGGGGCAGATCATCTGCGACGACCTCATCGCCGGCCTCGAGTCCGAGCTCGCCGCGTTCGGCATCGCCACCCGGAGCACGATTCTCGGGATCACCGCCGGCTGCACCGAGGCCCCGTGCATCGACCCGGGCCAGACCGTGGAGGAGCTCTACGGCACCGCCGTGCCGCTCCCGGACAACGACACCGACTACTCGGCCGTGAGCGTGCTCGCCTCGAACACGTGCGAATCGTGGGCCGCGGCGACGGCCATCGTGGCCCAGTCCCACCCGTGGCAGAGCACGCTGCGAATCGTGGTTCCGATCGCCGACGAGTGCGCATGGAACGGCGGCGACGTCCCGGTGGACTGTGACATGCTGGACGACCTGTCCGTGGAGGCCGCGGGACTCTTCGCCGACTGCCGCGACGTGTTCGTGCTGCCGATCCAGACCCCCGGCCTCGGCGGCACCCCGTTCGCCCCGGTCACGGTGCAGATGCAGGAGATCGCGACGCTCACCTCCGGCGTCCGGTTCGAGCTTCCCGACCTCGCCCCGGCCTTCGTGGACGCGGTCCGCGTCGCGCTGGCGACGGCCGTCCGGACGCGGACCCTGGTGCTCGACTTCGACCCGTACCTTCCCGACGGGTCGGGCGGGGCCACCTTCGGGAATGACGTCCTCGACGACTGCGAGATCCAGGCCGATCCGGCCGCGTTCCCCGACTGCAACGGCAACGGCATCGACGACACGATCGAGATCCTGCTCGGCGACCCGACGTGGACGATCGGCGATCCGGCGGACCTCGGACTCGTGACGTCGTCGGTCGATCTCGACGGCAACGGCATCCTCGACCTCTGCGAGGCGGCGTGCTGCCCGGGCGACCTCGACCGGGACGGCTTCGTGGAGTTCGCCGACCTGCTCATCGTTCTCAACAACTTCGAGTGCACGGGGGGCGATCCCTACGCCGACTTCTGCGACCTCGCGAGCTTCCCGCCCTCACCGTGTCCCGGCGACGTGGACGGCGACGGCGACACCGATTTCCAGGACATCCTCGGGATCCTGAACACCTTCGACGCCTGCTTCGTGCAGGGAGCCCCACCGTGCGCGGTGATCCGCCGGTCGATGATCGCACCGCCGCAGAGCGTGCTGGACTGCCTCCAGCGGGCGAACTGGGATCCGGTGAAGGCGGCGGCGTGCATCGACGCCCTGAACCTCGTGGGCGCGCAGCCCTGATCGGGGCCTCGCAGCCGGCGCGCGACCGCCGCCGGCAACGAACCGCGGCCCGCGACGGACCCTCGGGACTCCGTCGCGGGCCGCGTCGCGCGCCGAGCCCTCACGCCGTCGCCGGATCCCGCCCCGCCTCGATCGCCGTGATCTTCGCGACCCGCCGCTCGTGCCGGCCGCTCTCGAAGGGCGTGTCGAGGAAGGCGTGCACCATGCCGACCGCGGCCTGCGGGCTCGTGCGGTCGCCGGACAGGCAGAGGGCGTCCGACAGGCACCGCGTGCAGCCGAAGGGCACCGGCTCGCCGAACCGGCCCCCGTCGGTCAGGGATCGCCTGCTCCCGCGATCCGCTCGAGCTCGGCCCGGTCGGGCGGGGCGAGCTGCTTGGCGGGATCGAGCACCTTCGCGGCGTCGATCGCGAGGGCGTCCCGGGCCGCGGTGGCGGCCGCGGCGGTGCGGCCGGCCCGGTCGAGCAGGAGCGCGAGGCGACGAGCT
>CAYLNM010000136.1:0-11329 GCA_964385045.1 uncultured Isosphaeraceae bacterium
CCCACTCGGTGCTCCGACTGATCCAGCGCCCCGGGCGGATCGCCGGCGGACGGAGTGACGGCCGGGGGCTCGGGGCCGAGCAGGCGGGCGATCTCGATGCGGGCCTCGGACTCGGCCTGCCGCAGCTCGAGCACGCGGAGGGCGGCGTCGCCCCGCCGGGTGAGGGCGTCGAGCAGCAGGAGCACGTCCAGCTCGCCCATCTCGGCGAGCCGCGCGAGATCGGCGGACTGGGACGCGAGCGACGGAACGATGGCGGCCTCGAACTGCTCCCGCTGTCGCCCCGCCGCCTCGAGCCGGCGGCGTGCCCGGGCGAGCTCCCCGACGAGCCGCTCGAAGGTCGTCTCCGCGCCGGCCCGCGTCACGCGGCGGCGGGCCTCCGCCTCCGCGATCGCCCGCCGGTTGGCGTCGAGCGAGGGGACCGGGACCGAGACGCCGAGCAGCAGGCGGTCGTCGTCCTCGTTGCCGTAGCCGCCGCCGATCGTGAGGTCGGGGTACTGCCGCCGGATCTCGAGGCGGAGCTGCTGCTCGGCCACGGCGTGCTCGGCCCGCCGCACCGCGAGCTCGGGACTCGCGGCGACGAGCCGCCCGCGGACGTCCGCGGGGGCCCGGGGATCCGGGGCATCCGAGGCATCCGGGGCATCCGGGGGATCCGGGACCGCGGCGGTCGGCCGCAGCTCGACGTCCGCGTCCGGCGGCAGTCCGAGCAGGGCCAGCAGCTCGAGGTGCACGGTGTCGGCCTCGAGCTCGGCCGCGATCACCGCGGCGCGGCGGGCGTCGAGCTCCAGGCGCAGCAGGCGGGCCTCGGTGCGACCGATCTCGCCCGCGGCCTCGACGCGGTCGGCCACGTCGGCGAGCCGCTCGATCTCGTCCACCAGCGAGCGGAGCACGTCGACGCGCTCGCGGGCCAGGCTCCAGGCGACCCACGTCCGGCGGACCCGCGCCCGCGTGTCCCACTCGCGGGCCGCGATGCGGGCGAGCTCGGCGTCGAGGGCCGCCGACGCGCGGTCGCGCTCGACCGCCAGCCGGCCCGAGACGGGGATGGTGAGCTCCAGCGTCAGGCCGAAGGCCGAGGGCGCGCCGCCGCTCAGCACCTCCTCGAGGCTGAAGCCGAAGACGGGGTCGCTCCATCGGCCCGCGTGCTCGGCCCCGGCCCGGGCGACGCCGGCCTCGAGCCGGGCGAGCCGCAGGTGCGGGGCGTGGACGAGGGCGAAGACCTCGCCCTCGGCCATCGACAGGCCGTCGGAGGGGTCGAAGCGATCCGGCACCGCGGCGCCGGCGGCGGAGAGGCGGTCGATCAGCTCGATCACCGGCGCGGGCCGGTCGAGCCGCGTCGCCACGAGGTCCGCGTGCGCCTCGAGGTCGAGCGGGGCGGGCGCGTACGCGCGACACCCGCCCAGCAGGATCGCGGCGACCAGCCCCGCGCCGGCCGCGGGGCCGATCCGGGCGATCGACGAGCGCGACGCGGCCGGCACGGGCCGGGACCGGGGGAGGTGCCGCCGCGACGGGCGGCGGGGGGAGGGATGCATGGGGGCGTTCCGTCGGGAGACCGGACGAGCGGGGACCGGCGGCGCACGGCGAAGGCCGCGGCGCGGGTCACGCGTCGGTGGGGACGGAACGAGTCAGATGAGCAGCCGCGTCGTCCGGACCACGAGCAGGCGGTGCCGGCGGACGACCGCGTCGTCGTCGGCGGCGGCGGGCGGGCCGCGGCCGGCGGGCACCGTGACGTCGAAGGGCACCGCGAGCAGGCCCGCGTCCGCGACGGCCGTCGTCCCGTCGTGCGATCGGTCCTCCTCGTCGCGGTCGGCGACCCGGAGGTCCGGCACGTCGACCGGCAGGTGCGGGCAGGTGCACTCCTCGGTCACGAGGTCCGCCAGCACGAGGCCGGGGCCGCCGGCGCCGCGGGGGCAGTGGCCGATCGCCGCGGTCGGATCGGCCGTGTGATGCGCGTGGTGCTCGTGCTCGTGGTGGTGATGGCCGCCGAAGCACACGGAGGTCAGGCCGCCGGTGCCGCCCAGGAGGGCGTGCACCGCGACGAGCCAGAGCAGCGGAATGGCGAGGAGCCGTCGAGCCATCGGAGACGAGTGTAAGGAGCTCCTCGCGGCGAAGAGCAGTCGCCGGTTCCCGGATCGAGGCGAGGGTGCGGTGGCGCGGCCGGGACGCGGGGCGTCCGGGGCCGATCGGTCCGGGAATCGACCCGGGCGGGGCCTCGGGGGAGGGGAGGGCTCAGAAGTACAGCCGGAACCCCACCTCGATCGCCAGGGCCTCGGTGTCGTAGCGGAGCGGTCCCTCGTCGATGGTGCCGCCGTCGGACCAGCGGACGCCCGCGTGGAGCTGGGCATTGGGAGCCACCTCGACGGTGACGCCGGCCATCAGCTGCCACAGGAAGCCCTCGCCGGAGATGGTGGTGGTCGGCTCCTCGGGCTCCTCGATGTCGATCGAGCGGACGCGGACCTGGCCGAGCCGGGCCCCGATGCCGCCGCCCGCGTAGAGGCCCACCGGCCCGATCAGGTTCGGGGCGTCGAGCATGAGGTTCAGCGACAGCGTGTGGAGATCGAGCTCGTTGTCGGCCAGCAGCATGGTGTCGGGATCGATGAACACGTCGGTCTCGACCTGCCGGTAGCCGTACTCGAACTCGAAGGCGATCGGCTGCGTGAGGTCGCGCCAGCCCACCGCGAGCGAGCCGCCGAACCCGTCGTCGGTGCCGACGGGGCCCGAGCCGTCGCGCCGCAGCGCGTCGGACTGCGGGTCGAACCAGCCGCCGGTGGCCCGGAAGTAGAAGCCGGTGGGATGGTCGGGGGCCTCCCACCAGCCGTCCGGCGGGTCCCCCGGGAGGGTCTCGTCGCCGGGCGACCGCGGCTGGGCGGCGTGGGCGGCGTGGGCGGCGCCGGGTGCCAGCATGGTGGCGGCCACGAGCAGCGCGGCGGCGAGGGCGACGGAGCGAAGCGGCATCGCCGCAGCCGCGGGGGTGGCGGCGCGAGGACGGGTGCTCGTCATGGGATCCTCCTCCGGGCGACGGTGGGCGGGCCGTCGCGCGTGATGCTATCGCGCACGGTGCGGTGGCCGGGGAGCGGTGGCCGGGGAGCGGTGGCCGGGGGCCGGTGCCCGGGTGACGGGCTCGCCGGCTGCCGGGGTCGCCGGGCGGCCGCGTCGCCGCGTCGCCGAGCGACTGGGCGGCCGGGCGGCCGTGTGGCCGCGTGACTGCGGGTGGCCGCGTCGCCGAGCGGCCGAGCGGCCTGGCGGCCGGGCGGACCGGCGACGCCGTCAGTCGTTCGCCGGCTCCGCGTCCGTGAGCCGCTCGATCTCGGGCCGGGCGGCGAGGCCCTCGAGCAGCTCCTCCGGGACGTCGCCCGCCGCTGCGGCCACCATCGGCCCGGCGGTCGCCCCGTACGTGTCGGCGTCGTGACCGATGAGGGCGACGGCGGCGAGCACCCGGGTTCCGGTCGCGCGGTCGATCACGGTGCGGGGCAGCCGGGCCGGGGCCGGCACCGGCTCGCCGCGGGTCGCCCACGCCGCGGCCCAGACGCCGACCTGCAGCGTGAGGAGGCACCAGCCCGCGATCCCGGCCATCGGCGTCGCGTAGGGGTCGAAGCGGTCGGGGTCGAGCTCGGCCGCGAGCAGCTCGTCCGTCGCCGCCGCGCGATGGGGGGCGGTCTCCTCGGCCCATGCCGCCACCAGCGGATCGTCGTTCGCGGCCGCGTCGAGCCACGCCCGCCACCGGGCGAGCATGGACTCGAGCCACCCCGCCTCGGCCAGCGGGTCCTCGCCCGCGAGCCACCGTCGCACGAGGTCCGTCTGGACGGCGCAGCACAGCACCGGCAGCGGGGCGTAGTGCGTGATGGCTCCGTGCACCAGCGTCAGCCGCCACGCCTCGTCGGCCGAGTCCGTCATCGCGGCGACGACGCCGTTGCGCATGAGCGAGCCGTTGGCGGCCGAGCGGGGGCGCTCCCGGAAGTGCCGCCGTCCGGCGTCGTGCGGATCGTCGGCGCGGGCCGCCCGCAGGGTCGTGCGGGTCGTGTGCCCGACGTCGGGCGGATCGGAGTCGAGCCAGCCGCGGAAGCGGCTCAGCACGTCGCCGGGCGGCAGCGTGCCGTGGGCGGCGTGACTCCGCAGGAGGCAGAGGGCCATGTCGGTGTCGTCGGTGGCGGCGCCGGCGGGCCACGCGAGGGCCCCGCCGCCGACCTGGCGGAAGGGCCAGCCGGCTCCGGCGACGGACTCGAGGACGCCGGGTACGGCGTCGGGGGACACGAACTCGGTGGTGCTGCCGAGGCTGTCGCCGGCGGCGAGCCCGAGGGCGAGACGGCGCAGGGCCTTCGAATCGGACATGGGGATGCTCCGGATCTCGGGCCGGGTCGAAACGCCCGCCCGGCTCGCGACATGATGCGCGATCGCGCGGCCGGGGGCAGCCGCGCGCACGGCGGACCGCATGTGAGCGTCCACGTGAGGCGCCGGGTGAAGGTGGATTCAGCGGGACGGCACCGCGGGCTCAGCCTGGACGGCGACCGTTCCACCTCGACGCGGGACGCGCGTCCCGCCCGCTCCCCGGCACGGGGAGCCGAGTCGCTCACGGGAACAGGGAGGATCCACATGACCCCGGACCAGAGTCACGTCACCGGCGAGTCGCATCATCACACCGGGCACGTCCCGACGCACGACGATCGCGGCATCCGACGGGACCCCGCCGAGATCGCCGACGCCGCCTCGCGCGGCATCCGTGAGATCGGCACCGATGCCCGCAGCGTGGCGGAGGAGGCCGGCGGAATCGTGCAGGGCAAGGCGGAGCGGGCGGCCGAGCTGGCCCGCGAGGGCGGCGAGCAGGCCCAGCAGGTCTACACGCGGGCCTGCGGCGTCGTCCGCCGCCATCCCACGGCGGCGGTCCTGACGAGCCTCGGCGTCGGACTCCTCGTCGGCCGCGTCCTCGGCGGTCGGTGATTCGGCGTGCTGGATCGTCTCAGGTCGATCGGTCTCGGCAGCGGGCGACTGATCCGCGCCGAGGGCCGGGGGCTGCTGGAGCGGGCCCGGCGCGGCGTCGGCTGGAGCGGCCTCCTGGCCGCGGGCGGCGTGGTGGCCCTGGCGGGTCTCGCGGCGATCGCCACCGCCGCCACCGCGGCCCTCGCCGCGACGGTGGGCTGGATCGCGGCGGTCGGGCTCGCGGGAGCCGTCGCGCTGCTCGTGGGCCTCGCGTGGGTCGCGATCGCGTGGTGGCGCCTCGAGCACGCGGTGCATCGCTCGGCGATCCCGCTGCCGGTGCGAGCGGAGGCGGCCGCCGCCCGCCGTGAGGTGCGCGGCGATCTGCCGTCCGCTGATGGGCGCCACGGCGCGGCGGCAGGGGACCCGCCGTCGTCGCAGTCGGACGGTGCCCGTCCGCACGCCCCGCGGGCGGACTGGGGCGACCGCGCCGCGCGGCTGGTCGCCCGGAACCCGGGCGCCGTCGCCGGGGGGGTGATCTGCGTCGTCGGGCTCCTCGGACCGAAGCGCAGTCTCCGCTTGGCGAGCACCGCGGTGCGAGCCGGCCGCCTGGCCGTCGCCGTGCGGAACGGGCTCGACGGTGGCGGATCGCGGCCCGCGAACGGCGAGGCGGCGGCGGTGGGGCTCGGCCGAGGCGGGCCGGCGCCCGCGGCGCCGAACGGAGCCGGCCGTGCGAGTGCCACGCCGCCGGCGACGCACGCGTCGCCGGCGAACGAGCCGGTGAGCCACCATTCCACTTGAGCGTTCCGCTCCGCATCGCCACGATGGACGGTCGACGGCCCGGTCCCGCACGCCCCGAGCGTCGGGGCGTGGACGCGCGGAGAGGCTCGCGCCGCGGGTCCCGGGCCCGGCCGGACTTCACGCGGAGGGGTTCGGATGCGGCGAGGATCACGGAACCGAGGCGACCGACGGGGGAGCCGTGGCACGGCCGGGGATGATCGCGCGAGGATCCGGCCGTTGGGGGCGGCGGCGCTGACGATCATGGTCGGCGTGGGCTGCAGTCCGCGGCCGTCGACCCCGTCCGCGACGGCCATGGGGCCCGCGCCGGCCGCGGTGCCCGCGACGACCATGCCGGGCGCGACACCCGCGACGACCGCAACGCCCGCAACGCCTGCAACGCCCGCGACGCCCGCGACGCCCGCGACTCCGGCGACTCCCGCGCTGCCCGCGCCACCCATCCCGCCCGCGACGCCCCCGTCGCGGGAGGCTCCGCCGCCGTCGGTCGCGGAGGACCTGGAGGCCCCCGCACCCCTCCTGCTCCGGGCCCATGCCCACAACGACTACGAGCACCCGCGGCCGCTGCTCGATGCCCTCGACCGCGGGTTCATGAGCGTCGAGGCCGACGTGCATCTCGTCGACGGCGAGCTGCTCGTCGCCCACGACCGCGACGAGGTCGTGCCGGGGCGCACCCTCGAGCGGCTGTACCTCGGGCCGCTGCGGGCCCGGTGGGAACGACTCGGCGGCCGCGTCCTGCCCGGTCAGCCCGCCGACCGTCCGCTGATCCTGCTGATCGACATCAAGTCGTCCGCGCGGCCGACCTACGAGGCGGTGCACCGCGCCCTCGCCGCCCACGCGCCGATGCTCACGGTGGTCCGGGACGGACGGGTGTCGCCCGGGGCCGTGCACGCGGTGATCTCGGGCGGACGACCGGTGGCGCTCATGCGCACGCAGCCCGTGCGGTACGCCGGAGTCGACGGACGACTGGGCGACCTCGGATCGGACGACCCGCCGCACTTCATGCCGCTGATCAGCGCGTCCTGGTGGGACGCGTTCTTCTGGCTGGGGGACGGTCCGATGCCCGAGCCGCAGCGGACGCGGCTCGACGAGATCGTGGCCGCGGCGCACGCCGCCGGGCGCCGCGTGCGGTTCTGGGCCACGCCCGAGCGGCCCGAGGTGTGGCGGGTGCTGCTCGAGGCGGGGGTGGACCTCGTGAACACCGACCGGCTCGACGCTCTGCGGGCGTTCCTGCTCGCGCGGCGGACGACGGAGGACTGATCGGCCGCCCCGGGGGCGTGGGTGACGACGCACGGCGGTCCGCCCACCGCCCGTTCGCTGGCCCGTTCACGCGCGGTCGATGCCAGACCGCCGCGGCGGATGGGCCGGCGCCGATTTTTTGGCCCACCCGGTCCATCGTCGCGTTCCGGGCGGGTACGTTCCGTCCCGTCCGGATCCGGGCTCGCCGCGTCACGGCGACGGGAAGGCCTCGGGGGATCCGGCAGGAAGGGCACCGACATGTCGAAGCATCGCACATCCGCACCGCGGCCTCGTGGCCGCCTCGCGCTCCTCGCCGCCACGCTCGCCGTCGCCGCCGCGACGGTCGCGACCGGCCGGTCCGTCGACGAGCCGCCGTCGGTCGACGCCGCAGCGCCGGGCGAGCCGCCGTCGTCCGGCGCGCAGGAGGCCGCGGCGGAGGCCGCGGCGGAGGCGGGGTCCGGTGCCGCCAGTGCTCCGGGCGAGGCGGCGGCCCCGGACCCGGCCGAGGACGAGATCGTCGACCTCGAGCCCTTCGTGGTCACGCCCACTCGCGGGCCGCGCCGGCTCGAGCAGGCGCCGTCGCTGACGTCGCTCATCACGGCGGCCGACATCCTCGAGGAGCAGCCACGCACGCTGCCCGAGGCCCTCGACGAGCTGCCGGGCGTGATGGTGCAGAAGACGGGTCACGGGCAGGGCTCGCCGTTCATCCGCGGCTTCACCGGCTTCCGGAACCTGCTGCTGATCGACGGGATCCGCCTCAACAACTCCGTCTTCCGGGACGGCCCGAACCAGTACTGGAACACGATCGATCCGTACTCGATCGACCGGCTCGAGGTGGTGAAGGGACCGGGGTCGGTGCTGTACGGCTCGGACGCGATCGGCGGGACGGTGAACGTGCTGACCACCGGTCCGCTGCTCGCGGGCGAGGGGCTGCACGTCGGCGGACGCGGCTTCTACCGGCTCTCCACCGCCGAGCGCTCGCACACCTACCGAGGCTCGGTCGAGATCGTGCAGGACGGCACGGTCGGGCTGCTCGTCGGCGGGACCTTCCGTGACTACGGCGACCTCGAGACGGGCCGGGGCCGGCTCCCCCGGACCGGCTACGAGGAGCTCGACTTCGACGCGAAGCTGGAGTGGCGGATCGACGAGGGGGTGCGGCTCGTGGTGGCCCACCAGCGGGTGGACATCGACGACGCCTGGCGTACGCACCGGACGGTCTTCGGCCGCAGCTTCGCGGGGACGACGTTGGGCGACGAGCAGCGACGGGTGCTCGACCAGAACCGGGACCTCACCTACGCCCAGCTGCGGGCCGAGGACCTCGGCGGCGCCATCGACTCGGCCGTCGTCAGCCTCTCGTACCAGACCCAGGCCGAGCAGCGCGACCGGGTGCGGGCCGACGGCCGCCGCGACGTGCAGGGCTTCGACGTGGACACCATCGGCGTCTGGGCGCAGCTCGGCTCGGTCACGCCGATCGGCCGGCTGACCTGGGGCGTCGAGTGGTACCGCGACGAGGTGGACTCCTTCCGGACCGACTTCGCCCCCGACGGCTCGATCTCGGCGGTGCGCATCCAGGGGCCGGTGGCCGACGACGCGACCTACGACCTCGTCGGGGCGTACGTGCAGAACGAGATCCCGATCGGCGAGGACCTGGACCTCTTCCTCGGCGGACGCTGGACGTGGGCCCGGGCCGACGCGGGCCGGGTGCAGGACCCCGAGACCGGCGACCCGACGTCGATCACCGAGGACTTCGACGCGCTGGTGGGCAGCGCGCGGGCGGTCTGGACGCCCGCCGGCACCGAGGGTCTCGGCTTCTTCGGCGGCGTGTCGCAGGGCTTCCGGGCCCCGAACCTCTCCGATCTCACGCGGCTCGACACGGCGCGGTCGGACGAGATCGAGACGCCCGCCCCGGGCCTCGAGCCCGAGCGATTCCTCGCCTTCGAGGGCGGGGTGCGGTATCGCACCGACACGTTCGCGGCCGAGGCCGCCTACTACCGCACCGAGATCGACGACCTGATCATTCGGCAGCCCACCGGCAATCTCGTGGAGGGCGACCGGGAGGTGACCAAGCGCAACAGCGGCTCGGGCTTCGTGCAGGGGGTGGAGCTCGGGGCGTCGTGGGAGCTGCATCGGGGATGGACGCTGGGCGGCTCGCTGAGCTGGATGGAGGGGGAGGTCGACACCTTTCCCACGTCCGACGCCGTCCTCGTGCGCGAGCCGCTGAGCCGGCTCATGCCCACCACTGGCCGCGTCTCGCTGCGGTGGGACGCGCCCGATCGCCGCTTCTGGGTCGAGGGCCTCGCGACGCTCGCCGAGACGCAGGACGAGCTGTCCTCGCGCGACATCTCGGACACCCAGCGGATCCCGCCCGGCGGCACGCCCGGCTACGCGGTCTACACCCTTCGCGGCGGCTGGCGGGCGGACCACGGCCTCACGGTGACCGCCGCGCTCGAGAACCTCACCGACGAGGACTACCGGATCCACGGCTCGGGCGTGAACGAGCCGGGCATCAACTTCATCCTGGGCGTGGAGGTGCGATTCTGACGGGCCGCCGCCGCTCGGGCCCGCGGCCGGCGACGCCGCGGAGGGGGCGGCATGCGCGCGGATGCGACCCGCGGACCGGCCGCCGGCCGAGAGCCGCGGAGAGCGTGTCCGGGCTCAGCTCCCCGCGTCTGTCTCGGCGCCTCGCGCGAGCTCGCGGAGCATGAAGGTCCACGCCGCGAGATAGACGGGGCGACCGGCCTCGTCGAGCGGAAGCCACTCGTCCGCCGCGACCGCCGAGTGCGGATTGTCATGGCCGGGATCGACGTCGCTCCAGAGCATGTGCGACGAGAGGGCCGACACCGGGAGGCCGTCGACGTTCTGCACCGGCCCCTCGCCGGCGAGGCCGAGGATCGTCTGGGTCAGGATGATGCCGGCGGCGGGCGGATCGTCGGCGTGCACGAGCCCGAACATCCGCGCGGGCGGCGTGGCCGCGGGCTCGAACAGCCACGGCGCGGGCCCCGATCCGGCCACGAAGTCGCCGGGGCCGGCGAGCATCATCGCGCCGGCGAGCGCGACTCGGCGGGTGAGGTACGCGGCGTGCCCCGCGCCCTGCGAGTGGCCGCCCACGACCACGCGGCTCCAGTCGACATCCTCGTCGGCGGTGAGGAACGTGTCCCAGCCCTCCGCCGGTCGGCCGGCGTCGAGATGCTGGAGCAGACGAATCAGCCGGTGGCGGATGCCGTTGGCGCGGTCGACCTCGATGATCGGCGTGCGCGACTCGCCGAAGATCCGCTCGCGTCGCAGCCTCTCGGGAAGCTCGGGGTCGGGCACCTGCGTGGTGATGGCGTTGATCGACGGCCAGCTGTCGTAGACCAGGCCCACCGCGTGGTAGCCGAGACGGGCCGCCAGTCGGGTGATCGCCTGGTACTGCGTCGGCGCGCCGCCGGTCCCGGGAAGCCAGAGGAACAGACGGCCGGTCGACGGGGCGGCGGGGTCGAGGGCGACGAGATGGTGACGCAGGAACCCCTCCGCGTTCGGGAGGTCCACGTCCTCGATCGCGGGATCGGTCGTCGTGGGATCGATCGTGAGGACGGTCGGCCCCCGATCGACCGTCGTGTGCGGGCGAATCGGGGTCGGCCGAGGCGTGGCGGCGGGCCGATCGCCGGAGCAGGGCGGGCGGGACGCCGCCGCGACGAGGCCGAGGGCCGGCGTCGCGGCCGGTCCGTTCGGTCCGGCCGGCCGGGCGAGTCCGGCGGGGGACCCGGCGACGGCCGACGCGATCCCCGCCCCCGCGAGGCAGGCCCCCGCGAGACCGGCGGCCAGGACCGCTCGCGCGAAGCGCGTCCCGCTCGAGGGCCGGCGGCATGGCGCCGACCGTCCCCGGGGCGGGGCGGGAGGCGGCGGAGGCGGCACGGGCGGTGCGGGGCGGAGGCGAAGGGCGACGGTTCGGCGGTGAGGCGTGGGCATGGCGACGGCTCCGCGAAGGCTCGCTCCGTGCTACGGCTCAGCCGGTCGCCGCATCCCCGCGCACCGGGCGGAGCGGGGGGAGGCCGGGTCGCTTCCCCGCCCGGCCTGCGGGGCGGCCCGTGCCCGGCCGACCGGCGGCCTGGCGTGGCCTTCACCCGACGGCAACGTGGACGCCGCATACTGCCGGCATTCGTCGCTCGCCCGGAGTCCGCCCATGCCCCTCGCCCGTCCCGGTCTCGCCGCTCCCGCCCTCCTCCCGGTCGCCGCCGTGGTGCTCGCCGCGTTCGGCGCCGGCCCCGCGCTGCAGGCGGAAGACGGCTCGGCGCACGAGCCGTCCACGGAGGCCGTGACCCCGGCGGCGATGCCGGGCGTGCCTGCGGCCGCGGCTGCCGCCGGCCCCGCCGCCGACCCCGCGGCCGACCCCGCGGCTGCCGCCGGCCCC
>CAYLNM010000137.1:0-11288 GCA_964385045.1 uncultured Isosphaeraceae bacterium
CCGCCGGTCCGGCCGGCCCCGCCGTCGCCGCATCCGCCGCCCCATCCGCCGCCCCATCCGCCACGGAGTCCGCCGTCGCCGCGGCAGCCACGGTCCGGCCGCCGCTCGCGCCGCGCTTCCGACGTCCACCGGCGCCGCGTCCCGAGACGGTCCGCGCACCGTGGCCGCCCCCGCTACCCTCTGCCGCCATGATCAAGCGCGTGCTCGTGACCGGCGGGGCCGGGTTCCTCGGCTCCCATCTCTGCGATCGCCTCGTCGAGCGGGGCGAGGACGTCATCTGCCTCGACAACTTCTTCACGAGCCAGAAGTCGAACGTCGCCCACCTGCTCGGTCGGCCGAACTTCGAGCTCGTCCGGGCCGACGTCACGCATCCGATCTTCTTCGAGGTCGACGAGATCTACAACCTCGCGTGCCCGGCCGCCCCCGGGCACTACCAGTTCAACCCGATCAAGACGATGAAGACGTCGGTGCTCGGGGCGATCCACGTCCTCGGGCTCGCCAAGCGCACCGGGGCGCGGGTCGTCCACGCCTCGACGAGCGAGGTGTACGGCGATCCCGAGGTGCATCCGCAGGCCGAGGACTACCGCGGCAACGTGAACCCGATCGGACCGCGGGCCTGCTACGACGAGGGCAAGCGGGCGGCGGAGACGCTGTGCTTCGACTACCACCGGCAGAACGGGGTGGCGATCCGCGTCGTCCGCATCTTCAACACCTACGGCCCCCGGATGCACCCCTTCGACGGCCGCGTGGTGAGCAACTTCATCCGGCAGGCCCTCAACGGCACCGACATCACGATCTACGGCGACGGCTCGCAGACCCGCTCGTTCTGCTTCGTGGAGGACCTCGTCGACGGGATCCTCCGCGCGGGGGCGGCCGACGACCCCTTCACCGGTCCGGTCAACCTCGGCAATCCCGGCGAGTTCACGATCCGCGAGCTCGCCGAGCTGGTGGTCGAGCTCACCGGCTCCTCCTCGAGCATCGTCCGGGCCCGCGAGCTGCCGGCGGACGACCCGCTGCAGCGCAAGCCGGTGATCGATCTCGCCCGCCGCGAGCTGGGCTGGGAGCCGCGGATCCCGCTCCGCGACGGCCTCGCCCGCACCATCGAGTGGTTCCGCACGATCGACGTCGCCGACTACCGGCCCCCGACGCCCAACTACTGAGCCGGGCGCGGCGGCTCTCGACGCCGCGGCCGGCTCGTTCGCGGCGGCGGACCTCAGTCCGCGTCGGTCCCCGACGCGGCCCGGATCTCCGCGAGCCGTGCGAGCCGCTCGGCCGCGTCGCCGGCCCGGATCGCGTCGAGGCCGCGGGCGGCGATCCGCGTCCACGCCGGGAAGGCATGCGTGACGCCGGGGACGTTCTGCGGCTCGGTCTCGAGCCACAGGTCCTCCAGCGCGACCATCACCACGTCGGCCCGCCCGGCCGCGAGGTGCGCGAGCAGCCCGTCGAGCAGCTCGGCGAGCTCCGCGGCCCCGGCGGCCCCGGCCCCCTCGCCGGAGCGGTTGTCCGCGCCGGCGCCGAGGCGCCCCGCGCGGGCCAGCGACGCCCGCAGCCCCGCGAGCTCCGCCGCCCGCCCCGCGTCGCGATCCGCCCGCTCCGCCGCGTCGACGACGTTCGCGGCGAGGAGGATGGCCGAGTCGCGGCCCGCCCAGTGCCCGGCGAAGGTCGGGGTGTCGTGGGTGTTCACGCTCGCGATGGTGCGGGGGGGCGAGGCCGGCAGCGCGTGATGCTCCTCGCGCGGCAGCTCGAACTGCGCGACCCGCATCCCGAGCAGCTCGTGCCGCTCGAGCATCGCCTCGGTCTCGGGGGGGACGGTGCCGAGGTCCTCGCCCACCACCGTGCAGCCGCGCCGGTGGGCCGCGATCGCCACCGCGGCCGCGAGCGGCTCGGCCGGCTGCCGGAGGTAGTGCCCCTGCGTGGCGGGCGTTCCCGCCGGGATGCAGTAGATCCGGTTGAGCCCCATGACGTGGTCGATGCGGACGAGGCGCCCGGCCGCCGCCGCGTGGGCGAAGGTCCGCCGCATCAGGTCGGCGCCGTCCGCCGCCGCCCCGCCCGGGTGCATCGGGGCGAAGCCCCAGTCCTGCCCGCCGGTGAACAGCGCGTCGGGCGGTGCGCCCGCCGCGACTCCGGTCAGGAACGCTCCCGGGAACCGGGCCGCGTCGGGGCCGTCCGGATGCACGCCCACCGGCACGTCGACGCCGATGCCTCCGCCCCGCGCGGCCGGACCCGCGGCCGCGGCCGCGAGCGACTCGGCGGCCAGCCACTGCGCCGCGGCGTGGCGCCGGAAGGCGGCGTCGCGCCGGCGCGCCGCCTCCGGTCCGCTCGCGTCGTGGCTCGCGCGGTCCGCCACCCGGTCCACGCCCGCGGCCACGTCGGGATGGGCGGCGAGCCAGGCGTCCCGCGCCGCCCGCAGCCGCTCCCGCCTCCCGACCGCGTCGCCGATCGCCTGCCGCCACGGCCGGGTCCGGTCCGCCTCGCGCCGCCAGTCGACGAACCGGCCGCGCACGTCCGCCTCGGCGCCGGCCGGGGGGCCGCCCACCGACGAGCCGCCGGGGAGCGCGGGGGCGCCCGCGCCCAGTCGCTCGGCCACCAGCGCGGGGTCGATCAGCGTCTCGTCCCACGCCAGCCGGCTCGCCGGGGCGTAGGGGCTGGGCTCGAACGGCTCTCCCGGACCGCCGTCGACGAAGCGCCAGAAGGGCGGCAGCGTCGCGACGAGGTCGACGCCGGAGCGCGCCGCCCAGTCCGCGAGCCGCCGGAGATGCCCCGCGTGCCCGGGCCCGGGCGGCGGGTCCACGCCGTCGTGCAGCGCGTGCACCGGGGCGAAGAGGCCGAGCCACGGCCGCGGTGGACGCGGGACCCGCGGGGGGGCGACGAGCAGGTCGAGCCGGATCGTCGCCGCCCGGGCCGCCGCCGCACCGACCACGTCGGCGGCGGGCATCAGCGTGCCGCGCCAGGCGCCGATCGCGCCGGACCACGGATGCGGACCGTCGCCGGGGCCGGGCCCGTCCGCCGGCCGCAGCTCGAGCACGATCGGCACCGCCGGCTCGTCGACGCCCGGGGTCGCGGGCGGCCGGCCGTCCTCCTCGGCGGGGGCGACCGGGCCCATCCACGGCCGGACGCGCGGCGCGGCGTCCCGGTCGAGCTCCGGGTCGGCGAGCGGGGCGAGGTCGTGGAGCCGCCACGCCGCGGCCGGGTCGGCCGCCGCCGTCGCCCGGGCGATCGCCGCCGGGACCCGCACCGTCACCCGGCTCGGCTCGCCCAGCCACGCCACCGCGACGGCCTCCGTCGTCGGTCGGTGCGCCGCGATCCGGCCCGCCTCCAGCGCCCCCTCCACGCCGCCGGGGCCGTCGACGTCGTGTCCGAGCGCGGCGAGCGTCGCCAGCACCGCGTCGTCCGGACTGGTGCGGTCCACGCCGAGCTGATCGCGGAAGTGCCGCCGGATGCCCGCGAGGGCGGCGAGCCGGTCGAGCGCGGGCGCGTCGCGCACCGATCCGAGCGCCGCCGCGCCGGACGCGTCCACGTGTCCGGGCCCGGCGCCGCTCACGACCGTCGCTCCGCGGTCCCGGCGGACCGTGACGGCGCGTCGCCCGGCCGCTGGGCCCGCGGGCCGGACAGCAGCACCACCGACGAGCGGGCGCCGAGCTCCAGCGCGGGCTCGGGGAGCGGCATCGCCTCGCCCGGGTCGACCACGTCCGCCGGCGACGGGCGGGCGGTGTCGACGAGGCGTCGCCAGCCGCCGGGCCGCGGTTCCGGCAGCCGCCACGCGTGCGGCCGGTCGTCGCCGTTGAGCAGGACGCACACGTCGGGCCCCGGCAGCCCGCCGGCCCGCACCCGCCACCCGAGCGTGCGCGCCGCGGCCGAGAAGTCGGCCGGTCCGTCCGGCCCCAGCCACGCGACGTCCTCCTCCCACGGCCCGGGGCGGGTGATCGCGGGCAGGCTCCGGCGACAGGCCGCGAGCCGCCGCACGAAGCGGAGCAGCCCCGCGTCGGCGTGCCGCCGGCTCCAGTCCAGCCAGGTCGTCTCGTCGTCGAGGCGGTAGGGATTCGTGTTGCCGCCCTGGGTCTGGCCCATCTCGTCGCCCATGCGGATCATCGGCACGCCGGCGGAGCAGAGGAGGATGACGAGGGCGTTCCGCACCTGCCGCGCCCGCACCGCCTCGACCGCGGCCGGCGCCCCCGGGCCCTCGTGTCCGCCGTTCCACCGGCACTCGTCCGGCCCGTCGCGATTGGCGTGGCCGTTGGCGTGGTTCCGGCGCCGCTCGTAGCTCACCAGGTCGCGCAGCGTCGAGCCGTCGTGGCTGACGACGTGGTTCACGCTGCGCCGGTGGCCGTCCGGCTTGCCGGCGGCGTCGCGGAAGAGGTCGCTGCTCCCGTGCACCCGCGTCGCGAGGTCGGCGGCGGCGCCGGGGCGCCCGGCGAGGAAGCGCTGCACCGTGTCGCGGTACGCGCCGTTCCACTGCATCCACTCGCGTCCGGGGAAGGCGGGCCCGAGCATCACGGTGCCCGCGGCGTCCCACGGCTCGGCGATCAGCCGCGCGCCGGCGAGCCACGGATCGCGGCGCACGTCCTCGATCAGCGGGGCCCGGTGCGTGCCGCCCGCGTCCACCTCGTCCCCGCGGGCGAGCACCGCCGCGAGGTCGAAGCGGAAGCCGTCGATCCCCATCGCGCCCCGCCACCAGCGCAGGCAGTCGAGGACGAGACGCCGGGCGAGCGGCCGCGTGACGTCGATCGTGTTGCGGCAGCCGGTGAGGTCCGCGGGGCTGCGGCCGTCCTCCGCCCGCAGGTAGAAGGCCCCGTGGTCGATCCCGCGCAGGCTCGTGGTCGGCCCGTCGTCGCCGGCCTCGCCGGTGTGGTTGAGGACGACGTCGAGGATCACCTCGATCCCCGCCCGGTGCAGGGCGGCGACCATCGCGCGGCACTCCGTCAGCGCGGTCTCCGGCCGACCGTCGGTGGCGTAGCCCGCGTGCGGGGCGAGGAAGCCCAGCGGCATGTAGCCCCAGTAGTTGGGCTCGGTCGGATCGAACGCGAACACCGGCATCAGCTCGATCGCGGTGACGCCGAGCTCGACGAGATGCGGGATGCGGTCGATGACGCCGAGGTAGGTGCCGCGCCGCTTCGGCGGCACGCCCGAGGCGGGGTGCCGCGTGAAGCCGCGGACGTGGGCCTCGTAGATCAGGAGCTCGGACGCGGGACGCGGCGGCAGGGGGGCGGGACGCCACGGGCTGGCCGGATCGCCGGCGAGCGGATCGCCCTCGACCTCGTCCGGCCACGGCTCGCGCACGAGCAGCGACAGCGGCGCACGGCCGAGCGTGTCGCCGGGCCCGCACGCGGCGGCGCGGTCCCCGGTGGGCGGCAGTCGCACCCCGCGGCCCCACGGGTCCAGCAGCAGCTTGTCGGGATCGAAGCGGTCGAAGGGGTCGTGCTCGGGATCACCGGGACGCGGGCCGTCGACCCGGAAGCCGTAGAGCCGGGCGCCGCCGAGCTCGCGGCGCGGCACCCGCGTCCACCAGGCCCGGCCGAGGGGACCGAACACCGGCGTGAGGGCGCGGGTGAGCACCGGGCGGGCCCAGCCGCCGTCGTCGAAGAACGACACCCGCACCGAGCGGGCCCGCGGGGCCGGCAGCAGCACGTCCCACGCGTCCAGCTCGGGACGCCAGCTCGCCCCGAAGCGGGGCGTGGCGTGGAGCCCGGGCTCGTCCGCCTCACCGCGGCGGGGGTCCCGGTGCGATCGCCGGTCGTGGGTTGCCGGCGCGGGCCGGGCGGAGGCGGGCGCGTCCGACGCGGATCCCGCCCGGGTGCGGGGCGAGGGAGCCGTCGTCATCGGACGGGGACCGCCCTCGGGGCCTCGTCCCCGCCGCGAGCGCCGGACGCGGCGACGGAGACCACCGGCCCGTCGACCTCGTCGCCCGCCCGGCGGGGCGTGCCGGCCGACGCGGCCGACGCCCCGTTCATCACGGGGGCGACGGCGTCCGGATCCACCATCGTCGCCGGACCCTCGGCCCAGACCAGGCCGGGGCGCTCCACCGGCAGCAGGTCGGCGGGTGGGCGCGGAGCGGCCCGCACCGTGAGGTGCGCGGCCGGGCGGTCGGTGCGGACCACCGCCCGGAACCGCGTGAGGTCCGGCTCCGGCGCGTCGACCTCGGCCGCCACCGGCTCCATCGCCACCACCAGGGGGTCGCCCCCGGGCGTCGCGGGATCGGCGTAGAGCTCGACCGTCGCCTCCTCGGCCGCGAGCGGGCCGAGCCGCACGTCGGCGACGAACGCCCAGCCGCCGCCCATCCGCGGCCACGGGGCGGCGCGGACCTCGACCACCTGCACCGCCTCGAGGGCCACGCGGGCCCGCTCGACGGAGGCCTCCAGCTCGGCCGCCCGTCGGCCCTCGCCGGCGGCCCGGGCCCGGTACGCCGCGGCGGCCGGCCGGTACCAGCCCTCGACGTAGTCGCGGGCCATGCGGAAGGCATCGAAGCGCGGAGTCAGGCGCGACATGCTTGCTCGCACGCGGGTCAGCCAGGCCCGCGGGATCCCGGCGTGGTCGCGGTCCTGGAACATCGGGACGAGCTCGTCCTCGAGCGTCCGCAGCAGCTCGTGGGCGTCGGCCGCGTCGTGCTCCGGGCCGTGCTCGGCCTCGTCGCCGATCGCCCAGCCGACGTCCGGCTCGTACGCCTCGTCCCACCATCCGTCGCGCACCGAGCAGTGCAGGCCGCCGTTGGCGAGGATCTTCATGCCGCTGGTGCCGCACGCCTCGGCCGGGCGCCGCGGAACGTTGAGCCAGCAGTCGACGCCGGCGACGAGGTTCGCCGCGATCGTCATGTCGTGGTCGGGCAGGAACACCACGCGATCCGCGAGCTCGGGGTCGGCGGCGAAGCGGGCCATCTCGCGGACCATGCCGCGGCCGCGGCCGTCGTGCGGGTGGGCCTTGCCGGCCACGAGCAGCTGCACCGGCCGCGCGGGATCGAGCAGCAGCCGCCGCAGCCGCTCGGGGTCGCGGAGCAGGAGGGTCGGCCGCTTGTAGCCGGTGAACCGCCGGGCGAAGCCGAGCGTCAGGGCGTCGGGATCGAGGATGCCGGCGGCCCGGCGGACGAGCTCCTCGCTCGCTCCCCGCTCGCGGGCCCAGCGGGCCATGCGGCGGCGCACGAAGCGGACGAGCTTGCGGCGGGCCTCGGTGCGCATCGCCCACAGCCGCTCGTCCGGGACGTCCGCGAGGTCGATCGCGGCCGGCCGGTCCGCGTGCCGCCACGGGGCGAGCGCCCCGGCCTCCCGCCACAGCTCCTGCGCCGCCGGGCCGATCCACGTGCGTACGTCGACGCCGTTGGTGACGTGGCCGATCGGCACCTCCGCCACCGGCACCCGCGGGAACAGCGGGGCGAAGAGGTGACGGCTCACGCGGCCGTGCAGGCGGCTCACGCCGTTGACGTGGCCCGCGCCGGCGAGGGCGAGGCGGGCGGTCTCGAAGGGCGCCCCGGGCCCGTCGCCGTGGCCGAGACGGAGCACGGTGCGCGGATCGACGCCGATCTGCTCCATCGCGGGCCGCCCGAAGCGGGCGACGAGCTCGACCGGGAAGCGGTCGAACGCGGCGGCGACCGGCGTGTGGGTCGTGAAGACGGTGCCGGCCCGCGTCGCCCGGAGCGCGACCTGGAACCCGATGCCGTGGCGGCGGGCGAACGCGGCCGCCCGCGCCACCACCGCGAACGCGGCGTGGCCCTCGTTGAGGTGGCAGACCTCGGGATCGATCCCGAGGGTCTCGAGCAGCCGCCAGCCCCCGAAGCCGAGGACGAGCTCCTGCTGCAGGCGGAGCTCGGGGTCGGCGGTGTAGAGCTCGGCCGTGACCGCGCGGTCGCGCGGACCGTTCATCGGGTCGTTCGCGTCGAGCAGCAGCAGGCGGACGCGTCCGACGCGCGCCTCCCACGCCCGGAGGAACAGCACGCGACCGGGCAGCGGCAGGCGGATCCGGACGGTGCGGCCGGCGGCGTCCCGCAGCGGGCGGACCGGCAGCGTGCTCGCGTCGTTGTAGGGCCGGGCCTCGAGCTGCGTGCCGTCCTCGGCCAGCTCCTGCCGGAAGGAGCCGTGCTGGTAGAGGATGCCGAGGCCCACGACCGGCAGGCCGAGGTCGCTGGCCGACTTGAGGTGGTCGCCCGCGAGGACGCCGAGGCCGCCGGAGTAGATCGGCAGCGACTCGTCGAGCCCGAACTCCATGCTGAAGTAGGCGACCCGCGGGTGGGCGGCCGCGGCGGCGCCGACGCCGCGCGGCGGGCCGGATCCGCCCTCGGCCGCGCGGGCGGTGGTCCACGCCTCGATCGAGGCGAGGATCGCGGGGTCGCGGGCGGCGGTGGCCAGCTCGTCGTCGGACGCGTTGGCGAGGACCAGGGCGCCGTTGCGGGTACGGGTCCAGGTCTCGGGGTCGAGCCGCGACCAGATCGCGATCGCGTCGCGACAGCCACACCAGCGCAGGTCCAGCGCGAGCTCGGTGAGCGGCTCGAGCGGGCCCGGCAGCGCACGATCGATGCAGGCGTCCATCGGTCGCCTCCTTCCCGTTCCCGTGGCCCCCGCGGCCGTGGCGGCGGCATGCTACTGCATCCTCGGACGTTCCCGAGGAGGGCCGCACGGGGCTTCACGGAATGCTTGCGCGGCGTCGCGGCGGCGTGACGGCCGGCGCGGCGCCGGAAGCCACGGCGGCGGGGGCCACGGCGACCGCAAGCCCCCGGCCGCACGGCCGAGCCGGGACGCGCGGGCGGGGGGCGAGCCCCGTTCGCTCAGGCGTCGACGGCGACGATCGCGAGCGCCTTCTCGATCGCCACCGCCTCGCGGAGCATCCGGTCCACGGCGTCGAAGGGCTGCTGGGTGGCGCCGTCGGAGCGGGCGCGGGCGGGGTCGGGATGCGTCTCGACGAAGATCGCGTCCACGCCCGCGGCCACCGCGGCGCGGCAGAGGTGCCGGGCCCGCTCGGGCCGACCCGCGGTCACGCCGCGCCCGGCGCCGGGCAGCTGCGTCGAGTGCGTGACGTCGAAGCACGTCGGCGGGCCGATCTCGGCCATGTCCGCGAGCCCGACGAAGTCGTTCACGAGCCGCCCGTAGCCGAAGAAGGTCCCGCGCTCGGTGAGCACGATGCCGCGGGCCCCGGCGGCCTCGAGCTTGCCGACCACGTGCCGCATCTCGTCGGGGGACAGGAACTGGCCCTTCTTGACGTTCACCGGGCGGCCGGTCGCGGCGCACGCCGCGAGCAGGTCGGTCTGGCGACAAAGGAAGGCCGGGACCTGGAGCAGGTCGACGTGCTCGGCCGCGACCTCGGCCTGATGCGGCTCGTGGACGTCGGTGGTGGTGGGCACGGCGAGCTCGCGGCCGAGGCCCGCGAGCATCTCGAGGCCCTCGTGGATGCCGGGGCCGCGGGGCGAGTCGACGCTCGAGCGATTGGCCTTGTCGAAGCTGGCCTTCAGGATCAGCGGCAGCCCCAGCTCGCCGCACAGGTCGCGCAGGAACAGCGCGATGCGGCGGTTGGTCGACTCGTCCTCGAGGACGCACGGGCCCGCGATCACGGTCAGGGGCGCGGACGAGCCGCCGATCTCGACGTCCCCGACGCGGCAGGAGGAGGTGGGCATGGCGGGCATGGTACCGGTCGTGAGGTCCGAGAATCGGCGGCCGCGCGGGGCGCGGTCACGGTTCCGGTCCCGCCTCGTCGTCCCGGCCGGTGATTCGGCGGTCCTGCGGTGCGGCGGTCCTGCGGTGCGGCGGACCGCCGCGTCCGCGGCGGACCCGAGGCCTTCCCGCGGGGCCATCTGGTCCGAAACCGCCACGAACCGCGCGGGATCCGGCTGCGGATCGTTCCCCGGCTCGGCGAATGGCGTGCGCGTCGGACGCCGGCCCCCGGACCGACGCCCGAGGAGGAGCGTCGCGTGGCGGCCCGCCGGAACGGAGAAGACCGGCGCGGCTCGTCCGTCCGGTGCCGCCCGGCGTTCCCCGCGGCGCGGAACCTGCGCGGTCGGACGCTCGCGTCCGCCGTGTCCAGGCTCCCCGCGGGGAGCCGGGCCCGGGCGGAGGCGGCCGCCCGGGCCGGCACCGGGGCGGCGCATGGTCCGGGAGTCGTCCGGAGCGCGACCGTCGCGCGTTGCCTCGTCTTCCGAGGCGGAACATCCCACGGGGTCGCGCGCCGAGGGCGGTGGGGCGCGGAGGTGCGTGCGAAGGGCGCGGGGAATGTGCCCGAAGAGCGAGCAGTCTGTTCATCACAGGGGGTTGGGGTGATAATGCCCCGGAGAGAGATCCTCGCCATGGCGCACATGCCGAACGAACCGGAGGCCTTCGGGGAACAGGTGGCCCGCATTCTGCTCCGCAACTTCCCGGAGCGGAACGTCGAGCTCGCCGGCCCGATGTCGCTGATCCTCAACGGCCGTCACCTCGGTCTCGAGAACCTGTACCGCATGGTGCAGTACGAGCCCGAGCGCGGCGTCGAGATCGTCGAGAACTACCTCGAGCGGCTCGTCGAGGGCGACACGTTCTCGTCGATGCCGCTCCCGCTCTCGGTCGCGCGGCCGCGGATCATGCCGCGGATCCAGCCCGACTCGGTGTTCGAGCACCTCGACCGCGAGCAGGTCGCGCACGTGCCGTTCGTCAACGACACGGTCATCGTGTTCGTGCTCGACATGCCGCAGATGACGGTGTCGATCACGGTCGAGCAGATGCTCCGCTGGGGCCTCTCGGCCGACGACCTCGACGACATCTCGCGCGAGAACCTCAACCGCTACGCCCCCGACCTCGAGATCCAGTTCGTGGACTCGTCCGAGGGCGGCCGCGCGGCGATCGTCTCGCGGCAGGACGGCTACGACGCCGCCCGCCTGCTGCTGGGCACGCTGCACCCGCGGCTCGCGCCGGAGCTCGACGGCGACTTCTACGTCGCCCTGCCCGCGCGGGACATGTTCCTGGCCATCTCCGCCGACCCCGAGGACTTCGTGACGCGGATCCAGGATCGGGTGGAGCAGGACTACCGGCGGCTGCCGTATCCGATCACCGACCGCTTCTTCCTCGTGACCCGCGACGGCGTCGCCGGGACGCTGCGGAGCGAGGCGGCCTGAGCGGGCCCGGGGCCCGGCGCCCGCCCGAGCGGCGGGGGGCGGGCCGCGTCACCGCGAAGAACGACCGCGGCCGGCGACGTACGATCGCCGGCCGCGGTCGCGCGCGGGGGGCGGGACGGTCCCGGCGTCCCGGCCGGGCGCGACCCCGTCCGTGGCGGGCGGGATGGCCGCGTCCCGCCGACCGCATCCCGCCGACCGTGCCGCCCCTCGACCCGCCATGAAGCTGCTGCTG
>CAYLNM010000138.1:0-11233 GCA_964385045.1 uncultured Isosphaeraceae bacterium
CCCCCACGCGAACGCGGCGGCCGTCCCCACCGGCCGCCGCGTTCGTCGTTCGGGGGGCGGGGCGGTCGCGATCCGGCCGGCGGCGTGGAGGTCGCCGCGCGGGCCCGCACCGAGGCGGCGTTCGCCGGCCACGCTCATGCCCGGGATGGCCCCTCGACCGCGGCGTGGCACCGGCGCTCGCGTCGCATGCGCACGCACGCGACGGCGCCCGAAGGACGCCGCCGCGCTCCAGCCGGGAGTGGCGGTCATGGTCACGCTCATGCCGTCCGCCGCTCCGCCGGCTCCCTGATGCGTCGCCGGCCCGTCGCCGGCGGCGGCTCACTCGAGTCGGAACCCGGCGAACCGCTCGTTGACGGCGTTGACGCGATCCGCGGAGGCGCCGGCGGTGGCCGAGAGCTCCTCGGACGCGGCGGCGTTCCGCTGCACGGCCTCGTCGAGCTGCTCCACCCCCTGCGACAGCTCGTGCATGCTCGTCGCCTGGTCGGTCGCGTGCTCGACCACGCGGTCGAGCGCCCGGTCCACCTCCTCGCTCGCGGCCGAGATCGCCTCGAAGCACGAGGTGACCCGCTGCGTCACGTCCATCACACTGCCCGTCCGTTCCTGCAGCGTTCGGACGAGCTCGGCGCTGCGCGACGCCGCGTCGCTGGCCTCCGCCGCGAGCGACCGCACCTCATCCGCCACCACGGCGAAGCCGGTGCCCGCCGATCCGGCCCGAGCCGCCTCGACCGCCGCATTGAGGGCGAGCAGGTTGGTCTGGAACGCGACCTGCTCGATCGACTCGATGATGCCCCCCACGTCGTCCACCGCGTAACGCATGCTCTCGGCGGTCTCGTCGAGGCCCGTGACGATGCTCCGGCCTTCGTCGGCCTGCCGCCGCCCGCCGGAAGCCGACTCGGCCGCGCCGCGGACGTGCGAGGCGGTCTCGCGGGCGGTCCGCTCGGTCTCTTCGATGGCCGAGCGGATCTGCTGCAGGCTCGCCGCCTGCTCCGTGGCGTCGGACGCCAGCTGCTGGGCAGTCGCGGCGACCTCATCGACTCCGCGGCCCAGCTCCACTGTCTCGGATCGGGTTGCCCCGATCGTGCCCGCGAGCCCACCCATGAGCCGGTTCACCGCCCGGGCCGCGTCGCCGAGCTCGTCCTCGCGGGACTCGTCGAGGCGCGACGCGAGGTCGCCGCCGCCGTCGGCGATGGCCGAGAGTCGCTCGGTCATCGTCCGAAGCGGCCGGACGAACCAGAAGCGCATCGCCATCGCCATCACGAGCAGAGCGCCGAGCCCCAGGGCTGCTCCCTTGACCAGCAGCAGGAGCACCTTTGCGCGGGCGTTCGACCAAACCTGATCCAGCGGGGCCGTCACGATCCAGGCCGCCGTCGCCGGGCCGGGGCCAGCCCCGTCCCCCCCTCGGGACGGGGCGGCGGCGGCGCGAGCCAGTCGGACGACGCCGGTGGCCCCGTCGACCTCGTGCACGACGGGTGACCCTCCAGTTCGGTCGGACTGTCGCCGTAGTCGGGCCAGGAGCCGGGCCTCGGACGAGCCGGGGGCGGTCGAGACGCCGAGTTCCGGCGGCGCGTCCTGGCCGGCAAGCAACCCGGATCCGCCGTCGCGGACCAGACGAAGCTCGATCCCGGACTCGGCGAGCCCCTCGCCCGCGGACTCGAGCGCGAATCGATTGATGTCCGCGGTCGCGGGGCTGGCCGCGATCGTCCCGGGCGCCGCGTCCGCGGTCTCCGGCACGCCGTCGTCCGGCCGTCGCTCGGCACGGGCGGCGTGCAGCCTTCGGCGGACCGCCTCGGCCTTGGCGGTGAGCAGCGATGCCTTCTCGACGAGGGCCTCGGTGGCGTCGTCCATCGCGAGGTCGGCCACCAGGAAGGCGACGCCGGCTCCGGCAGACCCCAGCAGGACCACCAGCAGGGTGGCGAGCCGGGCGAACAGCGACCAGTCTCGGAAGCGTCTCGGTCTCATCGCACGTCCTCCTTCATCCGCTGCGGCTCCAGGGCGTCCGTGAGCGCGCGATGGTCGCGGCGCAGTCGGTCGGCCCATCTCGGCATCACGGTCGCCAGCCATCGGAGGGCCGGTGCGTGGTCGCCGGCCCGCAGGGCGGCCACGGCTGCTGCATGGGCCTCGGGTTCCGTCCAGGCGGCCGGCCTGCGCTCCTCGGGGCACGCGGCGCGGTGGGTGGCGTCAGGTCTCGTTCGTTCGTGCATCGGGCACTCCGGAAAGGGAACTCGGGGCCGGGATCGAGCGGAAGCGCTCAGGCGGCGCGACGCCGCGGCTCCAGGGCCCACGTCAGTCGATCGATGAGCAGCTCGCGGTCGATGGGCTTCGGCACGTAGTCCGTGCATCCCGCGGCGAGGCAGTCCTTCTCGGCGCCGATCATCGCGCTGGCGGTGACGGCGAGGATCGGCAGGTCGACGCCGCGATGGCGGATCGCTTGCGCCGCCGCGTACCCGTCCATCACCGGCATCAGCATGTCGAGCAGGACGGCGTCGAAGGGCGGTGTCGCCGTCTCGGGGCCGGTCGCCTCGAGGGGCTCGGTGAGCGTGCGCACGGCCACGGCGCCGTCCGGCACGACGACGACCTCGGCCCCGGCTCGGCGGAGGATCTCCTCGAGCAGGATCGCGTGGTCGGCGAAGTCCTCGGCCACGAGGATGCGGCGGCCGGCGAGCGGGCGGTCGGAATCGGGCGCGGGATGCAGGGGGGCGTCGGCGACGCGCTCGTCCGACGCGGCCGCGATGGGGATCCGCAGCGCGAGGCACGCGGCCGTCCGGCGCTCGGCCTGCAGATCGCCACCGAGCTCCCGGGCGATCCGACCGAGCGATGCCAGCCGATCCTCGGCGGGATCATCGCGGCCGTGAACGAGCAGATCGATCGGCGGCGTCGGCTGGAGGCTGCGCAGCTCCTCGGCATCGAGCCGGCGTCCGGCGCGGATGACGCGGATGGTCATCGTGCATCGGTCGTCGGGCGCGAGTTCGCCGTCGACTCGGACCTCGACGACGCCACGGCCACGCCGATCGCACTCGTGGAGGAGCAGCCCGTGCACGAGCTGTCGCACGGCCGCCCGGTCGACCGTCGCCTCCGGCGGGAGCTGCCGGCCGAACCGAAGGTCGAATCGGACGCCGCGGCTCCGCGGATCGAGCCGAACCTCCGCCACCGCGTCGCACAGTAGCCCGTTCGGCGAGATCCGTCCCGACTCGGGCCCTTCGTCCTCCCGGCACCGGTCGAGCAGATCGTCGACGGTGGTAGCGAGCGACTCGGCATGTGCCTGGATCATGGCGAGGAGGCGCCGGCGGGACTCTTCGGGGATCGTGCGGTGCGAGTCGCTCACGAGCAGATCGGCGCGGCTGACGAGGGAGGCCAGCGGCATTCGGATCGCGTGGCCGAGGCTCCGCAGGAGTCCGGACCGCGTGTCATGTGCCAGCCGGAGGCAATCGCGGGCGTGCACGAGGGATGCGGCGAGTCGATGTCGTTCGGCGACGGCGAGGCCGAGCTCGGCGTGGAGCCGGAGCTGATCCTCGAACGCCGCATCGAGCGCCCGTCGAAGGCCGGCCCGCTCGCCGGCGGCCAGCCGGGCGTCGGAGACTTCGCGCCCGATCGCCGCCACGCCCCTCGGGACGTCCGGTGATCCGGGCCGATCGACCAGCAGAAGCTCGAACCAACGGACGGCGTCGGCCGCAGTGCGAAGCGGCAGCACGCCCGTCCACCAGCCGCCGGACGCCAGCGCCGCCGCGACGTGGCGTCGGAGCCGACGGCCGATGGGCCATCCTTCGTCGGCGAGCAGTCGGCGGCCGTCGAGGCCGGCGAGCGCACCCGGCGACCGTCCCAGCGCCTCGGCGAGTCGAGGGTTCGCGCGGCGGATGCGGCCGCAGCGGTCCAACGTCGCGGTCAGCAGGGTCGATGCCGGGCTCCCGAGCAGTAGGCCGGCCACATCCGGCGAGATCACCCAACCGTCCCCGCTCTCGTCGCCGGCCGGCACCCGGGGCGTCGGGGACGATGGATTGAACGGCATGCCGGGCGGGGGAGTGGCGGTCATCCTCGATACCTCCGGGAGGCCGCGAATCGCGGCAGCGTGAGCCGCTCATCGGAGGAGGGGCCGCCGGAGTTGACTCGCGAACGGATCGCACGGATCGCGGTCCGCCTCCTGCATGGACAGTGCTACGGGGCAGTGACCCACGGTCAACCGGGCGGGACGACGCCGTTCGGGCGACGGGCAAGTCTCCACTGCCCGTCGGCAACGATGTACTACCGAATCTGCGGCTCGCGCCGTGATCGCACGGCGATCACGGGGGTCGGGCGGGTCCGGAAGCCCGCGGTCGGCAGGGATCGCGGCGCGGAACCTGGGGGGCGTTGTCAACGAGTGAGGCGGTAGAACTACGGGCTGCTGCGGAATCCGTCACGCCGTCGCGTCGATCGCTTGCGGAAATGAATGATCCGGCTGACGATCGACCCTCGGACGATGGGGACTTCACCCACCCGTCGGTTGATCCGAACTGGATCCGACCCCCCCGATGCATACGTCGCCCGATGCCCACGACCTGACTCCGCGTCAGCGGGAAGTCCTCGATCTCATCGCCCGGGGATGCAGCTCCGCGGAGATCGCCGCCCGGCTGCACCGATCGATCCGGACCGTCGAGTCGCACCGGCACGCGCTCAACAAGAGGATGGGCACGCGAAACAGCGTCGAGCTGATCCGGCGCGCGATCGAGCTGGGGCTCGTCGACCCCGGGGCCCTCGCGGGTGATCGCTCCGACCGTGTCGAGCCCATCGACGCCGCCGAGCGGCGGCTGCTCGTGGCGATCACGACCCTGGGGCGCGTCGAGCCCGGCATGGGGACGATCGAGATCGCCTGCGAGGAGGTGGGGGCGGCCTTCGGGGCGGAGCGGGTCTCGCTCGTGCTCATGGACGATCACGGCGGCGTGCACCGTCCGGTCGGGTGGGCGGCGCCCGACGCGGAAGACGACTGGCCGGAGATCGTGGACTCGGATCGCGAGGCGATCCGACATCGGGAGGGCAGTGCGCCACGGTCCCGGCTCCTGGACGCCGAGCAGCGTCGTCTCACCATCCTGCCGCTCGCCGTGGACCGGACGCTGCCGCCGGCGGCGCTGGCCATGGTGCACCCGGGACCGCTCGCCCGGGGACGAATCGTCGGCGACTTGCTCCGCAGCATCACGGGGCGCGTGGCGGCAGAGTACGTCCTCGCCGCGTCGCGGGTCCGTCAGGGGCTTCTCGAGCAGGAGTCGCTCGCGCTGCAGCGGCAGGCCGGAGTGGCCGCCGCCCATCTTCTGGTGGATCGCGGAGTCCTCCGGCTGGGCGGGCGGGCGATGAACCTGCTCGGCGTCGACCGGTCGGAGGTGCCCCTCGCGGCGCTCGCCGAGCGCGACCGCCGCGGGGACCCCGAGCGCGTGCTCGGCCCGGTCCGTGAGGCGACCGGCCGCGGCGCGGAGTTCTTCGTGCGGCTCGAGCCCGCGTCCGAGGTGATCGGCGGCGAGCGGGCCGAGGGCGGCGCCGCGGCCGCCCCGCGGGCGGGCGCCGCCGCGGCGCTCGGTCTGACCGGGCAGCCGGGGCCGTTCTGTCCGATCGAGGGCCGTTCGTACCAGTGCTTCCTGACTCGCCTGACGGAAGGTGAAGGCGTTTCGTCGTCCTTGCCGCTGCCGGTCGCCACCGCGTTGGCGGACCTGGTCGATCGATGCGACGACCCGCTGCTGCTCGTGGACGGCGACGGGCGGACAGTGGTCGGCAATCACGTCTGGCGGTCGCTCGTCGCGTCCGCCGGCAACCGCGACTGGGGCCTCGATCCGGCCGCACCCCTTCGGAGCTGGTTCGGCGAGGACGTGGCCGAGCGCGTCGCCGCGGCGATCGAGCGGCTGGCCTCGGCGGCCAGCCTGGCCACCGCCGTCAGCATTCCCACCCCGGAGGAGCATGAGCCGGCCGTGGCGTCCGTGATCGACGTCGAGCCGATGGCGGGGCTCTCGATCGCGTTCGTACGGCTGCGGCGGGGGCCCCGGCGCGACGGAGCATCGAGCCCGGCGGCGCTGCTCCGGACCGACCGCGGAGGTCTCGGCTCCGACGCCCGGATCGCGGAGCTCTTTGACTGGGTGTTCGAGCAATCGAGCGCCCTGATGGCGATCGCGGGGATCGACGGTCGTCTCCGGCGGGCCAATCCCGCCTACCTCCGTCTGCTGGGACTCGACGCCGAGGCGGCGCAGCGTCGGTCCTGGATCGAGTTCATCGCGGCGTCGGATCACGACCGGGTGCGCGAGTCGCTCTCCCGGCTCATGGGCGGCGAGGGCGTCGAGCGATTCCCGCTCACGATGCTGGGGGCGGACGGCTCGGAGCGGGTCATCGAGTGGACGGCCACCCCGCCGGTCCCGGGCACGAACGTCTTCATGGCGTTGGGCCGCGACGTCACCGAGCAGGTCCGTGCCCGGCACCTGCTCGAGCACGCGCTCTCGCGGTTCCCGGGACTCGGCGGCCATCGCTCGCCCGGGGTGGGCGAGAACGGCGGCAGCGCGGCTCGATGAGCCGACCGCCCCGGAGAGGCACGGGCCTGGCGCCGGTGTCATCGCCCGCCATGCGGTTCCGGCGGGGCTGGGGCCGCCCGCCGCGACGACGGGTCGCACGGCCTCCGAGCCGCAGGCTCGGCTCGACGATGCGTCCGTGTGCCACGCCGCCGCACCGATGGGATTCGCCACTCACGCCGCCGTCCCGGCGCGCTCGACGGCGATCACGTCGGCGACCCGCTCGACCAGCGCGACCCGATCGATCGGCTTGGCGACGTAGGCGGTGCAGCCCGCGTCGAGGCACTCCTTCATCGCCCCTCCGAAGGCGTTCGCGGTCACCGCGAGGATGGGCACCGTGACGCCTCGGCGGCGGAGGAGGCGAGCCACGGCGTAGCCATCCATCACGGGCATGAGCATGTCCAGCAGCACGGCGTCGAACGGGGGCCGCCCGGGCGCGGCCCGGTCGGTCCCGAGCCCGGTCGTGATCGCTCGCACCACCGCGGAGCCGTTCGTGACGATGGTGACCTCGGCGCCCGCCCGCCGGAGGGCGTCGTCCAGCAGCACCGCGTGATCGGCGCAGTCCTCGGCCACGAGCAGGCGACGTCCGGCGAGCGGTCCGGCGAGCGACCCGTCGGCTCCGCACGCCGGTGGCAGATCGCGTTCGGACGGCCGGGAACGCTCCCGGTGACGCCGGATGGGCAGTCGGAGCGAGAGCGTCGCCGTCCCGTCGCGCCCGCACTCGGCGCTCAGGGTGCCGCCGAGCTCCCGGGCCAGCTCCGCCGCCACCGCGAGGGGAATCGCGGCGGCGTCGGCGAGTGCGGTGGGCACCCGTCGCGGCGAACCGGGGCACGCGATGGCGGCCATCTCCGCATCTGTGAACGAGCGACGTCTTCCGCCTGCGCTGACCACGAGCTGGGCGGTCCCCGTGACATCGGACTCGACGGTGGCGGAGACGGTGATCGTCGCGGCCCGTCCGTGGGCGATCTCCGTGGCGACCATCCCGACGAGCAGGTGTCGCACCCGGGGCACGTCGAGGTCGAGGACCGCGGCGTCGCCCGCCTGCGACTCCACCTCCAGCCGATGGCCCCGCGCGATCGCATCGTCGCGGACGAACGTCGCGACCCCATGCAGCAGGCGATCCGGGCTGATGGGCGTCACGGGACCCGGGGGTGCCGGCGCCTCGAGACCGGCGAGGACGAGCAGCCCGCGAGTCGTCATGGCCAGCGATTGGGCGTGTTCCTTCACTGCGTCGAGATGCTGGAGCCGCGTCCCGGTGGGGAACGCGTGGTAGAGGTCGCCGGCCAGCAGGTCGGCGCGTTCGGCGATGGCCGCCACGGACGCAGGCACGACACGGTCGATCGCCGCCACCACCGCGGACTGCGACTCGAGCGAGGCCTGCATCCGACGGAGCGCGGACTCGAGATCCCACTCCCGCCGTTCCCCCTCGGCCAGCGACAGGGCAAGGCGGGCCTGCAGCTCGACCTGGTCGAGGAAGGTGCGGGTGGAGGCCTCGCGCGCTGCCCGGGCCTGCTCGCGCTCGAGGGCGAGGGCGGTCACGTCGAGTCCGGCGACCACGCAGCCCGTGACGGCGCCGTCGGCGCGGGGAAGCGCGGCGATCACCACGTCGAGACGGAGGCGCTCGCCGCCGGCGGCCCGCATGCCGATCTCACCGCGCCACGTCCCGCCGCGGGCGACGGCGCGGGTCACGGCGCCGCGAAGACGACGGTCCTCGTCGGCGCCCAGAAACTCGCGGCAGCGGCGGCCGAGGAGCTGCTCCCGCCGGTAGCCGGCGGTCGACAGAAGGGCTTCGCCGACGTGCGCGAACCGACCTCGGGTGTCGATGACCGCCATCGTCACGGTGCGGTCGAGGAGGGACAGCAGCAGGGGTGACGCCGGGCCGGTCGGCCGATCGACGTCGGAGACGGTCGGGGGGACGGCGCGTTCCGCGATCGGGGAGGCGAGGGCCGCGGCAGGCTTGGACTCCCCGGGGGTGATTGAATTGGTCATTTCCAAGACTCCGTGATACCCTTTCGTGGGTCACGGAGACGATCGGAGGAAAGGGCTTTGCCCTTGATCATGAACGTTTTGAACGCCTCGCCAGTCAGTGTCCGAGGCACCGTGTTTCCACGCGGGACAGCGCCCGCTGAAGCCTTCTCGCGACGGCTTGGACCGCGACGACCTCGTCCTCGCGCTGCGAGGACTCCGTACCGACACTGAAACGCGCGCCGTGGTGGGAACCCCGACGGCGACCCTCGGACTTGCCCCGACCTCCTGCGGCGAGTCTCCGTAGATGTACGACTCGAGTCCGAATCAGCACCGCATCCTGGCGTCGCGGGTTGAGCGCTCGCAACGGTCCCCCGATGATCGGGTACCTCACCAGGCACCTGTGCACGGGGGAACGCGGTGACGGGACGTCGTCGTGACACGCCTTCCGGACATCGGATCACCATGACCCATTCGAGCCCGGCCGAGGTCGAGTTGACGCCGCGCCGTCGCGAGGTGCTCGAGCTCATCGCGCGTGGCCTGAGCTCCGCCGAGATCGCCGCGCGGCTGCACCGGTCGATTCGCACCGTCGAGTCGCATCGTCACGCCCTCAACAAGCAGCTCGGCACCCGCAACAGCGTGGAGCTCGTGCGACGCGCAATGGAGCTCCGGCTGATCGACGAGGGCGACGTGCGGCCGACGGATCGAGCCGAGCCGGCGGTGATGACGGTGGTCGAGCGACGGCTCCTCGAGGCAGCGGCGCTGCTGTCGACCGCGAGACCCGGGGCGGTGGCGCTCGAACTGGCCTGTGCCCACGTCGGCGGCGCGGTCGAGGCCGAGTACGTCGCCGTGATCGTGGTGCGACCCGCGGAGCCGACGCGGCGGGTGGTCGCGTGGAGTCGATCCCGAGGCGAGGAGGTCCCGCCGCCCATCGACGAACGCGACCGGCAGCAGCTGCTCGAGGGCGTGGAATGGTCTCGTCGGGTGTCGCGAGCCACTGACTCCTCGATCGACGAGGCCTCCGGACGCTTCATGACGGGGATTCCGTTGGGGCCGTGGTCGTCGGGCCAGGCCGTGGCGCTCCTCCTGATCCATGAGCGTCCGCTTCCGAAGAGTCGGACGTTCGACGACGTGGTGCGCGCGATCGCGGGTCGCCTGCCGGCGGAGTGCGCGGTGGCGGAGCTCGAGTCACGAGTGCAGCGGCTGCAGGCTCAGTCGGCCGTGCTCCAGCGGAAGGCGGGGGTGGCCACCCTCACGCTGCTCGCGACGCGCGGCGTGCTGCAGCTGGGTGAACGGGCCCGCGACCTCCTGGGCGTCGATCGTCTCGAGCTGACGCTGGAGGAGCTCGCGGATCTTGACCGCCGGGACGGGCGGCGGGCCGTCCTCGAGCCGGTTCGGGAGGCGGTCGCGGAGGGTCGGGAGTTCCTCGTCCGCCTCGAGCTGCGGCCGACCGGACGAACGACCGAGCATGCGCGGCGAGTCCTCGCGATCCGCGGCCAGCCGGCCGAGGCCTGTCCCGTCGACGGCGCGGTGCACCTCTGTTTCGCGGTCCCGCTCGACGTGGCCGACGGTCCCGCTGTCACCCTGCCGTTCGCGACCCTCGCGGCTCAGTTCGTGGAGCGTTGTCCGGATCCGGTCGTGCTCTCGGACACGGGCGGACGCATCGTCGTGGCCAACACGGCCTGGCGGACGATCGGCGGAACGACCGAGGCCGCCGAGGCGCGGTGCGGCGACGCGACCGAGCTGAGCCGATGCCTCGGGGACGAGACCGCGCAGTACGTGACGGAGGCGATCGACCGGGTCGTGGAGCGGCAGGGGCCGAACCGGGTCGAGGTCGCACTCGATGCGGGCCCGGCCGCGAACCTGGCCGAGGCGATCGAGATCGAGCCGGTCATGGGCATGCCGCTGGCCTTCGTGCGTCTGCGGCCGGCGGGGTCGATCTCGTCGCCCCCGTCCCGAGCCTGCACCAGCGGGAGGCTCCGGCCCGCGGGCGCGATGCCGGACCTGCCGCGTGCAGCCCTGTTCGACTGGATCTTCGACGAGCTGCTCATCTCGGTGGCGGTTGGCGACCTCGAGGGCCGTTCGATCAGGACCAACCAGGCGTTTCGAGACTCCCTCGGCTGGTCCGAGGATCAACTGGGGGGCATGCCGTGGACCGATCTGGTCGCCGACCGGGACCAGCCGCGCGTGCGCGAGCAGCTGTCGCGACTGATGGCGGGACGGGGCATCGTCCGCGTCCCGATCGTGATGCGGCACGCCGACGGCTCCGAGCGGATCCTTGAGTGGTCCGCCACGCCGCCGCTCGCGGGCACGAGCGTCTTCCTGGCGGTGGGGGTCGACGTGACGGAGCAGTTTCTCGCCGGCAGCATGGTCGCCTCGCTCTTCTCGGGGATCCCACCGATCGACGCCACGGGACTGGCCGTCGGGACCGGACTGCCCTTCATGGCGACGAGCTCCTGAGATGGGAGCAGTGGGGCCGGCCGGGTGCCGGACGCCCCGGGGGCCGGCTCGTGCGAACGCCCCGCTTCGGCTGAGATCGGCGTTGGATCAGGGGTCGAGCCGGGCGATCCGGAGCTGATGACTCTGCCCCGGTGCGCGACCGCGGCGGCCTCCGGGGAGACCGCCGCGGATCGCGTTCGTCGCGTTGATCGCGTTGATCGCACTCGTCGCGTTGATCGCGGTCCTCGTGCGTCGACGACGATCCGCCGGGTCGCGGTCAGGCGAGCTCGGGGAACATCTCCTTGACGGTGCCGACG
>CAYLNM010000139.1:0-11208 GCA_964385045.1 uncultured Isosphaeraceae bacterium
GTCACCGGGAGGCGGCGCCGCGGGGGCGCGGGAGTCCCAGGAATCGCCGGGGGGACACGGGATCGCGGCGGCGGGGCTCCTCCGGGGGGGACGACCGTCGGCCGGGTGGCGGCTCCGCGAGCCCCCGGGGAGGGCGGCGGCGTTGGCGGAGCTGCGCCGCGTGCGGGAGACTGTGGCGATGGACGATCACGCGCGCGACATCGGCGAGCTGCTGCGGGAATGGCCGCACGAGCGGGGACGGATCGCGGCCCGGATCATCGAGGGGGCCGACGGGTCGCCGAAGCTGCAGGTCCGGCTGGACCTCGGCCTGCTGCAGATGGAGCTCGACGGCCGGCCCGACGGGCTGCGGCCGCACGGGGCCGAGTCGCTGTTCGACCATCATCGCCGGCGGGTGGAGGAGGCCGAGCGGGCCGGCGACGTGGCCGCGGCCCGGCTCGACGGCGAGGCGTGCCGGAGTCTCCGGGAGGAGGCGGTGCAGGTCTACCACCGCTACGTGGCGCTCTTCTCGCTCGGGGAGTGGGAACGGGTCGTCCGCGACACGCGGCGCAACCTCGAGGTGATCGAGCTCTGCCGGCGGCACGCCGAGGCCGAGGAGGACCGCCTGCTGCTGGAGCAGTTCCGTCCCGCGGTCCTGGCGATGCGGGCGCGGGCCGAGGCCGAGGCGGCGGTCGCCCGTCGCGAGCCGCGGGAGGCGGTCGCGGCCCTCGACGCGGGGCTCGACGAGCTGCGGTCGTTCTTCGAGCAGCACGCCCCCAGCGACCAGGCCGAGCGGGCGTTCGAGGCGTCGGGCGAGGCCCAGCTGCTCCGCGGGATGCGGGATGCGCTCGTGCCGAAGCTTCCCGCGAGCCAGCGGGCCGAGCTCGAGGAGCGGCTCCGGGCCGCGCTCGACGCGGAGAACTACGAGCTCGCGGCGATCCTGCGGGACGAGCTTCGGATGATGCGCTGAGGGAGACGTCGAACCGCGGTGGCCGAAGCCGTGGCGAGGCGAGCGGCGGCGGCCTCGCGAGCGACCGCGGCCCCCGGCCCCCGGCCCGTGCCACCATCGGACGCCGCCGAGCGTGCGGGCAGGGCCGGTCGTCGCGCGTCGCCTCAGCCCCCGTGACGCGCGGCGAGCGCCTCGAAGGCCGGCTTCAACCCGGGCCCGCCGAGCTCGGGGTCCTCGAGCCGCAGCCGCTGGATCCGCGGCGCGATCGTGTCGGTGCGCCGGCCCACGAGCTCGAGAACCTCGAGCATGCGCAGCTGGGCGATCCACCAGCGCCGCTCGCCCGCGGCGGATCGGTTGCCGGCAAGGCGCCGCCACGCGCTCATCGCCTCGCCGAAGGCGTCCGCATCGACGGGATGCCCCGCGTCGATCGCGGCCCGCTCGGCGGCGAGCCGGCACTCGGCGGCGCCGAGGAGGACCGCGGGGTCCGATGCCCGGAGCCCACCGAGCGCGTCGAACCACTCCGCGGCCCGGGCGTGGCGTCCCGATGCCAGCTCGGCGCGTCCGACGGCGCGGAAGGCGACGGCGCGGAGCCGCCGCAGCGTCTCGGCCGCGTCGTCGTCGCCGTCGCCGCCGTCGTCGTCCGCATCCACGGCGCCATCGTCGGCGAGGCCCGGCGGCGGCACGGCGCGCAGCCACTCGGCCACCCCGGCGGCCAGTGGCGCGACCGTGCGTCGCGCCGCGGCGACGCGCGCGGGATCGTCCAGGGGGTGGTCGGCCTCGATGAGGGCGTCGAGTCGGCGCTCGAGCTCGAGGACGAGCCGGCGGGCGGCGGCGGGCGAGGCGGCCGCGATCGCGGCGAGCGGGTCGGCCACCGGAGCGTCCGGGCGCTCGGCGATGATCGCGAGCGTCGCGCGGAGGGCGAGATCGGCCGCCGCGGGGCGGGCGGCCGCATCGAACTCGGCGATGGTGGCCGGGCCGAGCCGCGGCGGGGGCGGAGACGCGGACGACGGCCGCGGCCCGGGTTCGCTCGCCGCACCGGCCCCGTCACCGAGCCCGAGGACGGCGAGCACCCGCTCCGGACGACCGACCGCGAGATGGGCCTCCGCCTCGAGAACCGCGTCGCGGCCACCGCCGAGTCGGCGAGCGAGCACCTCGGCGGCGTCGCCCCCCGGCGCGGCCAGTCGTCGGGCGGTGGCCACGTCCTCGAGCAGTGCCGCCGCCGCATCGGCCACCGCGGCGGCCCGCGCGGCGCGGCTTCGGCCGGTGGCGACCGGAGGCGAGTCCGCGGGCGAGTCCCGGGCCGTGGAGGTTCCCGTGTCCGTGTTCACCTCCGCCGCGGCCACCGCGCTCCGCAGGCGGTCCCGGGCGATCGCCACCCGGGCCGCAGCCGCCACCGGCGCCTCCGACGCGTCGGCCGGGACCTCGGCCAGCGTCGCGGCCGCCTCGGCGCGGCGGCCGGTCTCGAGGAGACGCGTCGCGAGCAGGGTCCGCCAGCGGTCCAGACTCTCGAGCGAGGGATGTCGGCGCACCGCCTCGGCCACCGCCGCCGCGAGCGGATCGGCCTCGTTCGCCGGGTCGGCCGCCGGCGGCCACGGCCAGTCCGATCGGGCGTCGGCATCGAGGGCCCCCCCCGCGTCCGTCGCCGCGGCCAGTCTCAGGGCGGCGTCGAGCAGGCCGGTCGCCCGGGCCGCGTCGGGCTCGACCACGGCCGCGGCCAGCGTCGCCCGCGCCGCCCGCCGGGCGCGTCCCGCGGCGCTCTCCATCCCCGCGATCGCCTGCCAGGCCGCGGCCCGGATGAAGGGGGGAGCCGCGGGGTCTCCCGCGACGCGAAGGAAGTCCTCGCGGGCACCGTCCGGTCGACCGGCCGCGAGCGCAGCGTCCGCGATCCCCAGCCGGATCGCGGGGGACGGCGGCGGATCGTCGGCCGCGACGATCACCGGCGCCTCGGCGGCGACCCGGGGCCGCACGATCGCCAGCCACCCCGGACCGCGCTCGGCCAGCCGGGACCAGCCGCGAAGCCCCGCGGCCAGCACGGCGCTCGGCGTTCCGGCCGGCTCCAGCACGCCGCGGGCGGCGGCGTCGGCCGCCAGCAGCGCGAGGAAGTCCTCGAGCCCGGGCGTCGGCGGCATGCCGGCGGGGCCCGGGCCGTCCCCGGCATCGCCCGCGGCGACGGTCACCAGCCGATCGAGCGCCCCCCGCCGGGCGTCGGACGCGCCGTAGCGCGCGGCGGCGGCGAGCGAGCCCATGCGGGCCACCGCGGATCCGAAGGCATCCTCGCCCCGCGCTGCCAGCTCCGCCGCGGCGTCGAACGCGGCCATGGCATCCTCGCCGCGGCCCGCCCGCACGAGCACGTGACCCCGCAGCCGGGCGAAGGCCGCCCCCGCAGCGGCCGCCGCGCCCACCGGCGGCGCCCCCTCGGCCCCGACCAGCCCCGCCTCGGCGGCCGCGAGCGCCGCGACCGCTCGGTCGACCTCGCCGGCCATCGGGGCCGCCGGAGCCTCGGCCCCGCCCCGGGCCTCGAGCGCCGGCGCGAGGACGTCGAGGGCGAGGGCGATCGCCTGCAGGCGCGGCAGCCGGCCGTCTCGCTCCTCCTCGGCGAGTCGCCGGTGCTCCCGCACCAGCGCGGGGTCCTCGGGCCAGCCCGGATCGAACTCGAGCCGCTCGATCGCGACGTCGAGCGCCGAGGCGGCGGCCCGGACCTCGCGCCGCAGCACGTCGGCGGCCCGGATCGCGCGCCGACGCGTCGCGCGATCGGGCACGCCCAGCAGCGTGCGCACCCCGGCGGCCTCGAGCGTCCACTGCCATCGCCAGACGTCCTCGGCCCGGTCGAGGCGCCACGACCCGGCGAGGGGATGATCGGGGAACGTGTCCACCAGCGACGCGGATCGGGTCAGCAGCGTCTCGACCCGCTCCGCGAGCACCGACGCCGGGACGGACGCGGCGACCGCGGCCGCCACCTCCGCCCGGGCCATGCGAACGCGGTAGACCGCCCGCTGCACCGGATCTCGGTCGGGCTCCGCGAGGACCTCCTCGAGCACCCGGTCGAGCCGCAGGTCGACCGCGGCGTCGAGGACGGGATCGGACGGACGACCGGGCGCCGCGGCCGCCGCCATCGCGGTGGGCACTGCCGCGCCCGCCGCCCCGGTCGCCCCGGTCGCTCCCGCTGCCGCACTCGCCATCGGGCCGGCGCTCGCGATCAGCGTCAGCCCGGCGAGCGTGCGCACGCTCGTCCGGCGTCGCCGTTCGGGCGACCGTCGCCTCATCCGCGCCCTCCGAAGGTCACGTTCTCGTAGCCGGCGGCGGCCGCGGCGTTGAACGCGGCCAGCGCGTGCTGCCACCGCGTCGATCCGACGGGATCGACCACCACCGGATGGTCGCGCGGGAAGAGGCCGCGCGGCCCGCCGACGAGCAGCTCCTCGAGCAGCGTGCGAAGCTCGCGAAAGTCCATCGGCTGAGGATAGGGACCGGGCACCGCGATGCCCGCTGCGGCGAGGGACGGATCGTCGCCCACCGGCCCGCGCGACCGGACCTCGATCCGCAGCGGCTCGTCGTCGATCTCGAAGGGGTCCGACGCCGCCGCCCCGTCGCGCTCGGGCAGGTCGAGCTTGTAGACCTCCTCACCCGAACGGAACTCCGTCGCGACCATGAAGTAGACCAGCAGCAGGAACACCACGTCGATCATCGACGTGAGGTTGAGGCCGATGTCGCCCGCCGGCCGTCGGCGGCGGCGCCGCGGCCGGGCCTCGTGATCGCGCGGCGACGAGCCGCGACCGGTGGCCTCGCCGGCGGTCGCCCCGCGGCGCCGTCCCGCGGTTCCCACGTCACCTCCCCCGCTCATGTCGCATCCTCCGGCACCACGACGAGATGCACCCGCGGCGCCGCGCCGGGCACCCGGCGCGCCGCACGACCGATCGACTCGAGCACCGGCCGCACCCGGTCGTACCGCGCGTTGCGGTCGGCCCGGAGGTTGAGCCGCAGGGCCGGGTTCGATCGCAGGCGATCCGCGATCGCCGCCTCGAGCGACCGACGCCCCGGTGCATCGGCCGTGAACGGCTCGCCTCCGAGGCGATAGGCCACCGCTTCCCCGTCGGGACCGGGGACGATGCTCACCACCGCCCGCGCCGCCTCGCCCGGCGGCTCGGTGGCCGGGCGGAGGAGCACCGGGAGGTCGAGCTCCACGTGCTCGGTCTCCACGATCTGCGAGACGAGCACGAAGAACACGATGAGCAGGAACGTCACGTCGATCATCGGCGTGAGGTTCGCGTGCACGCGGGCGGGATCGCGCGATCGACGGGTCATCGGGATCAGTCCTCCGCCCGCCGGCCGCGACGCCGGCCGGTCCGCTCGTCACCGCCGCCGGACGCACGATCCTCGCCGTCGGCGTCCCCGGCCTCCCCACCGCCGCCGCGGGACGACCGCGGCCCGCGCGATCGACGCTCGGCTCCGGACCCCGGCGATCGCGCGGCGCCGCCGCTGCGCCGCCGTGACTCTGGCGACGGGCGGAAGAGTCCCACCAGCTCCTCCGCCGCCAGGGCCGCCTCGGCGGTGCGGGCGTCCATGAGCGCCCGCACGACCGCGTAGCCGGTCAGGGCGGGGATCGCGACGACGAGTCCCCAGAAGGTCGTGGTGAGGGCGGTGCCGATGCCGCCCGCGAGCATCACCGGGTCGGCGGCCCCGCCGGCGCTCACGATCGACTGGAACGCGAGGATCATGCCGTAGACGGTGCCGAAGAGGCCGATCATCGGGCTGACCTGCCCGAGGACGTTCAGGATCTCGACGCGCCGCTGTCGGTCGGCGACCAGCTCGTCGGTCCGCTGGTCGAGGGCGTGCACCATCGCGTCCCAGCCGTGACTCCCCTCCCGCAGGGCCGCCGCCAGTACCTGGGCGAAGAAGCTGCCGTCCCGGTCGGCGGCCTCGATCGCCTCTCGGTATCGGCCGCCGCGCAGCAGGTCGCGAAGCGCGGTGAAGCTCGTCGGCGGCATGATCACCGCTCGGCGATTGGCGGCGGCGAGATGGCCGATGAGCCCGAGGCTGCCGACCGAGAGCAGCAGCAGGAGCCAGATCACCGCCGAGCCGAGCAGCTCCACCCGGGGCTCGGTGCCTCCGGCCCCCATCTTTCGGGACACGAAGAAGGCCGACGCAAAGCTCCGGCCGTTCTCCCGTTCCTCGGCCGCCCTCGAAGCGTCGCTCGCGGCCTCCGCGCCCGCCGGCGCCGCGTCCAGCGCCGGGACCCCGGCGGGCGCCGCGGCGGCCGGAGCGACGGCGGTCGACGCCGCGAGCACGCCGCCGAGACCGACCACCGCCGCCGCGAGCGCGGCCGGCGCGGTCCGGCGTCGCCGCGGCGGCCGGGCACGCCCGTCGCGCGAGCCCCCCGCGGGCGGCGCCGTGATCGCGCTCCCGTCCACCTCCTCCTCCGCCCGCCGGCCCCGTCTCGTGGGTGCGTCCATCGTGCTCCTTCCGCGTGACTCGTGCATCATCCCCTCGATTCCCCGGACGGGTCGACCCGCCCCGTCGCCATGCGTCCCGCCTCTCGGGCCCGGCGCCGGATGCGCCGGGCAGCCTCCGGGTCATCGAGCGCGGTCTCGTGCAGCTCCGCGAGCGCGGCCCACGCTCCGTCGGACTCGGCCGTCCGCGGATGAAGGACCGCGAGCCGGAGCCAGGCGGCCGCCGCCGCCGCGGGACGCTCGGCGGCCTCGGCCGCCTCCGCGAGTCGACGCAGCAGCCCGGGCCCGAAGCTCGACGCCGGCGGGGCCGCCCCGGTGCCGAGCGCCGCGATCACCCGCCGGGCGTGCCCGGCGGCGAGCGCCCGGGCCACGTCGGCCGCGGTCCGAAGCTCGATCGGCTCCGCCGGACCGGCCGCTCCCCCACGACCACGGCCGGGCTCGAGGCTGCCGCCGGCCGCCGTCACCGGGCGCGTGCGCGGGGGCGACGACGACGCGCGAGCGGCGCGCAGGCCCCCGTCGGCCCAGCGCCCGATCGCCGCGAGCCCGCGATCGACCTCGTCGCGCACGCCCAGCGGGGCGACGTGGTGGTCGAACGCGACATCGGGGTCGACCGACCCCGGGGCCGCCATCCCCCGCCACCGCCGGATCCGCCGCAGCAGGTCGCGCGCCGCGGCCGCATCCATCGTGGGCGTTGCCTCGGGGTCCGCGGTCTCGGTGGCGGCGCGCAGACGGTCCAGCCAGGTCCGCCGCCCGTCGCGCCGGAGGCGTTCGGCCGCGACCGTCGCGGCCCCGGCGGGATCGATCGGCCCCAGCCACTCGATGCAGCGCACGGCGGCCCAGTCCGCCGCGGCCCCCTCACCGCGGCGCGCCACCGGCGCGAGGAGCCCGGCGGCTCCCCCGGGATCCCCGCGGGTCGCTCGCGCCTCGGCCTCGCCCAACTCGGGCAGCCCCGCGAAGCGAAGCCGCCGAACCGCCGCGAGCGGCACCCAGCCGCGCCCTCCGGCCGCGCGATACCGCACCCGCTCCGCGCCGATCGCCTCGATGCGCACCGCATCGATCAGCAGCCCCCCGGCCCGCAGCTCGATCGCATCGCCGCCCGCGGCCACGTCCGCCGCCGCGTCCGCACGGTCCGGCGAGCCCCGCATCACGGCACGCTCCACCTCGGCCACGGTCTCGGTCGGGTCCGACGCGCCGGCCGCGAGTCCGGCCACCGATGCGAGCACCGGGCCCGCGATCGCGTGCGCCCGGCCCCGCCGACGCCACGGTCGCGGCCCCCGCGCTCCGGCACGCCGCCGGCGCCGCCACCTGCTCCCCTCGTCGATCGTTCTTCGCACGTCCCCCGGTCCCCCCGTCTCAGCCTCTCGTCGTCGCCCGACGTCTCACGGCCGCACGAGCCCCAGCTCCGCGCGGTCCAGGAACTTGTATCCCCCCGGCCCCCCGTGCTCGGCCGCGATGCGCTCGAGCGTGCGCCGCGGATCCGGATCGAGGAACTGGATGCAGTTGATCGTCACCGGCCGCCGACCGTCGGCGTCCGCCGGGTTCATGACGTCCAGGCGGGCGAGCAGCTCGTCGGCGTCGATCTCGAACTCGCCCGACCCGGTGATGTTCTCGCTCAGCAGGAAGACGACATCGGGCTCGAGCTCGATCGCCGCCCGCATCGCGGCCAGCGGATTGGACCGTCCCTCGGGCACGACGTGCTCGTCGATCCACGCGAGGTGCGCGTCGATCTCGTCGGGGCGGGCGGGCGCGAGTCGGCGGGCCCCCCGCACGCGCACCGCTCGCTCCCCCTGGAAGAAGACGATCGCGAACGACTGCACGGGGTCCAGCCGCTCCAGCGATCGCCGCAGCTCGTCGAGCACGATCGGGAGGGTGCGGATCATCGAGCCCGAGGCGTCGATCACGTAGACGATCCGCGTCGCGTTCGACGTGCTCAGTCCGACGAAGTCGGCTCCGAGCCGGGTGGCCACCGGCGTGGGCGCGGTGACGGTCGCGGGCGGGGCGACCGTCGGAGCGGCTCCCGGGGCGAGCAGGTCGAGGGCCGGCAGGTCGTCGGCGGGGGCCGGCGGCGCGGGCTCGGGCGGCGGCTCCAGCACCGGCAGCTCCATCGGCTCGTCCGCCAGCGCCGGCGCTTCGGCGAGCTCGGCCAGCGGCGCGTAGGTCATCGACTCGAAGTCGGCCACGATCACCGGCGCCGGCGGCTCGTCGCGGACCGCGATGACGGTCCAGGTGGCGAGGAAGCCGAGCACGACCAGTCCCGCGTGCACCAGGAGGCTGGTGAGCCACGGTCCCCAGCGCGCGGCGGGACCGCGAGGACGGGCGCGGGCGGCGCCCGGTGCCTCGCCGGTGCCGGTCGCGTGAGCGGGTGCGGGCGGCTCGGCCCCGCGCGCATGCTGGCGTGACTCGCGGCTCATCGTGCTCCGTTCATGACTCGATCCGCCGACGCCTCCACGTGACGCCGCCGGCCGGGCCGAGCATACGACGCATTCTCGTCCCCTCCGTCATCCGAGGCCAAAACGCGACGCACGCCCGATCGACCGCGTGGGGCGACCGGGCGTGCGTCGGGTGCAGGCCGGGTGCGAGCCGCGGGGCCCGCGTGCATCGCGCCGGATCAGAGCGGGCGGCCCTCGCCGCCGAACGACGTGCCGGGCTGGTACTTCGGTCGATCGTCGTCGGTCGTCTCCGCGTCGGACGCCGCGTCCCCGGAGTCGGAGGTCTCCGCGCCGGACTCGAGGCGCTCGGATCCCGGATCCGCACCGGGCGGCGGCGCCGGCGCGGGCGCCGGCGGAGCGGGGTTGCCGGGAGCCGGCGGGGCGGCCGGCTGGCCGCCGTGCAGCGGAATCTCCGGGCCCGTCGTCGGCGGCACCGGGGCCGGTGGCGTGCCCCAGGCCTGACCCGCGGCGGCCGGGGGCGGCGCGGATCCCGGCGGCACCTGCACGCCCGGCGGCGGCGCGACGCCCGGCGGAGGGGCGTACGGCGTCGGCGGCGGGGCGGCGGGCGGTGCCTCGGGCGGATAGGCCGTCCCGGCGGCCGCGCCCATCGGCGCCGCGGCGGAGCCCGGCGTCATCACGGCGCCGCCCGGCGGAACCGCGGCGTGCATGCCGTGGTCGTCGCCCGGCATGGACTTCGCCGCGTCCTTGTGGGGATCGGACGCGAAGAGGATCGCGTCGACGCTGACCGGACCCGCCCCCGTCAGCAGCACGCCGATCGCGAGGGCGAAGAGGGCCAGCTGGGCGATCGCGCGGTTGTAGTCGGGAATCGAGCCCGCGAGGCCGAGCGAGTGCGTGATGACGCTGCCGTCGGGGCTCGCGGCCGCGATCGCGGTGAAGGCCGGGACCGTCGTGAGCCAGAACGCCGTGCCCATCGCGATCGCGAGGCCGAGGCCCCACACGCGGGTCAGCATGCCGAAGAGCACCATGATCCCGCCGAGGAACTCGGTGAGGGCGGCGATCCAGGCCAGCCAGACGGCATAGTCGCCCGCGAAGGCGGGCAGCCGTCCGGCGTCCGTCGCGCCGACGAGCATGAGCGTGATGCCGTGCAGCGACCGGACGCGGGCGGACTCGGGCAGCGCCGCCGTGTCGCCGGCGGCACCGTTCGCCGCGCCGGCGGCGGCCCCGGCGTCCGAGTCCGCGTCGCCCGACGCCTCCCCGTCACCCGCCGGCTGCACGAAGCTCGCCAGCATCACGCGAGGCCCGTCGTCGGGCCCGAGCCGGAAGGCGGATCCGGCGTCCGACGCGTCCCCCGCCCCCCCGGACTCGTCGGCCGCGTCGTCGGCCGCCTCCGCGTCGTCGTCGGCCGCCTCCGCGTCCGTGCCCGCGTCCGGAGCCGGCGGCGTGAGGTCCACGCCCGCCTCGGCCAGCATCTGAAGCTGTCCCGGATCGCTGAACTCGCGCTCCGTGAAGATCTTGTTGTAGCCCACGGTCGCGAACGCGAGGGCCAGCACGATGCGGGCCACGAGGGGCACGATCGCGGTGCCGGCGAACCGGTTGAAACGCATGCAGAACCTCCTCCGACGAGGATCCGTGGCGGGTGGCGCCGGGCCCGCGACTCGGACGACGACGTGACTGCCCGCCCCACGGGTCCGGGACGGCAGCCACCACGCGCCGTTCACCCCATCGGTACGATCATCGTACCGGTGCACCGGAACCCCGCCGCGGCCGGGCGCCCCCTCGGGTCGCACGCGGACCACGGCCGTCGCGAACGGGCATGTTCTGCGCCACGGTCGGGCGGCGGGAGACCCGGCGAGCACCGCCGTCGCGGGCGTGGCGGAACTGGCAGACGCGCTGGATTTAGGTTCCAGTGGGGGAGACCCCGTGGAGGTTCGAGTCCTCTCGCCCGCATGAGCCCGAGCTCGCGGCCTCGGCTCCGCCGCGGCCGCCCGCGGAGCCACCCGCGTTCTCCCGGGGCAACGCACATGCCACCGCTCGGCGCATCTGCTTCCAAGGCAGAGACTTGCGCGAGCGATGCCGCAGTTGATCCCCCGCCCGCCCCCGACGGGCGCGCCACCCGCCGGACGCCCCTTTCGCTCCCGGGCCGGGAACCGACGCGCGGATCCCGCCGAATCCCCCGGCGGTCGTCCGCTCGCGCCGCTCGCCGACGCGGACCGGGCGGACCCGGATCGAGTCACCTCGAACCGTGCCCCGTCGCAGCGACAGGGTTGGCTGGGCGTGCCGAACCCTGGCGACGGGGATTTTTCGTGCGCGAGCCCCGCGACGCGCGGCGGACGATGGTCGATCGAAGGGTGGAAGCCGGCCACGCCGCCCGCCGCCCCGCCATCGAGTCCCGCCGGACCTACCCTTCCCGCTCCGCGTCCGACCGCCCACCCCCGGCCCGCCATGCCCT
>CAYLNM010000140.1:0-10944 GCA_964385045.1 uncultured Isosphaeraceae bacterium
TCGCGCTCCTGGGCCTCGCCGGCCTCGCCGGCACCCGCCGCCGCCGCGGCTGAGTGACCTTCTGATCGGCTGAATCAGCCGAACGGACATGACTCACCGGCACCGCCGTCTCCCTCGGAGGCGGCGGTGTCGCTTGTGTCGTGGTGGGTTGGTCGTCGCCCCCCCCGCCGCGGGGGCGAGACGATGGAGTGGGCTCGGCGGGCGAGCCGCGGCGTCACCCGTGCGACGGCGACGTCTCGTGCGGCCACGCGGCGAGCGGCACCGACGCGTCCGGCACGCCGAGCGGAGGGCTCAGCCGCGGACGAGGTCCTCGTTGGAGGGGAACCGCTCCAGTGCCTTGAGCAGCTGCTCGATCTGCGTGGTCGGCTTCATGTTGAGCAGGCGGCGGCGGAGGGCGGTGATGGTCGCGAGCTCCTGCGGGCCCAGCAGGAGGTCCTCCTTGCGGGTGCCCGAGGCGGTGAGGTTGATGGCCGGGAACAGCCGCTGCTCGGCGATGGAGCGATCGAGGATCAGCTCCATGTTCCCGGTGCCCTTGAACTCCTCGAAGATGATCTGGTCCGCCCGCGAGCCGGTGTCCACCAGGCAGGTGGCGATGATCGTGAGCGAGCCGCCGCCCTCGACGTTCCGGGCGGCCCCGAAGAGCTGCTTCGGGATGTCGAGGGCCTTCGAGTCGAGCCCGCCGGACATGGTGCGGCCGCCGGTGGCGTACTTCCGCGAGTTGTTGAACGCCCGGCCGAGCCGGGTGAGCGAGTCGAGCAGCACCACCACGTCCTGCCCGGCCTCCAGCATCCGCTTGGCCCGATCGATCGCGAGGATGCCGAGCTCGGTGTGGGCGTCGACGTCGAGGTCGTTCGACGAGGCGAGCACCTGGGCGGGCACGTTCCGCTTGAAGTCGGTGACCTCCTCGGGCCGCTCGTCGATCAGCAGGGCGACGACCTCGACCTCGGGGTGGTTGATCTTGATGCCGCTGGCGATGTTCTGCAGCAGGATCGTCTTGCCTGCCTTGGGCGGGGCCACGATCAGCCCGCGGGTGCCGTAGCCGATCGGGCAGAACAGGTCGATCAGCCGGCAGGCGGGGGGGCAGCCGCGGTGCTCGAGGGTCATCCGCGGCTGCGGATCGATCGGCAGGAGCTCCTCGAACGGCTTGCGATCGGCGTACTCCTCGGGCGAGAGCCCCTCGATCGCCAGCACCTCGTCGACCACGGGGCGCCCGGGTCGGCCGCGTCCCCGGCGGCGGCGGGGCTTCTTCTCGATGACGTGGGCCCGGATCCGCTGGCCGGATCGCAGCGCGAGCCGCTGGGCGAGCTCCACCGGGACGAAGGGATCGCCGGGCCGCTCCACGAGCCGATCGTCGAGCTGTCTGATGCGACCCTCGCCGCCGCGCGGCAGCTCGAGGATCCCGTCGATGGTCGTCATGACTGCGTCCGGGGACCGCCGGCCGCGAAGGGGGCTGGCGACCGAGACCGCGGATGGCCTCGTCGGGGGGCCATCGTCACCGGGTCGGTGGGGAAGGGAGCCGGATCCGGCAGGGAAGCCACGGACCCGACGCGGAGCATTGGACGCGACCTCCCCGGGCAAGTCAAGCCGGGCCCGGGGCCGGGCCCCCCGCCCGGTGGATGGCTGGTCGGCCCATGGCCGCGGCCGCGGCGAGGGCGCCGGCGAGCCGCGCGTTGGCGACGAGCAGGGCGAGGTTGGCCACGAGGCTCGCTCCGTCGGTGCGCCGGGCGAGGTCGGCGAGGGTCCACGGCGTCCGGTCCGGCCCGGTCACGCCGGCTGCGTCGGCCGCGTCGGCACTGGCCTCGGTCGCGCGGTGCAGCTCGTCCTCGTCGAGGGCCGCGGCCCGCGGCACCGGCCGCACCACGAGCACCCCGGCATCCGGGCCGTGCAGCCGGCGATGCCGCCGCACCAGGGCCGCGATCTCGGCGGGGTCGTCGCGGCGCGTGGCGAGCCGGTCCGCCGGCTCTCCGGGGGCGTGGAAGCGGGGGAAGACGTCGGTGCCGGCGCCGACGACCGGGACGCCGAGGGCCTCGAGCGCCTCGATCGTGGCCGGGACGTCGAGGATCGACTTGGCCCCGGCGCAGACCACCGTGACCCCGCCGCCGGCGATCGCGCGCAGGTCGGCGGAGACGTCCGGACGCGCGGTCCAGCCGCGATGCACGCCGCCGATGCCGCCCGTGGCGAACACGTCCACCCCCGCGTCGCGGCAGGCGACGATCGTGGCCGAGACCGTGGTGCCCGCGTTCCTGCCGCGGGGGCCGAGCGCCGCGGCGAGGGTCGCGGTCGACGCCTTGGTCGCGCCAGGGTCGGCGGCGAGCCGGTCGAGCTCCGCGGCGTCGAGCCCGACGCGGAGCACGCCGTCGAGGACGGCGATCGTCGCCGGCACCGCGCCCTCGGCGCGAACCGCCTCCGCCATGCGGGCGGCGGCGAGCCGGTTCAGCGGAGTGGTCTCGTCCTCGGACGGAGCGTCGCGCGGGCGTCCCGCCGAGGACGCCGGCGGCGATGGCGGCGATGGCGGCGCGGCCGGCGCGGCCGGCGCGTGCCGATGCGGCCCCGGCGGCCACGCGTCGGGCTCGGCGAGGGCCGCGGCCGCGCGCCGCCAGGCCCGCGGCTCGGCGGTCCGCGGCAGCCCGGCGGTGATCACCGCCGACTCCAGCGCGACCACCGGCCGGCCCCCGGCCACGGCGGAGGCGACCTCCGGATGTACCCGGAGGAGCTCGTCGTCCGCCCGGCCCTCGGGCGGCCCGGTGAGGCCGCCGGGGCGGCGCGGTGCGGTCACGCCCGCGTCACCGGCGACGGGTGCGGAGTCGGCCGCCGAGACGGCGGGCCGGGACCGCGGCGGGCACGATGCCGCCGGGGAACTTCGTCGCGTCCCGGGCGTCGTCCTTCGGGGGCGGGGCGAGCGTGGAGCGGGACTCCTCGACCGAGAGGGCCTCCCGGCGGGCGGCGGCCTGCTCGCGCTCGGTGACCACCTGCTCCGGGATCGGTCCGGGCTCGAAGCCCTCGGCGTCGCCCTCGGGGACGTGGACGTTGGTGAGCATCTCGATCTGGTCGACCAGCTGGCCCTGTCCCGGCGTCACGAAGCTCCACGCGACGCCGTCGCGGCCCGCCCGGGCGGTGCGCCCGATCCGGTGCACGTAGACCTCGGGATCCTCCGGCAGGTCGTAGTTGATGACGTGCGAGACGCCCTCGAGGTCGATGCCGCGGGCGGCGAGGTCCGAGGCGACCAGCACCTGGATCGAGCCCTCCCGCATCTGCGTCATCACGCGGTTGCGCCGGCCCTGCTGCAGGTCGCCGTGGATCGCATCGGCCGGGACCTTCTTGCGGTTGAGGTACCGCGTGAGCCCGTCCACCGTGCTCTTGGTGCGGCAGAAGACGATCGCCATCTCCGGCTTCTTCTTCTGGAACAGGTGCACCAGGAGGCGGTTCTTGTCCCACCGCTCGACGTGGAAGAGCCGCTGCTCGACCTGGGCGACGGTGAGGCTGCTCGCGGTGAGGATCAGCTTCTCGGGGTTCCGCATGTAGCGGCGGGCGAGCTTCTCGATCTCGTCGCTGATGGTGGCCGAGACGAAGAGCGTCTGGTGCTCGTGGCGGATCGTCCCGAGGATCCGGCGGATGTCGTCCCGGAAGCCGATGTCCAGCATCCGGTCGACCTCGTCGAGGACCGCGATCTTCACCTTGTCGTACGGCAGCATGCCGCGGCCGTGGAAATCCATCACCCGGCCGGGGGTGCCGACGATGATGTTCGGGCCTTTCTCGAGCTTCGGGGCCTGCTGCCGCATCCGCTGGCCGCCGTAGATCGCCACCACCTTCAGGTCGGTGTGGCGCGACAGCTCGCGGAGCTCGTGCGTGATCTGGATCGCCAGCTCGCGGGTCGGGCAGAGGATCAGGCCGGCGAACGGCTCGTCGGGCTTGACCTGCTCGAGGACGGGCAGGCCGAAGGCGGCGGTCTTGCCGGTGCCGGTCTTGGACTGGCCGAGCAGGTCGATGCCCGAGAGGGCCTTCGGGATCAGCTTGGCCTGCACGTGCGTGGGATGCACGTAGCCCATCGCCTCGATGCCTTCGAGGACGTCCGGGCTCAGGCCGAGGTCGGCGAAGGTCTGCTCGGTGTCGAAGATCTCGGAGTCGGTGATGTCCGAGCGGGTGCGCCGCTTCGGGATCACGGGCTCCTCGTCGGTGCCTTCGAGGACGGGCTCCTCGTCGCGTCCGCGGTCGCGTCCGCGCCCGCGGCGGCGGCCGTCTCCGCGGTCGTCCCGGTCGCGCCGGGGCTCGTCCCGGTCGCGCCGGGGCTCTTCGCGGTCGCGATCCTCGCCGCCGTCGGTCGCGGTGGGAGTGGCGTCGCCGTCTCCGCCGCCGCGGCGGCGCCGGCGCCGGCGGCGCCGCTTCTTCCTGGGGGCTCCCTCGTCCGCGGGCGTGCCGGCGTCGGGGCCGGCGGAGGCGGCGGGCTCGGGGGAGCCGGTGTCGTCGTGGCGTTCGGCGGGCGCATCGCCCGCGGGCGTCTCGGTGCTGGTCTCGCTCATGGGAGAGGGGGCGTTCCGTGGTCGCGGGATGCGGGGCGTGGCCGGTCGACCCCGATGGTCGGGCCTCGCACGCCGCGGATCGTCGTCGCGACTGTTCCGTGCGCCGGGGGGTCTCGTTCGATCGTGCGTCCGGAGGTCGGAACCTTCAGGATCGACGTGGACCGCGCCCGGTGCCGCCGACTGGCGGCCGATCCCAATTTATAGCCCCGCGGGTCGGTCCGTGCCATGCGTGGGATGCCGCGCGGTAGTCTGCGGGGAAGCGGGTTCCCGGCGGCACGGATCGCCGCCCGAGGGAGCACCGCGGACCATGTGCCCCGTCGGCCGCTCCCGGCCGCGGCGCCCGGGAGCGGCGGCGACGATGGAGCCGAGCAGCCGCCTGAGGATCGATCTCGACGCGATCGCCGCGAACGTCCGCGCCGTTCGGGCGCACCTCCCGGCCGGCTGCGCGTTCGCCGGGGTCGTGAAGGCGAACGCGTACGGCCTCGGGCTGCGACCGGTCGCCCGCGCGATCGCCGCCGGCGGCGGCGCGATGCTGGCGGTCTACGACGCGTCGGAGGCCGCCGACCTGCTCGCCTCGGGTCTCGAGCGGCCGGTGATGGTCCTCGGGCCGCTGCTCGAGCCGATCGACGATCCCGCGCTCCGCGGGGGGGCGGCGGACGGCCGGCTGCACCTCGTGGCGGCGTCGCCCCGGCAGCTGGCGATCGCGGCCGAGCTGGCGGCGGCGGTCGAGCGGCCGGTGCCGGTGCACGTCGAGGTCGACACCGGCATGGCCCGGGCCGGATGCGAGCCGCGGGAGGCGGCCCGCCTCGTGGCCGATGCGCTCGCGGACCCCCGCCTGCGGCTCGCGGGCGTGGGCACGCACATGGCCGACGCCGACGACGAGGTCACCGTCCGGGGGCAGGCGGCGGTCTTCCGCGCGGTGCTCGACGGGCTCCCGCCGCTGCCGCCGGACTGCCGACTGCACCTCGCCAACACCCGCACCGCCCTCCGCGTGCCGGCCCTCGCGGCCGATCTCGTCCGGTGTGGGCAGGGGTGGGCGGGCCTCGGGGCGCACGGGCTGGATCCCGCGCCGCCCCTTCGCGGGATCCTGCGGTGGACGAGCCGCATCGTGCACGTGCGCCGGATCGAGGCCGGGCAGGGGGTGGGCTACGGTCGCCGGTGGCAGGCGGGCCGCCCGGGCCGGCTCGGCCTGGTGCCCGTGGGGTACGCCGACGGGCTGCCGCGAACCCTCGGCGGCGAGACCGACCGACTCCGACTCCGGGTGGGCCTCGGCGAGGCCCCGGACGGCGGACCGCTCGGGTGGGCGCCGGTGGTCGGGGCGGTGAGCATGGATCAGGTCACGATCGACCTCACCGACGTCCCGGCCGGGATCGACGTCGGGCCGGGGGCCCCGGTCGAGGTCCTCGGGCCGGATCCCGCGGCCCCGAACCACGTCCTCGCGGTGGCGGCGGCGGCCGGCACCACCCACCACGAGCTGCTCGCCCGCATCGGTCCCCGCGTGCGTCGCGAGCACGTGCGGACGGCGGTGGCCGCGGCGGCCGACGAGGCCGGCGGGCTGCGGCCGGCGACGCAGCGGGCCTGAGCGGGGGGGCGACGCGCCGCGGATCGCGGCGTGCCGGCGGGCGGCACCTGTCTCCCGGCGTCCCGCGTCCCGTCTTCCGCGTCTCGCGTCCCGCGTCCGGTACGCCGCATCCGGCCTCGTGGCGAGGCCGCCGCATCGGCGGCCTCGGTCGTCCCGCGTCGATCGTCCGAGAACGTCCGGGCCGGGATCTTCAGAGCCAGGGCTGGAGGCGTCGGCCATCGTGGCCGATTGCTCGGGTGGGATGCGGTGGGGGCGCACGAGGCGCTCACCCACACGAGGAACCGCCCCCGGGGCCGATCCACCTGTCCGCGGTCCCTCGTCGCCCCGCCGCCTCCCACCCGTCCTCGGGGCTCGCCGATCGCCGCCGGCCGAGCACCGGGCGTCCCGGTCGGCCCTCCGCCCTCCGCGGCCGCCCTCCGCGGCCGCCGCCGAACGCGTGGCCGCCGCCCGCACGCGTCAGCCCACGTCACCGAGTCCGAAGGCGGTGCCGTGCCGCCGAAGCACCCGGCGTCGCAGCAGCGACTCGTCGTCGGCGTCCAGCTCGGGCGACCGCTCGATCCACGCCAGGGCGTCCCGCCGCGCCGTGCGCAGCAGCGATGCGTCGCGCGAGAGGTCGGCCACGCGGAACGGCGCGATGCCGGACTGGCGGGTGCCGAAGACCTCGCCCGGGCCGCGGATCGCCAGGTCGGCCTCCGCGACCTCGAAGCCGTCGGTGGTGGTGCGGATCGCCTCGAGCCGGCGGGCGGCGTCGTCGGTCTGCGGATCGGCCACCAGCACGCAGACGCCGGGCTTCTCGCCGCGGCCCACCCGCCCCCGGAGCTGGTGCAGCTGCGCGAGCCCGAAGCGGTCGGCGTGCTCGATCACGATCATCGTCGCGCCAGGGACGTCCACGCCGACCTCGATCACGGTCGTGGCCACGAGCACGTCGAGCTCGCCCGCGCGGAAGCGGGTCATGACGGCGTCGCGTTCGGCGGCGTTCATGCGTCCGTGCACCGCGGCGAGTCGCGCGCCGGCGAGCGGCCCGCCGGCGAGCCGGGCGAGATGGCCCGCCACGTCGGGCAGCTCCGGCGACGGATCGACCGCGGGCACGACGACGTAGCCCTGCTCGCCGCGCCGCACGCGATCGGCCAGGTGGGCGTACACCTCGCCGGAGCGCGCCGGCGGCATCACCCGCGTGCGCACGGGCGTGCGTCCGGGCGGCAGGCCGCGGATGACCGACACGTCGAGGTCGCCGTAGACGGTCAGGGCGAGCGTCCGCGGGATCGGGGTCGCGGTCATCACCAGCACGTGCGGGCTCGTCCCGTCGCCGCTGCGATCGCGGAGGGCCGCCCGCTGGTGCACGCCGAAGCGGTGCTGCTCGTCGATCACCGCCACCCCGAGCCGGTGGAAGCGGGCGTCCTCGACCAGCAGGGCGTGGGTGCCGACCACGAGGTCCAGCTCGCCCGCGGCGAGGGCGGCGAGCCGCTCGCGCCGCGCCGCGGCCCCGGCCGAGCCGGTGAGCAGGGCCATCCGCACGTCGGAGCCCGCGAGCAGCCGCGCGATCGAGCCGTGATGCTGCTCGGCGAGCAGCTCGGTCGGGGCGACCATCGCGCCCTGCCGGCCGTGGGCCACCGCCACGAGCATCGCGTCGAGGGCGACCACCGTCTTGCCCGCGCCGACGTCGCCCTGCAGCAGCCGGTTCATCGGCACCTCGCGGGCGAGGTCCTCCCCGATCTCCTCGACCGAGCGACGCTGGTCCGGGGTGTACGCGAACGGCAGCCGGGCCTCGATGCGGGCCGCCACCGCCTCGGTCCGCACGAGCGGTGCCGCGCGCTGGGTCAGCCGGCGGCGGGCCCGCGTCATCGCGACCGCGAGCTGCAGGAGCAGCAGCTCGTCGAAGGCCAGTCGCCGCCGCCCCGCCCGCGTCTCGGCCTCGTCGCGCGGGGCGTGGACCATCCGCAGGGCCTCGGCGAGGGGCGGCAGGTCGCGCTCGCGTCGATAGTGCTCCGGCAGGTGGTCGTCGATCGCGGCGAGCGCCTCGGGGAGCGCCGCCCGGACGAGGCCCGCGATCGCGCGGGAGGGCATCCCGTCGGTGGCGGGGTACACGGGGACGAGCGCCGCCTCGGCCTCGGCCTCCGACTCGGCCTCCGACTCGGCCTCCGCGGCGATCCCCGCCGGCCGATCGACCGCCGCGTCCGGTGTTGCCGGGGACCCCGGCGGGGGCGTGGGCTCGGGCCGCCCGAGCTCGTCCGCGGCCGCGAGCCGCTCCCACCGCGGGTTCGTCATCCGCAGGCCGCCCGGTGCCCGCTCGAGCCGTCCGACGCAGCGGATGCGGGCCCCGGGATGCAGCTGCCGCGCGATCCACGTGGCCCCGAACCACGTCAGGGCCAGCGTGCCCGTCTCGTCCTCGAGCGTGGCCTCGACGCGGGGCCGGCGCCCCCGCGCCGGACGCACCGCGGCCACCTCGCCGACCACCGTGACCTGGTCCCGGTCGTGCCCCGCCTCGAGCAGCGCGGCGGCGGCCTGGATCGTCTCGGCCCCGAGGTGTCGCTCGTAGCGGAAGGGCACGTGCACGAGCAGGTCGGCGACGCGGCGGATGCCGAGGCGGCCGAGCGCCTCGGCGCGGCGGTCGCCCACGCCGGGGAGGCTCGTCACCCGGCGGCGAAGCACCTCGGGCGTCTCGTCGGCGGCGGGCGTGGACGAGGCGTCGGCCATCCGCGGACGATACCACCGGGTCCGGGGGCGACCCGGGGAACGGGCGAATAGACTCGGCGACGATGGACCTCTTCACGCAGGCGAGGCGCCCGGACGACGAGCCGGGCCGGTCCCGCGACGGCTCCGGTCGCGCCCCCGGCGAGCCCGCGACGGCGGGACCGCGCGTGCTGTCGGTGCGGCGACTCGCCGAGCGGATCCGCCGCACGCTGCAGGAGGGCCTGCCGGCCGAGGTGCGGGTGCGGGGCGAGATCTCGAACCTCTCGCGGCGCAAGCACTGGTTCTTCTCGCTCAAGGACGCCGACGCGACGATCCAGTGCGTCGCGTTCGCGGGCGACGTGCGCCGCTTCGACGCGCAGCTGGTCGACGGCGACGAGGTTGTCGCCACCGGCCGCGTCGACCACTGGACGGCGGCGGGGCGGACGCAGCTCTACGTCCGCCTGCTGGAGCGGGCGGGACGGGGCACGCTGCAGCAGCGGTACGAGGCGCTCGTCAGCGAGCTCCGCGAGCTCGGCTGGTTCGACGAGGCCCGCAAGCGTCGCCCCCCGTTCCTCCCCCGGCGCATCGCGGTGATCACCTCCGCGGCCGGGGCGGCGATCGCGGACGTGCGGAAGACGGTCGCCCACCGCATGCCGGCGGTCGGCCTCGTCGTCTACGACGTGCGGGTGCAGGGCGAGGCGGCGGCGGGGGAGGTCGCGGCCGCGATCCGGCGGGCCGAGGCCGACGCGCCGCGGCTCGGCACGGACGCGATCCTCGTGACCCGCGGCGGCGGCTCGCTGGAGGACCTCTGGGCGTTCAACGAGCGGGAGGTCGCCGAGGCGATCCACGCCTGCGGACTGCCGGTGGCGGCCGCGATCGGCCACGAGTCGGACACCACGATCGCGGAGCTGGTGGCGGACCTGCGGGGCTCGACGCCGACGCAGGCGGCGATGCTGCTGGTGCCGGACCGCAGCGAGCTCGCCCAGCAGGTCGACCATCTCGCCGGGCGCCTGCGGTTCGTCGTCGCCCGGCGCCTCGAGCGCGGCCGGGAGCGGATCGACGCCGCGGCGACGCGGCCGGTCCTCCGCGACCCGCGGGCGCTGCTGGCGATCCCGCGTCAGCGGCTCGACGGCGTGCGGCGCACGCTTCGGCACGCGGCGGCGGCGCGGCTGGGACGGGAGCGGATCCGCCTCGGCCGGCTCGAGGGCCGGTGGCGCGACGCCCGGCCGTCGGCCCGCCAGGCGGCGCGGCGCGAGCACGCGGCGCTGCTGCGAGCGCGGCTCGACGCGGCGATCCGGCGGCGGCTCGACCGCGCGGCGGCGGCGGTCCCGACTCGGCGGGCGCTCGACGCGACGGCCGGCCGTCGCCTCGCGGCGATCCGGACGCGGCTGGATCGCCACGCCGCGGCCCTCTCGATGCTCGACCCGGCGAACGTCCTCGCTCGCGGCTACACGTACACCACACGGGCGGACGACGGGGCGCTCGTGCGGGGGCCCGGCGACGCGGGGCCGGGATCGGTGATCGTGACCCACGCGGCCGACGGGACGCTCCGCTCGCGGGTGGAGGCGGGCGGCGACGGCGGGGCCGGTGCGACGGGCGCGTCGGGGGCGGCGGCGGTCACGGCGGCGTCGGGGGCGGCGCCGGGGGCGGCGGCGGGCGCGGCGGCGGTCACGGCGGCGACCAGCACCTCCGGCGACGCGGCGGCGAGATCGTCGCGGGGCGGCCGGGCCCCGCGCGGCCACCGCCGGGGCGAATGAGGCGACCGGCGACGCGGGGCCCCTCCGTCGCGTGGGCACGCGCCGGGCCCGCCCCGTACAGTGCCCGCATGAGCGAGACGTCGTCGTCGGAGGATCGCCGCGACCCGGCGGAGCTGAGCTTCGAGCAGGCCGCGGCCGAGCTGGAGTCGATCATCGCCCGCATCGAGTCGGGCGAGATCGGCCTCGAGGAGTCGCTCGCCGAGTGGCGGCACGGCGGGGCCCTGCTCAAGCGGTGCCGCGAGGTGCTCGATCACGCGGAGCGGGAGCTCGCGGCCGCCGACCTGCCCGAGGAGCCGGCGGCCGAGGAGGCCTGAGCCGACCCGCCCGGCGGGCGGGCGACCGACCTCCGGCCGGCGCCCCGTCCGGCGACCGGCGCGACCAGGCCGCCATCGACCCGCCCGCGCCCCGCGCCCCGCGC
>CAYLNM010000141.1:0-10835 GCA_964385045.1 uncultured Isosphaeraceae bacterium
TCAGCCACGAGGGCAGCCTCCGGCGGTTCATCCTCTTCGGCTACGACCCGCGGTCCGAGTCCGTCGTGGTGGGGCCGGTCGGCTTCCGCCGCAGCCGGGCGCCCGAGGCCCTGGAGTACGGCGGGCGGACGACGATCTACCTTCGTCGCCGCGGCCGCCTGGTGCGGGAGCAGGTCCGCATCGAGAGCCGCCCGTTCATGCGCCCCGCCCTCGAGCGGGAGCTGAGCCAGCTCCCCGCCGTGTGGCGGAACAGCGTCCGGGGACGCTGAGCGATGGCTGCGACCCAGGGCATTCGCGCGGGGCGAGCCTTCGTCGAGCTCGGCGTCAACGACCGACTGACGGCGGGACTCCGTCGAGCGCAGCGGCGCCTGCGGGCGTTCGGCGATCAGGTCCAGTCCATCGGCCAGCGGCTGGTCGGGATCAGCGCTGCCGCCGCGACGCCGTTCGCGCTGAGCGGGGCCGCCTTCGCGACCTTCGAACAGAGCATGGCCCGGGTCCAGGCCCTGACCGGGGCCACCGCGGCCGACTTCGAGCGGCTGTCGAGTGCGGCCAAGCGGCTGGGCGAGTCGACGGTCTTCTCCGCCAGCCAGGCCGCCGACGCGATGGGCTTCTTCGCCCTCGCCGGGTTCGACGTCGAGCAGATCCTGAAGTCGATCGGCCCCACCCTCAACCTCGCCGCCGCGGGCCAACTCGAGATCGCCGAAGCCGCCGACATCGCGGCCAAGATCATGTCGGGCATGGGGCTCGAGGCCGAGCGACTCGGCGATGCCGTGGACGTCCTGACGAAAGCGATGACCACGGCCAACACCGACCTCGGGATGCTCGGGGCGGCGATGAAGTTCGTTGGCCCGATCGCCAAGACGGCGGGCGTGCAGTTCGAGGAGCTGGTCGCGGCGATCCAGCTGCTCTCGAACGCCGGCATCCAGGGCGAGATGGCCGGGACCACGCTGCGGGGGGCGATCCTGGCCCTGACGAGCCCGAGCAAGGAGGCCGCGGACACGCTCGCGGAGCTCGGGGTCCGGGTCCTGGACTCCCAGGGTGATGTGCGATCGCTGGCCGACATCATCGGCGACCTGAACCAGGCGATGGCCGGGCTCGGCTCGGGCCAGCGGCTGGAGATCCTCGGACGGATCTTCCAGGCCCGGCAGGCTGCGGGCGTCGCCGAGCTGCTCAACCAGGGGGCCGACCGACTTCGAGTGTTCACGGACGCCCTCGAGGACGCCGGTGGGACCGCGGGCCGGATCGCGGGCGTCCAGCTCAACACCCTGAAGGGCCAGCTCACGATCCTGAAGAGCGCCCTCGAGGGACTCGGCATCGCGATCGGCGAGTCCATCGCGGGCCCGCTTCGCGTGGCGGCGTTCCTCCTCGGCGAAGCGGCCGGAGCCGCGGCGCGGTGGGTGCGTGAGAACCGATCGGCCGTGGTGATCGCCGGGGCGTCGATCGTGATTGTCGCCGGGCTCGGTGCCGGCCTGATCGCCCTCGGCATCGCGATCAAGACCGCCGCCTTCGCGGTCGGCGGACTCGGGGCCGCGCTGGCGCTGGCCAAGACCCTGCTCGTCGGCGTCGGCGCAGCCATCGCAGCGCTCGCGTCCCCGGTCGGGCTCGCGGTCGCAGCGGTGGCCGCCCTCGGGACCTCGCTCCTCATCTGGTCGGGTGCCGGAGGCGAGGCGCTCGTGTGGCTGCGCGATCAGTTCGGCCGCCTGCGTGACTTCGTCGGCAAGGTCACGGCGGGGATCAGCGACGCCCTCGCCGCCGGGGACGTCCGGCTCGCGGCGGAGATCCTCTGGCTCTCGTTGAAGCTCGCATGGCAACAGGGCGTGGCCGAGCTCAACGGCGTCTGGCTCGCTGCCCGGAACTTCTTCGTCACGAACGCCCAGCGGATGTGGTTCGGCGCCGTCGCCGCCGCCCAGATGGGATTCCACGCCCTCGAGGTCGGCTGGATCGAGACGACGGCGTTCCTTTCGAAGACCTGGACTCGGTTCGCCACCGGGATCAAGAAGGTCTGGGAGTCCGCGACGTCCTTCGTCGCCAAGCGGATGCTCGAGATCCAGGGGCTCTTCGACGACTCCCTCGACGTCGAGGCGGCCAAGCGAGCGGTCGACGAGGAACTCGAAGCCCGGCTCAGCGAGCTGGACTCCGCGGCGGGCCGCGACATCGCGGCCCGCGAATCGAAGCGTGAGCGTGATCGCCGGGAAGCGGACGAGCTCAACGAGGCCACGCTCGCCGAGATCGGCCGGCGCTTCGGGGAGGCCCAGGAGGCCCTGCGGTCCGGCTCCGAGGAGCAGATCGCCCGAACGCAGGAGGCGCTCGAAGACGCCAGGCGGAAGCTCGACGAGGCGATCGCCGAGGCCCGCCGCCGCCGCGACGAGCAGGAGCAGGACGCCCCGGGGGACCAACCCCGATCCCCCGCCGACGTGATCTCAGAGATCGACGAGCAGCTCGCCTCCCTCGGGTCGCGGATCGTCCGGGGCGTCGATGTCCGCGGGACGTTCAGCGCCGCCGCTGTCGCCGGTCTGTCCTCCCCCGGGAACGCCGTCGAGCGGACCGCACGCGCGAGCGAGCAGACCGCCAAGAACACCCGCCGCCTCGTGGACGCCGCCAGGACCGGCGGCCTCACCTTCGCCTGACCCGGAGCAGAGAGCACCGTGTCGATCATCGTCGAGGAGAAGTTCGACAGCCGCATCGTCGCCGAGGGCCAGAGTCCGTCGGCAGAGCTTCGGTACATCGTCTTCGGGACGACGGACGACCTCGCGGCCCGAAGCGCCGTCGCCGGCCAGGCTCCGGCCACCTACGACAGCCTCCCCCGGACCGCGGTCCAGATCGAGCCGCTGGCCAACGAGGTCTGGGAGGGCGTCGCCCGCTACGGGACCATCCAGCAGTCCGCCCCGCCGCAGACTGGCGAGTCGTCCTTCGCATTCGACACCGGCGGCGGCACGCAGCACATCACCCACTCTCGGTCGACGACCGGGATCTACGCCCCGCCCGGGATGGTCGCTCCCAACTTCCAGGGAGCGATCGGCGTGACCGACAACGGCGTCGAAGGCGTCGACGTGACCGTGCCGGTCTACCAGTTCAGCGAGACCCACTACCTCGCCGACGCCGTCGTGACCACGGCGTACAAGGGCACGCTGTTCGCCCTGACCGGCAAGGTCAACAGCAGCGGCTTCAAGGGCCTCGCCGCTGGCGAGTGTCTGTTCCTCGGTGCCTCGGGTTCCAAGCGCGGCACGGACGACTGGGAGATCACGTTCCGCTTCGCCGGCTCTCCGAACGCCACCGGACTCAGCGTCGGACCGATCGGTGGGATCGCGAAGCAGGGCTGGGAGTACCTCTGGGTGCGGTACGCCGACGTCGAGGACGAGACAGCGCAGCAGCTCGTCAAGCGTCCCGTCGGCGCGTACGTCGAGCGGGTCTACGACTTCGGCAACTTCGCGGCGCTGGGGATCGGCACATGAGCGGCGACCTGCGGAAGGTGCGTTCGGGCGATCCCCTCCGGATCCCGGCCGGTGCCTACAACGCGTTCATCGACGCGGCGCAGGTCGCGCGGGCGATCGACGCGGACGCTCGTCGAGGACTGCTCGCCTCGACCGGCAGCGGCGACCTCGTGTGGGTTCGCAACGACTCGGGGGCGGACCTTCCCCGCTTCGGCGTCCTCGGCATCGCCGGGCCGATCATCGATCCCGGCGACGGCGGGAATCCCGACGAGTTCAAGCGGCGGACGGCGGTGGCCGGCGCGGCGATCACGGCGGAGGCCCCCTTCCTCGGCCGGTTCGTCGTCGCCCACGAGCCGATCCCCGCGGGGCGGATCGGACGGGCGGTCATCCGCGGAGCTACGCCGGCGCTCGTGACCGTCGCGGACGAGGCCCACACGCACGCGGACACCTTCGCCGATGAGCAGCTCCTCCGGAGCGGGTTCACGGGCGCGGCCCGGATCCTCTGGAAGGAGGACGGGACCGGCGAGCGGTCGGCGATCCTCGAGCTCGGTCCGGCGGACCGCGACCGCTTCCCGGCGAAGCTCGGGCAGGCCCACGCGATCGCCGGACGCACCTTCGGCTGGCTCTACGACTGGGAGGAGGTCCGGCTCAACGCCGACCCGGGGAGCCCCTTCTTCGGGCAGTACGCCGCCGTGCCGGACGGGCTCCGGTCCGCGGACGGCCCGGACCGCCAGGCGTTCAACCGCTACGAGGCGCACCTGTCGGTCGCCTTCGCTCAGGACGGCCAGGGCACCGAGGGCTTCGCCGACGCGGGGGCCTGCCTGGTCCCCGGCGTCCTTGAGAACTGCCCGCCGCCGACGGCAGCCGTGCCCATGCTCCAGCCCGTGCCCGCGGGGGTCGTCGTCGAGCTCCGGGCCGAGCGGACCCTGCTGGGCGAGACGCGGTTCGTCTTCGACGCGATGACGCCGGTCGAGTTCACGGAAATGGCCGTGCCGGGAGGCTGGTATGGCTGAGACGCTCGTCGCTCGCCGGGAAGCCGAGCGGCTGAAGTACCTCCGACTCCGGCCCTCGGGCTACGGCGGCACGAACCACGGCGGCCGCGCGACCGCTCAGGTCCTGGAGTGGCAGCCGCGCTTCGTCGTCGACTTCGGCTGCGGCCGCAACGACTTCATCCGGGATCTGAGGCGTCGCGGCGTCGACGGGCTCGGGGTCGACTTCGCCTTCGAGGAGGCGGACGTCCTCGCGCCGATGCACGCCGTGCCGCTGGCCTCCTCGATCGCCGACGTGGTGACGTCGTTCGACGCGCTCGAGCACCTCCTGCCGGCGGACGTCGACCCCGTGCTGGCCGAGATGCATCGCGTGGCGAAGCCTGGCGGCCGGTTCATCTTCTCGATCTGCACGCGACCGAGCAGGATCACGGTCGACGGCGAGAACCTCCACCCCACGGTCCAGCCGCAGTCCTGGTGGATTGATCGGATCGCGCGAGTCGGCTGCGTCGAGGTCGCGGCCCGCTACCTGTCGGGGACCTTCCATGCGTGACCACGACGCCGACATCGCGGCCCTGCAGGCCGGGCTCCACGTGCGGCGCCCCGCCCGCAACGGCCTCCGGCTCTACACGACGGACTTCGACAGCGTCTCGCTGTGCGACTTCTACCGAGGCCGGTCCGCCTTCCTCGTCCTCTCGGGTCCGTCGCTCGCGGGCCTGGACCTCGGCCAGCTCACCAGGCGCGGCATCGTCACGATGGGCGTCAACAACTCGTGGGCGGTCCACCGCCCCACCATGTGGACGTGCGTCGACTCCGCTGGGCGGTTCATCGACACCGGCTGGAAGGACCCGGGCATCCTGAAGTTCGCGCCGATGTCCCTCTGGAACGACCGCCTTCGGATCCAGAAGCCAGGCGGCACGATGGCCCCGAGCGCGTTCCGCGTCAGGCAGATGCCGTCCGTCCTGCTCTACCGACGGAGCGAGAAGTTCGATCCCGAGCGGTTCCTCGACGAGGACGTCGTCTGCTGGGGCAATCACACGAGCGTCACGGACTCGCTTGGGATCAAGGGCAAGCGTTCGGTGATGCTGACCGCACTACGCCTGCTGCAGTACCTGGGCTTCCGCACGGTCTACCTCATCGGGGCCGACTTCCGAATGACGCCGGAGCGCGGCTACGCGTTCGACGAGGAGCGGTCGGCCGAGGCCGTTCGCCACAACAACGTGCTGTACGAGTCGCTCAACCAGCGATTCGAGTCGCTGCGGCCGCATTTCGAGCGGCACCGGTTCAGGGTGGTGAACTGCTCCGAGGACAGCGGCCTGACGGCGTTCCCGCACATGCCCTTCGCCGAAGCCGTCGAGAAGGCCGGCGCGGAGTGCAGCAAGCCGGTCGACACGAAGGGGTGGTACTCGTCATGAGCAGCATGGGCACGAAGTACTTCCTCTACATCCCAGTCTGGGCGACGCAGCAGCAGCCGCCCGGCTCGGGCGTGAGCTCGGCGAGCAGCGCATCGTCGGTGGCGACGGAGTCCTCACAGAGTACGGAGGGGTCGCCCGGGTCCTCCGGCCCTGCGTCCACAGACAGCGTCAGCAGTGGCGGCTCGTCGAGCGCGGGCAGCTCGCCGGCCAGCGGAAGCAGCGCTGCGTCCAGCTCGGCGACGGACTCGGTCTCGAGCGGCGGGTCGAGCGCAGGGTCCTCCGGCGGCGGCAGCTCCGGTGGAGGCGGGACTGGGTCGGGAGGCACGGGGCCGGGCGGTACGGGGCCGGGCGGCACCCTCCCCAGCGGGTCGAGCGGTGGCGGCAGCTCCGGAGCGTCGAGCAACTGCCTCCTCCACGGAACCCTCGTCACCATGGCCGACGGACGCCGTGTCCCGATCGAGCAGGTCCGTCCCGGGGACGAGGTGCGGTCGCTGGTGGTCCCCGGGCTCCGGACCGACGACGCGCCCCAGACCCAGTACGAGTGGCTGTCGACCTGGGGCCTCGACGGAGCGTCGTTTCGCCGCGCCCGGGTGTCGCAGGTGCGGCTCGGCGAGCACGAGGGCTTCGTCGTGCTCAACGGGCGGATCAAGGCGACGGCGGAGCACCCGTTCCTGGTGCGCCGCGGGGACGAATGGGGATTCGTCTCAGCCGAGCTCGTGGAGGTCGGCGACGCGCTCGTCCGCCCAGACCTGAGCGAGGAGCCGGTGGCGACCGCCGAGCGGATCGAGGGGCGCGTCGGGACCGTGGCCATCATGGTCCCGGGTACCAACACCTACCTCGCCGACGGAGTCTGGACCCACAACGACACGCTGATCAGCAACTCAGGCTCGTCGAGTGGGTCGTCGTCCGGCTCCGCCAGTTCGAAGTCCTCGGGCTCGAGCTTCTCGTCGTCCTCGACGGGCAGCGGTCCCGGCGTCTCCAACCAGAGCAGCCAGTCCTTCGTCTTCACGACGGGCTCCTCCAGCTCGGCGAGCTCCGGCGGAGGAGGTACCTTCGGGGCCACGCAGTCCGGCGGAGGCGGGAAGTGACCGAAGGCCACCGTGTCAATCGCTCCCGGCCCCTGTAGACAGCGTCAACATGGGGTACGTGTGCGCTCCCGCACGAGAGGAATCGCGGTATGCGCGAACCGCTGCCCCGGGTCTTGCTCGCCGGCCAGTTCCGAGTATACTGCCGCTGGCAGAGCCCGACGTGGCCTGTTTTCCAGGGGGTCCGGGTGGACCTTCGACAATCCGCTGCGCAGGCTCTGCCTTGAAGATCAGCTTCGCGAGAACGAGGAGGTATATCTGCACGTCGTGTGCCCAATCTCCCTCGGTTCCGCCGGCGATCATCGCGGCCGGGTTGGTACCTCCGGAGGTTTCCGTGAAGGCGGCACTTGAGCTGATCGTTCAATAGGTGAAGCTGCCTCGCGGCAGCGGCGAAGACTTGCATTTGGATGGCTTTACCAGGAGATAGGAATGTTGAAGAACTCATATCTGGCCATCGGAGTGGTTGGTATTGCTGTTTGGTTATCGCTGGGCGCCCATGGTCAGTGCGTGCCTGTTGCTGACGGTGCAGATGGGACGGCGTCATGCCCAAACGGGAACCCGGGGCGACCGGAGAGTGATCCTTCGAATCCGTTCCGGCCCTTCGGGGGGCCTGGGGGCAATGGATTTGATACCGGAAACGGGGGCCGGGGAGGCGACGGTGCCGCCGACTTCGGGTTCGCGGGGGGAGGGGGTGACGGTGGATCCAGTGGTCCGAACGGCGGGCTTGGTGGCGACGGCGGCGACGGAGCGCACGCGACCTTCGGGACGGCGCTCGACTACTCGGGAGGTGACGGGGGCCGCGGCGGCGACGGCGTTGACGGCGGCGGTGACGGAGGAGATGGAGGCAATGCCTACGGCGACTGCTTCGATCCCCTGATGCCTAGTGTCGGTTCACGGGGAGGGGACGCTGGCTGGGGCGGCGACGTGACCGGCAGTCTTGGCGAAGGCGGCAATGGAGGGGATGGCGGCGATGGCGCCTCAGGAGATGGAGGTGGCGGAAAGGGAGGCGACGGCGGTGATGGTGGAAGTGCAACCGGTACAGGGAATGCCTCCGGAGGAAGTGGTGGAGATGGCGGTGTTGCTGGGTCGCAGTGCTGCGATGATCAGGCTTCGGGGGACGGTGGCGACGGAGGACATGGCGGAAATGGTGGAGACGGAGTGGGAAACGGTGACGGCGGAAACGGTGGCGAAGGACGGAACGGCGGTTCGGGAATGACCACCGGCGGAAGAGGCGGCGACGGCGGTTTCGCAGGCGATGGTGGGTCCTCTCCGGGTGGAAACGGCGGCGACGGCGGTTCTGCAGGAGCTGGAGGGCCGGGGTGCTGCGATCCTGAGGGCTTGAACCACGGGGACGGTGGGGATGGCGGTGACGGCGGCGACGGAGGACTTGGCGGGGGTATTGGCGGAGTCGGTGGCAACGGCGGAAACGGCGGTGACGGCCGGCCACCTGGTTCCGGTGGGGCTGCAGGCGTGAGCTACAATCCGCTCCCGGTCTCGATTGGGCAGGACGGAAAGCGGGGTTCACCGCTCGACTGCGAGCTCGAGCTCTGACGATCACTCCTGACAGTTGGCGTTACCAGCTCCCACGAGTCGTTCTCGCTCGCGGGAGTTGGGCGCATTTCATGTGGAATTAGGCTGATGAAATTATTCTCGATAGTCGCGGTGGTGGCCGCGTGCTGGTTCAATTCCTCAGCGCCAGCACAATCCTTATTTCCGCGGATATCTGCTCCGATTCACCCTGACGATATCAAGTCCTTCGCTGTCGATGCATGGCTTTCGGATGAACAGTCGGCGGCCATAGGCGAGCTGCATCTCGAATACGAGCGACGGCACACTGCCGAGGCGGGCCCATTGCGCGAGATCGCGGCCGAGGATCGGAGGGAGGCCACACTCATCTACTCGCAGCCTGGCCGCGTAAGCCCGATTGCTGACCTGATGAGAGATGCGGCGATATCGTCGTCCAACTATGAAAGCGTCGCCTCCAGAATAGAGTCGTCCTTCTTCACATCGGCAGCCGGGCTCCTGACGTCAGATCAGCAGTTTCTTCTTCGGAGATGGCAGCTCGCTCGCCGGAGGTACGCGCTTCGCCCCTCGACTGTGGAGCTCCCGCTTGGCCGTGTAGACCCGTTCGTACTGCTGGAGGAACTTGTCGAGGAAGACGATTCGCATCCCCGATCGGTGATCCCGGCCTACTACGGCGAGGATCGCCTCCGAGGATCTCGGGAATGGCTCGCCGAAAGGGAGGAACTGTATGTCGCTGCTCTGGCCGCCGCCGCGAGAAGTCGTGAGGCTGCCAATCGAGTCCGTTTTCGACTTATGGACATCTCTCTCGAGATGCGAGAGGCGTCGGAGATCGGCGACCAGGCGAGAATCGCGGCGCTTCAGGATGAGGTCGAGCGGCTCTCGGGGCGATATGGTGCATCGGTTGCTCCGGCATCGCGCGCACTCCATGATTATGTGTCCTTCCTGCTTGACGAGTTTGACCGGGAGATTGATCCAGAAGTGTCTTCGCAGCTCCGCCATGAGTCCATGAGGCAGGCCTACGGGGTCTTTTACTCCAATCCAGAATCTCTCGTCGACGTATTCGATCGGTTGCTTCGAATCGAGAGGCTCTCGGATGAACTGAAACAAGCGGTCCAAGAGATCAGTGATCGGTATGCACGACAGCAGAGGGAACTGTCGAGGGAGCTGTGCTCACTTCAGTTTGAATTCATGTACGTGGCGATGCGATCCGCAAGGGACTGGATTGTGGATCGTGGCGAACTGGCAAGCAGCATCTACGACCGGCTCATCGCTCGTCGGACTCATGACGCAGAGACCCGGAAAATGCTCGTAGCAACTCTCGGTTCTGAAGTCGCGTCCGCGTTAAGATTTCCCGCGCCTGACTCTGGCGAGATTAATCGCGTACTGGCTCTGTATATGACGCCTGAGCAGAGGCGAGAGGAGCGAGCGCAAGCCCGCGCGGCACGGACCGAAGAGATTCGGGCGAGGCGCGAAGCCAGACGGGACGACCCGAGGCGGCGGACGGACGGAGACGGATAGCCCGGACTGGAGCACGGCGAGCAGGCCGCGGCCAGGGACGTCCAGACGCTTAGTGAGCTTCGTTCGAGAGTGAGGACGGCGATATATGAGGCCCTTGCAGGAGTTTGCCAGCGTGAGAGCATCTTCCGGCAGGCGGAGTTCCCGGCCGACATCCCACCATTCTGATCGCAGCGTTGCCACCGAAAGCGTTCTTGAGGTGGTCTGACCGAGGCGGGGCCGTGCTCGTGGCTCTCACGAGCCGTCCGTCTCGGGCCATCGCAAGGAGCGCCCTGCTCGTGCTGCGCGGCACGGCAAGGCGAGACAGAGTGATCGAGATTCGGCGCAAAATCCGACTTCTGCACGCCTCTCCCTGCTAGATGGGTCGGGATGCACAACTCGCCCACGATGCCCGCTTTGAACCCCGTTCGTCCACCACTATTCCCCGGCCGAAGGCAAACGCCGCCGGCCCCACGGTTCACGAAGGACGCCGCCGAGACTTCTCGGCGGCGTCGTCGGTTTTGGGGCGGGCGTGGCGGGCGTTCAGCCGCACCGGGCGCGCCGTTCGTCTCCATGACCCGCCAGCTCGGCACCGCGCGCCGAATGCCCCGGCTGACGCCGAACATCCCCGCGACGGCCTCCGGCGGCCTCACCAGCCGAAGTGCTCCAGCACCGACAGCAGATCGGGGAAGCCGACGACGCCGTCCTCGTCGAGGTCGGCGGCGCAGCTGAACGAACACGGGCCCCACGTGCCGAGGACCACGAGGACGTCCGTCAGGTCGACGGTCCCGCTGCGATTCACGTCGCAGTCCCACGGGGTCGGGATCGGTGGCGCCGAGACGGCCGGCAGGTCGACGTCCCCGAACGCCAGGCTCCAGACGATGGTGTCCTGATGGGTCA
>CAYLNM010000142.1:0-10818 GCA_964385045.1 uncultured Isosphaeraceae bacterium
CGCCCCGCCCGGCTCCTCCCGCCGCGGTCGCCCCGGCCGCGTCCGCGGGGGCCGCCCCGGGGCCCGTCCCGGCTCGCCGCCCGCGTCCCCGGGCGACCCCGCCGAGACCGGACCCCCGCGCGGCCCGGTACCATCGCCCGCGGAGGATGCCGCACGGCTCGACGCCGCCACTCCGGCCGGCCGCCCCCGCTGACCTCCCACCCGGACCCCCCGCGTGCCCGACCCGACGTCCGACCCCGCCGACCCGGCGAGCCCCGGCCCGGAGCGGTCGGCCGCCGGCCCGCCGTGCGTCCCCCTCACCCGTCCCGCGGGCGGCCCCACCCCGAGCGCCGACGAGCCGCCCCTGCCCGGGATCCTCGACGGCGTCGGCATCCGCGTGGCGACGATCGACATCGGGTCCAACAGCCTGCGGCTGATGGTGGCCGACGTCCGCGCCGACGGCAGCTACGAGCTGGTGGACGACGAGAAGGTCGTGACGCGACTCGGCCGGGGCACGAGCTCGCGGGACGAGCTCGATCCCGACGCGATCGTCGAGACCGCGGCCGCGGTCCGCACCATGCGGCAGATCGCCGAGGGCCTCAACGTCACCCGCATCCGCGCCGTGGCGACCTGCGCGGTGCGCGAGGCCCGCAACCGCGAGGACTTCCTCGCCCGCGTCCGCGACGAGGCGGGGCTCGAGGTCGAGGTCATCTCCGGCGACGACGAGGCCCGGTTCTCGCACGCGAGCGTCGATGCCGCCTTCGACCTCGGCGGCACCGACGTCGCGGTGGTCGACATCGGCGGCGGGAGCACCGAGATCCTGCTCTGCAGCGCCGGCATCGTGAGCCAGGTCGCGTCGATGAGCGTCGGCGCGGTGCGGCTGACCGAGTCGGCCTCCGACCTGCCGCCCGACAAGCGGCTGCCCCGCATGGAGCGGATCGTCCGCGAGCATCTGCGCACGCACCTCGGCCGCCCCCGCGTCGCCCCCACGGTCATGATCGGCACGGGCGGCACGTTCACCGCGATCGGAGCGATGGAGCGGATGCGGCGCGACGGTCCGGACGCCGACCCCGACCGCGCGAAGGTCAACCTGCGGGGCGAGCGGCTGCACCGGGCCGACGTACGGCGCCTGCTCGAGCAGCTCAACCGGATGACCGACCGCGAGCGGGCGTCGGTCCGCGGGCTCGGCGCGGACCGGGCCGACATCATCGTCGCGGGGGTCACGATCGCCGACACCGTGATGGACCGGCTCGACGTCAACGAGCTGCTCATCCACGACGGCGGCGTGCGGGACGGCGTGCTGCTGGAGATGGCGGCCGAGATCGCCCCCCGTCCGCGGACCGAGCGGCACGGGATCAACGCCCGCCTCGGAGCGGCCCGCGACTTCGCCCGCCGCTGCAACCGCGACGTGGCCCACAGCCGGCAGGTCGAGCGACTGGCCCTGCGGATCTTCGACCAGCTCGCGACCGAGCCCGAGCTCGCGGCCGGCCGCGTCGCCCTCGGCGACATCGCGAGCCGCGAGCTGCTGCAGGCGGCCGCGATCCTGCACGACATCGGCTACTACATCAGCTACAAGCGGCACCACAAGCACAGCTACCACCTGATCATCCACAGCGGGCTCCCCGGCTTCCGGGCCCAGGAGCTCTCGGTGATCGCGGCCGTCGCCCGCTACCACCGGCGGGCGATGCCCAAGCTCAAGCACCCCGAGTTCAAGTCGCTGCGGCCGCGCCAGCGCACCGTGGTCCGCGAGCTCGCCGCGATCCTGCGGGTGGCGGTCGGCCTCGACCGGGCCCACTCGGCCAACGTCCGCGACGTGCGGCTCGGGCTCGACGACGGCCGGCTCGTCATCACCGCCATCGCCCCGCACCGACCCGAGGCCGAGCTCTGGGGCGGCACCCGCAAGAAGGAGCTGCTCGAGAAGGTCTTCGGGGTCGAGGTCGTGCTGCGGTGGCGCCCCCCCGAGGGCGGCGACCGCGAGGCGGCGGCCGCGGCCAACGGGGCGCCGGCGGCGGAAACGGACGGTGTCGACGGATGGAGCGGCGCCGACCGGACGGGCGCCGGCGGGACGAGCGGCGCCCCCCCCGTGCCCGCCACCGGGGCGGACGACGCGGGCCGCCCGTAGACTCCGCCCATGTCCGCGCTCCCCTCGCCCGCCACCGTGGCGTGGATCGGCACCGGGGTGATGGGCCGGCCGATGGCCGGTCACCTCCTCGACGCCGGACACCGCCTCGTCGTCACCACCCGCACTCGCGCCAAGGCCGAGCCGCTGCTCGCCCGCGGCGCCCGCTGGGCCGCGACCCCGGCCGAGGCCGCCGACGGCGCCGACGTCGCGATGTCGATCGTCGGCATGCCGGAGGACGTGGAGGCGGTGCACCTCGGAGCGGACGGGACCCTGTCCGCCGCCCGTCCGCCGCGGATCGTCGTCGACCTCACGACCAGCCGCCCGAGCCTCGCCGCGTTCGTGGCGGAGGCGGCCCTCTCGCGGGGCGTGTCCGCGGTGGACGCCCCCGTCAGCGGCGGCGACGTGGGGGCCCGCGACGGCACGCTGAGCATCATGGTCGGCGGCGAGGTGGACGCGGTGGCATCGGTACGGCCGCTGCTCGAGACCTTCGGCCGCACGATCGTGCACCACGGGCCGCCCGGCGCGGGCCAGCACGCCAAGATGGTCAACCAGATCCTCATCGCCTCGACCATGATCGGGGCGTGCGAGGGACTGCTGTACGCCCGCCGCACCGGCCTTGACCCCCTGAAGGTCATCGAGTCGGTCTCGGTCGGAGCGGCCGGCTCGTGGACGATCTCGAACCTCGGCCCGCGAATGCTGCGCCGGGACTTCGACCCCGGCTTCTTCGTGGAGCACTTCCTGAAGGACCTCGGGATCGCGCTGGAGGAGGCCTCCCGCCACCGGCTGGCCCTGCCCGGGCTCGCCCTCGCGCGGCAGCTCTACGAGGCGGTGCGGGCGAGCGGGCACGAGCGGCTCGGCACGCAGGCGCTGCTGCTGGCCCTCGAGCGGCTGAACGCGATGGACGGCCCCGACGCGCCGGTGCCGGCCCCGCCCCCGCCCGCGGCGACGGCCGGCCCCTGACGCGGTCCGCGGCGCCGCGGACCGCGACCCCGGGGCTCCGCTTGCCGGAGCCCCGCGGGGCGCCCAAGATGACGCCACGGGCGGCGACCCCTCGCCGGGACCGCCCCTCGGGAATGCCGACATGGCCGTGCACATGGAGCTCTCGCGCATCTTCATCCGCGAGATGACCGACATGCAGATCATCGAGCTGACCGAGGTGGACGGCTCGCGATCCTTCCCGATCGTGATCGGGCTGCCCGAGGCCTTCGCGATCGAGCGCCGCCTCAAGGGTCAGCCGATCCCGCGGCCGCAGACCCACGATCTCTGCGCCAGCATCATCCGCGAGCTCGGCGGCGAGCTGGTGTCGATCCGCATCAACGACCTGTCGAACGGCACCTTCTACGCCCGGCTCGTCGTGCGCACCGGCGACGGCGAGATCGAGATCGACAGCCGCCCGAGCGACGCGATCGCCCTCGGGGTCGCCGAGCAGGTGCCGATCTACGTCGAGGAGGAGGTCCTCGAGTCGGCCCGGCAGCCGAGCGAGGCGCCGCCCTTCGCCATCGACCCGGACGACGAGGACGACGAGGAGGGGGACGAGGACGAGGACGAGGGCAAGCCGGGCTCCGGCGGCCTGCACTGGGACTGAGCTCGGCCCGACGTCCGCGCCCGCGGCGCGACGACCACCCGATCACGCCGAGCACGCGACGTTCGACGCCGCCTGCGTCCGTCGCCTAGCCTGCCTGCGCCCGGAGCCGCGTCGCGCGTCGGCTCCGTCGCTCCCTTGCCCGAGCCGGCTGGTGCCATGCCCGACGACGATCGCCCCTCCCCGCTGCCCCGCCACCACCTCACGGACGCCCGCGGCACCGGCGGCCGGCTGAAGGTCCGGCCCGAGGACTTCGTGGTCGAGGAGATCCCGGCCTACGAGCCGTGCGGCGAGGGCGAGCACCTGTACCTCGGCATCCAGAAGACGGGCGTCTCGCACGGCGAGCTGCTGCGGGTCCTCGAGCGGCACTTCGAGGTCTCGCCCAAGCAGATCGGCTACGCGGGGATGAAGGACAAGCACGCGGTCACGCGGCAGATGATCAGCGTGCACCTGCCCGACGACCCGCGCGAGGTCCAGCCGGACCACGAGCGGATCGCGGTCCTCTGGGCCGCGCGGCACCGCAACAAGCTCCGCCGCGGCCACCTGCGCGGCAACCGCTTCTCGATCCGCATCCGGGACGTGGAGCCGGTGCACGCCCCGACCGCCCTGCGGGTCCTGCGCGAGCTCGAGCAGCGCGGCATGCCGGGCTGGTACGGCGAGCAGCGGTTCGGCTACCGGCTCAACAACCAGGTCCTCGGCGCCATGCTCCTGCGCCGCGAGCACGAGGCCGCCTGCCGCGAGCTCTGCGGCTCCGAGGGCTCCTGGTTCCCGGAGTACCAGCGGGAGCGCCGCGAGGCGTTCGACGCCGGGCGCTATGCCGAGGCCGCCGAGCAGTGGACGCCGGCGGACCGGGCCGAGCTGATCGTCTGCCGGGCTCTCGCCCGCGGGGCCGGATGGGAGGAGGCGATCCGCGGCATCGGCTCGGTGACGCTCTCGTTCTGGACCAGCGCCCTCGCGTCCGCCGCCTTCAACCGCGTGCTCGACGAGCGACTCGACGCCGGCACCGCCGAGCGACTGGTCGAGGGCGACCTCGCGTGGAAGCACGACAGCCGCGCGGTGTTCGCGGTCGGCCCGGCGGAGCTCGCCGACCCGGACGTGCTGCGGCATCGGTACGACGCCTTCGAGATCAGCCCGAGCGGCCCGCTGTGGGGCCGGGGCATGACCGAGGCGTTCGGCGCCGTGGACGCGATGGAGCGGGGGGCGCTGGACGCCTTCGGGGCGACCCCCGAGCTGCTGGCGACCGGACCGTGGCGGCCGGACGGCAGCCGCCGGCCCTTCCGCGACGTGCTCGAGCATCCGGACGTCGAGGGCGGGTTCGACGACCACGGGCCCTACGTTCGCTGCGTCTTCGACCTCCGGCGCGGCATGTACGCGACGATGGTGCTCCGAGAGATCATGCGGCCGGACGAGGCGCGCGAGGCCCCGGCCGACGGGGCTCCGGCCGACGGCGGTCCCGCCGCGGTCGCGGCCGACGACGCCGACTGATCCCGACGCCCGCCGCGGGCACCCCGGAGGGACGATCGCCCGGCGGCACGATCACGCGCCCGCGAGCGCCTCCAGCGTCCGCCGCACCGCCGCCGGTGGATCGTCCTGCGGGTCGATCTCGACCGCGTGCCAGCCGCGGGCGCGGGCGGCGGCCACGTTGGGCGGGGTGTCGTCGAAGAACGCGATCGGGCCGTCACCCGGCGGCAGCACCGCCTCCGCCGCCTCGTACATGGCCGATCGCGGCTTGCACGAGCCCACGAGGTGCGAGCCGATGCGGTGCTCGAGGGCGGCGAACGCCGGGAACGCCGGCATCTGCGCCCAGTGCATCGCGCAGGTGTTGCTCAGGGCGACGGTCGGCACGCCGGCGTCCCGCAGGCCGCCCACGAGCTCGAGGGCTCCGGCGTACTCGCCGAGGATCCACGCGCGGTGCACCCGCTCGATCTCGTCCCGGTCGTAGCCGCCGCCCGAGCGCTCGGCGAGCGCGGCGGCGAAGCCCTCGAAGGGCAGCGTCCCGGACTGGTAGCGGTCGACGAGGTCGACCACGCCGTCGCCGGTCATGCGATCGATGGCCTCGGGCCGCACCGGCACGCCGGCCACCCGGCAGCCCTCCTCCCACGTGCGGCAGATGCGGAGCACCACGCCGCCGAGGTCGAGCACCACGCCCCGCACCCGTCCCGAATCGATCATCGCGCCCGCCTCCCGCCGCCCGCGGCATGGTCCGCCGCCCGGGCGGGGAGGATAGCGACGGCGCCCGCGGGCCGGCGGCCGGGCGGACGTGGCTGCGGCGGAGTCCGGGCCGGAGTCCGGGCCGGGACTCGGATCACGACTCGGGCCGGGACGATCGGACGAGCCGGCCGGGAGCGGATCAGTGCCCGCCGCAGCCGCACCCGCCGCCGGGGCCGGCGGCACGGCGCCCGGCCTCGGCCTTGCGCCGGGCCTTGTTCTCCTTGCGCCGCCGGCGGAAGAACTCCCGCAGCAGGTCCCCGCACTCGTCGGCCAGCACGCCGCCGACGACGTCCACGCGGTGGTTCAGCCGCCGGTCGGTCGGGATCTCGTAGAGCGTGTCGCACGCGCCGGCCTTGGGGTCGGTCGCGCCGTAGACGACGCGCCCGAGCCGGGCGTTCACCATCGCCCCCGCGCACATCGGGCACGGCTCGAGCGTCACCGCCAGCGAGCAGTCGTTCAGTCGCCACTCGCGGAGCTCGCGTCCGGCTCGGCTCATCGCGATGAGCTCGGCGTGAGCCGTGGGGTCGTCCGTCGCCTCGCGCAGGTTCCACCCCTCCGCGACGACCTCGGTGCCGCGGTAGATCACCGCGCCCACCGGGACCTCGCCCTCGTCCGCCGCCCGCCGGGCGAGGTCCATCGCCCGCCGCATCATGCGGAGGTCGACGTCGCTCGGCGAGTTCGGCGCCCCGGCGCGTCGCGGGCGCCCGCGGACGGCCGTCGTCGGTCTGGGGACATTGATCGTGGCCATGAGCCCTCCGGCCACGCGGCGGAGCCACGACCAGGGGCCGCCGCTCACGTCGCGTCCTTCCCGTCCCGCCTCTCGCGGACCGCATCGTCCGCCGCGGGATCCACCGCGAATCCCCTCGGCCGCCCGACGGTGTCGTCGGCCGGCCGGGGCCACGCCGTCTCCGGGTCCTCGTCCGCCCCCGGCACGGGGGGCACGGGCTCGGACGCGGGCGACGGGTCGGGACGTTCGGGAACGTCGGCGTCGGTCCGGTCCGGAGCCGGGGTCGAGGGCGCGGAGCCCGGCGGCGGGCCGTCGCCCGCCGGTGGTTCATCGGCCGGTCCCGCGGGCGGCTTGTCGTCCGGATCATCCGGCCCGTCTTCCCCCCCTTGCCAGCCCCGCGCGACCCGACTCGCCGGAAGGAACCGCATCATCAGGAGCCCCAGCTCGTACAGGCCGTACAGGGGGACCATCATCACGACCATGCTGAAGATGTCCTGGGGCGTCAGCACGGCGCTCGCGATCGCGCATCCGAACAGCGCGTACCGCCGCTGGCTCGCCAGCAGCCGCCAGTCCACGAGGCTGGTCCACCCGAGCAGCATCATCGCCAGGGGCAGCTGGAAGGCGATCACCACCGCCGCGAGCAGCAGCAGCGTGAAGTCGACCGTCTCGCGGAGCCGCCACGGCTGCTCGATGCCGCCGAGGGGCCGGGTCCGCAGCTGCATCGGCTCCACCCCGCCCGCGGCGTCCTCCACCGCGACCCAGAGCTGCATCTCGGGGACGAGCAGCCACGCCTCCCCCGGGACCGGCGTCTCCGGCGGCCGCGTCCGCAGGTCGACCTCCTCGACCGTCTCCACGATCGCGGCCGCCTCGGCGTCGAGCCGCGGCCCGATGTCCACCTGGAAGCTCGCCCCGAACAGGACGAGCACCTGCAGCATCAGCGGCAGCATCACGTAGTACAGCAGCAGCAGACCCAGCACCGTGAGGACCACGCTGCCCGGCACGAGCAGGTAGACGAACCGCCGCTCGGCCCGGTAGAGCCCCGGAGCCACGAACATCCACGCGTGGTAGAAGACCCACGGGGCGCTCAGGATCAGGGCGAAGATGAAGCTGATCTTCATCTTCACGAGCACCATCTCCGGCGGGCTCAGCACCTGCATCACCGGGGGCAGGTCGAGGTCGGCCATCGCCTCGTAGTGCGGCCTCAGGATGACCCCGAGGAGCCCGTCGCTCACGAAGAAGAGCGCCACCATCAGCGGCAGCGGGGCCGCGAGGGCGAGCACGAGGCGTCGCCGGAGCTCGTCGAGGTGGTCCCCGAGGCTCATCACGGAGCGGTCGACGGAGGGCGTCGGCATGGTGGCTCGCGAGGGGCGGGAACGGGCCGCGACCGGCGGGGGCGAGCGCAGCCGGGCCCGGGGTGGCGGAGCGGCCATGCTATACTCGGGCGTGCCACGGACGTGGCGACGACGACGTGGCCCGAGCCCAAGCCCAAGCCCAAGCCCAAGCCCGAGCCCAAGCCCGAGCCCAAGCCCGACCCCGGCCCCGTCGCGAGGCGAGCTCGATCCCCCGCCCTCCCGCGCGTCTCCGCCCGCGCGGTCCCGGCGGGGACGGCCAGGGACGGCCGACGACGCATGGCGACCACCCGAGACCTCTACGACGTGCTGGGCGTGCCGCGGACGGCCTCCGCGGACGAGATCCGGCGCGCCTATCGCCAGCTCGCCCGCCGCTACCACCCCGACGTGAGCACCGAGCCCGACGCGGCCGACCGGTTCGCCGAGGTGACGCAGGCGTACGAGATCCTGTCCGACGACGAGCGGCGACGGCGGTACGACCGCTTCGGGCACGCCGGGATCGCGGGCGGCCCCGGGGGGCCCGGTGGCTCCGGAGGTCCGGGCGGGCCCGGCGGCGCGGGCTCCGGCGGGGTCCACGTCGACGTGGGCGACCTCGGCAGCATCTTCGAGGAGATCTTCGGGGGTGGCGGCGGCGGCTTCGGCGCGGCCGGCCGCGGCCCCCGGGCCGGTGACCCCTTCCGCCCCCGCTCGCCGCGTCCCTCGCGGGGCCGCGACGTCGAGCGGCGGCTCGAGGTGACCTTCATGACCGCCGCCCGCGGCGGCGTCGAGCGGCTGACCGTCGACACCGGCTCGGGCCCGGAGACGATCGAGGTCCGCGTGCCCCCCGCGATCGAGCCCGGAGCGCGGCTGCGGGTGCGCGGCCGCGGCGAGCCGGGGCCGGCCGGCGGTGAGCGGGGCGACCTGCTGCTGCGGGTGGAGGTCGGCCGCCATCCGGTGTTCCGCCGGGACGGCCTGGACCTCGAGCTCGACGTGCCGGTGACGATCGCCGAGGCGGCCCTCGGGGCCACGGTCTCGGTGCCGCTGCTGCGCGGCTCGGCCGAGCTCGTCGTGCCCGCGGGCACGTCCAGCGGCCGGCGGCTGCGACTGCGGGGCAAGGGCCTGACCGATGCCGGGGGCCGCACGGGCGATCTGCTCGCCCGCGTGCGGATCGAGGCGCCGGAGTCGCTCTCGGACGAGGGCCGCCGGCACCTCGAGGCGGTCGCGAGGGAGCTGCGGAACCCCAGGCGGGAGGAGCCATGGACGGACGTCATCTGACTCGCGGAACGGGGCGCTCCCGCCCCGGACCCGACCGCGACGCGGGAGGCCGGGCGTGCTGAAGCAGCGGCACCGGTTCTTCCGCAGCCTGCTGATCGCGTGCGACAGCGTGCTGGTGGGCCTCGCCCTCGGGCTGGCGTTCCACGTGCGCTTCGGACCCCTCGCGGACGTCCTGCCGCCCCGGGGGATCGCGCCGGGCGACGCCCGCTTCGAGGTCAACGGCATCCCGCTGCTCGCGGGGATCGCGATCATGATCCTCGCGTTCTCGTGGTGCGGCGTGTACCGGCCGCGGCGGGACCAGCGGTTCGCGATGGAGGCCGGCGCCATCGCCCGCGGCGTGCTGGTGGGCACGGCGGCGACGTTCGGCTTCGTGGCGTTCTTCAGCCACGTGCTCTTCGACGGCCGCGACCCGAGCCGCCTGCAGTACGTCGCGTGGGCCGGGCTGAGCCTCTCCGGGATGGTCGCGTGGCGGGCGGTCTTCCGGGCCGGGCTCCGCGTCCTCCGCAGCCGCGGCTGGAACCTGCGGCACGTGGCGATCGTGGGCACCGGCCGGCTGGGCCAGGTCGTCCACCGCACGCTGGCCCGCAACACGTGGGCCGGGATCAGCCCGAGCTACTTCGTCAGCCACCACCCGCGCACCGGCCGCACCGAGTGCGACGGGCTGCCGGTGCGGGGCGGACTCGACGACCTCGAGCGGATCCTCGACGAGCACGAGGTCTCCGGCGTCTTCATCGCCCTGCCGGGACGGATGGCCGCCGACCTGCCGAAGCTGCTCATCCGTCTCGCCCGTCACCCGGTCGACGTCCGCGTGATCCCGGACATCAATCCGCGGCACATGCCCCTGAACATGTCGGTGAGCGACCTCGAGGGGATGCCGGTCCTCTCGGTGCGCGAGAGCCCGCTCGCGGGCTGGGGCGGCCTGCTCAAGCGAACCGTCGACGTGGCCGGGGCCCTGGTCGCCCTTGCGATCTTCGCGGTGCCGATGGCGGTGATCGCGATCCTGGTCCGCCTCTCGGGCCCCGGCCCGGTGATGTTCCGGCAGGAGCGGATGAGCCTGAACGGCCAGCGATTCCGGATCTTCAAGTTCCGCACGATGCGGCACGTGGCGGCCGAGGCCCAGGCGATCCGCGACGCCGGCCGCGGCACCGCGGCGTGGACCCGCGAGAACGATCCCCGGATCACCGCGGTCGGCCGCTTCCTGCGCCGGACGAGCCTCGACGAGCTGCCGCAGCTGTTCAACGTGCTGCTGGGCGAGATGAGCCTCGTCGGCCCGCGGCCGGAGCGGCCGGAGCTCATCGCGTCCTTCCGCGACGACTGGCGCGGCTACATGCTCCGGCAGAACGTGAAGGCGGGCATGACCGGCTGGGCCCAGGTCAACGGCCTCCGCGGGGACACGAGCCTCCGCAAGCGCCTCCAGTACGACCTCTTCTACATCCGCAACTGGTCGCTGGGCTTCGACCTGCGCATCCTCTGGATGACGCTGTTCCGCGGCTTCGTGAACCCCAACGCGAGCTGAGCGGGGGGCGGCGGCCGCCCGCCGCCCGGGTCGCCGCCAGGGCCGCCCGGCGGGCGTCGCGGCTCCCACGCCCCCCGG
>CAYLNM010000143.1:0-10810 GCA_964385045.1 uncultured Isosphaeraceae bacterium
CTGTGGAAGCGTGGACCCATCCCGCGAGCGGGGCAGGATCCGTCAGGACGTACCACGGCGCGCATCCTACGGCGCGGCGGCCGCGGTTCGGGCGGCACGCGCCCGCGCGCGACAGCCTCTGCGCGGGCCGCCGGCGGATCGGCCGGGTCGGATCAGCGGGCCGCGGCCCCGGAGACGTCGGCAACGCCGTCCGCGGCCGGCGCCGCGCCGCCGGACTCGCCGGGCTCGCCGGATGCGCCGGACACGCCGGACTCGGCCAGCCCGCCGGCCGCGACCGGACGCCACCGCATCGCGATCGGCATCGGCCGGCCGGGGCCGAACGCCCGCCGCGACACCTTGAGGATCACCGGTCCCTGGAACCGCTTGTACTCGTTGCGATCGATCGCCGCGGTCCAGTCGGCCGCCGCCGCGGCGTCGAGGCCCGGGTGGCCGCCGCCGGCGCGGCCGCCGCCGCCGTCGCCGCCCACGCCCCCGCCTGCGCCCCGGCCCGCGCCCTCGCCCGCGCCCCGGCCTGCGCCGTCCGCCGGGCCCGCGGCCTCCGCCGTCCTCTCGGCGCCCGCGTCGCGGCCGACCCAGGCGTCCACCAGCCGGTCGAGCACCGCGTACGGCGGCAGCGAGTCCTCGTCCCGCTGATCCGGCCGCAGCTCGGCCGACGGCGGCTTGGTGATGGTCGACTCCGGGATCGGCGGTCGGGCGAGGCCGAACCGCGCCGGGTCGGCGTTGAGCCGCCGCGCGACCGCCGACACCTCGCCCTTGAGCAGGTCCCCGATCGGGGCGAGGGCCCCGCACATGTCGCCGTAGAGCGTCGAGTAGCCGACCGCGAGCTCGGACTTGTTGCTGGTGGCCAGCAGCAGGCCGCCGCGGGCATTCGACCACGTCATCAGCATCAGGCCACGAAGCCGCGCCTGCACGTTCTCGTCCGGCAGGCCGTCGAGGGTCTCGCCCAGCGCCGGGGCGAGCGCGCCCCGCACCGCCTCGTGGGCGTCCAGGATGGGCACCCGCGTGGTGCCGATGTCGAGCGACGCGGCCAGCGCCTCGGCGTCGGTGATCGACCCCTCGGAGGAGTAGCGCGACGGCATCAGCAGGCCGTGCACGGCGCCGGGGCCCAGCGCGACCACCGCGAGCGCCGCCACCACGGCGGAGTCGATGCCGCCGGAGAGGCCGAGGACGACCGCGCGGTGACCGGTCTTCCGCACGTAGCTCGCGATGCCGCAGGCCAGCGCGTCGACGACCTCGTCGATCGGCTCCCCCTCGGCCTCCGCATCCGCCCCCGCGGCGACCGCGGCGCGGGCGCCGGATCGCCGATCCGCGGCACCTTCGCCCGCCCCGGCCCTCGCCCCATCGCCCGCTCCGGCCCTCGCTCCGGCGCTGGTGCCGCCGATCGGCACCGACACCGTCTCCACCGCGGCCGCGAACGCCGGCAGCGTGCGGATCGGCCGACCGTCCGCATCGAGGACGCGCGAGCGCCCGTCGAAGACGAGGTCGTCGTTGGCCCCGGTCTGGTTCACCGACACCAGCGGGAGCGGGCCTCGCCGGGCGGTCTCCGCGAGCAGCTCCGCGTGCCGCCGCTCCTTTCCCGCCACGAAGGGCGAGGCGTTCATCGCCACGAGCAGCTCGGCTCCCCTCCCGATCACGTCCTGCACCGGATCGGCGGCGTAGTGGGCCGTGTCCCCGGCGTCGACCGATCGCCACAGGTCCTCGCAGAGGACGACGCCGACCGGCCGCCCCGCCACCGGCACCGGCGGCTGGGCGCCGGGCGCCGGATCGAACCATCGGTCCTCGTCGAAGACGTCGTACCCCGGCAGCAGGCGCTTGTCGACGACGGCGATCCGGCGGCCGCCCCGCCACGCGGTGACGGCGTTGCGGACGCCGCGGACGCCCCCGTTCGTCCGCCGCGGATGCCCCAGGAGCAGCACGAGCCCGGGAGCCAGCCGGGCCGCCTCCGCCGCGACCTCGGCCGCCGCCCGCTCGCACGCGTCGATCACGTCGCCCCGCACCAGCAGGTCGCGGGGCGGATAGCCGATGATCGACAGCTCCCCGGTGACGAGCAGGTCCGCGTCGTCCGCCGCCGCGCGACGAACCGCGTCGAGGATCATCCGGCCGTTGGCGAGAAGGTCGCCGACGACCGGGTCGAGCTGCGCCAGCGTGACCCGCATGGACGGAAGTCTAGGTCCCGTCCGGGGCTCCCGATCGCCGCCCGGGGGCCGCCGGGGCGGGCGGCGCCGCCGCCGAACGCGGTGCCGCCGGCGGTCCGGTCTCGGGCTCCCGGGCAGACGTGGCCGATGGCCGTGGCCCCCGCGGCGGCGCGTCCGCCGCCGGGGGTCGCGGGCGTCGATCATCCTCTCGAGGGCTCGCGGGCATCCCCGCCGAGGCCGACCGCCCCGCCGGGTCGCCCCCGTCCGCCCCGGGGCGCGGCTCGCCCTCCGGCTCGGGCGTCCCCGCCCGCGGCCCCGGCGCCCCCGGCGCCTCCCGCGCCTCGAAGTGCCGGTCGATCCCGAAGCGCTCGCGGTGCGCGCGGTGCGCGGCGTGCCACTGCTCCCACGCCTCGACCGTGCCGCGCAGCCGCTTGACCTCCTGCTCGAGCTGGTGCCGCGTCATCTCCGAGGGGTCGCGCAGGCCGGTCCGGCGCAGGCCGAATCGCTCGGCCAGCCGCTCGCCCGCCTCCACCCCGAGGAACAGGGCGAAGCCGTAGCGGGCCATCTTCATGCCCACCCCGCGGAGGGTGAAGACCTTGGCGGTGCGGGCGACGCGGGCGATGCGGAGCGGCCGCAGCAGCGGCATCACGATGATCGCGAGGTCGATCCAGTGCCGCCGCACGTACTCGATGCGGCTCTCGGCGATCGTGATCTTCACCACGAACTCGACGAAGAACGCGAGCCAGATCACCGCCAGGGCGAGCGGGATCAGGATGCCGAGGATGCCCTGCTGCAGCTCGGGGTGCCGCCCGAGCAGGAGGAACTCGACGCCGAGCAGCGGCAGCACGAGGACCGCGAGCACGATCATCGGCTTGTGGAACCACGCGTCGACCCGCCGCCGCAGCTCGTCGTCGGACAGGATCACGCCCAGGCGCGGCAGCTGCACGTGGCGCTCGCCCGGGCGCGGCGGGGGCGGAACGGCGTGCCGCGGGAGGAGCCAGGCCCCCGCGGCCGGCCGCGGACGGCTCGCCTCGGCGGGATGCCCCGCGATTCCGGGATCGCCCGATCCCGCGGGAGCACCCGGACCCGGGCCGGGGCTCGGCGGCGACGCATCCACCGCCCGGCCGCCGCCGCCGCCGCCGCCGCCGGTGGTGGGCCCGTCCGCGGTCGCGCTCGGATCGTGCGGCTCGCTCATCGTCCGAAGGCTACCACTGCGCCGCCGCCCTCCCGGCGTCCGAGTGCCGGATCGGCCGGGTGATTCGTCCTCGTCCCCGCTCGCACCCCGCGCGATGCATCCGATCGGCCCGGAATCGCGGCGTCCCACGACGCCGGCGACGACTCGATTCCCGGAGGACGCCCGAGTCCGCGGTCGCGCCGCCGTTCGGCCCGGCCAGCCGGCCGCCCGACCGCCGACCACCACCCCGCGGCCGGCGCGCCGCCGGACGGCGGCGCCGACACGCCCGGACGCCGCACCGATGCACCGCGACGCCGCGTGGCCCGCACGCCGCACGCCGCCCCGCCGCCCCCGGGACGAACGACGGCGGGCCCGTCGCCGGACCCGCCGTTCGTCTCGTCGCGTTCGTGTCCGGGAGGCCCGCTCGGAAGCGGGACGCCGGCCCTCCGTCAGGCGATGACGGAGGTGTGTGCCTTCTCGATGGCCTCGATGACCTGACGCACCGTGAAGGGCTTTCGGATCGCGGCACTGAAGCCCTGCTGCGTGAGCTGGGCCACCTGGCCGTCGGTGAGCTTGCCGCTGGTCGCGATCACGCGCGTGACCTGCAGCTCGTCGCTCTCCCGCAGTACGTCGATGACGTCGCGGGCGTTCTCGATGAGGTGGATGTCGAGCACCAGCACGTGCGGCCGGAACCGCTCGCACTCGATCCCGGCCGAGAAGCCGTTGACCGCCGCCTTGACCTCGTACTTGGTCTGCTCGCCGAGGATCCCGACGAGGCTGTTGCGGACGTCCACGTCGCTGTCGGCGATCAGGACCCGCGTGTTGCCGGTCATGAGCCCGTCGAGCGGGATGTTGTGGCTCTTCATGAACCGGACCAGGCTCGAGACCGGGATCCTCCGGTCCTTGGAACCCGGGATCCGGTAGCCCCGCAGCGCTCCCGAGTCGAACCACTTCGAGACGGTCCGGGAGGCGACGTTGCAGATCTTGGCGACTTCACCCGTCGTCAAGACGTCTCGTTCGAACAAGTTGACCTTCGTCCTTGTCACTTTGACGCATCCCCGCGACTCGGGCTGGCAGGAGTCCTTCCGTCCGCGGAGGTTGTCGTCTCGATCAGGTGGTCGCTTCAGTCCACTCGGGCAATTGGCACGGGATCGTCCCGCGGGGCAGGGGCGGGGACGGACGCCGATCGCCGGCGTCCCGAGAGCGGGGCGGGATCGGGCGGACGCGCAGGCGGCGCGCACGAGGGCGGCGGCCGACCGGGAAGGCACGCGCCGCGAGAGCAGCCGGTTGGGACGTGGTCGCCGAAAGGGACGCCCGCGCGTCGGACGCCGGGAGCGAGGCTCGCGGGACGCCGGGACGCGACCGCGACGGGTCACCGGAACGCGAGGACCCCGCGACGCGCGGGACGCGGGGAGGTGGCCGCGACCGGGCATGGCACGGGAACGCGAGGACGGCGCACCCCGTGCGCCCTCACGGCCCGTCCGCGCGCCGCGGCTCACCCGCCGGTCAGCGTCCGCACGTCGGCGAGCAGCCCGTCGACGTCCTCGGGCCGGGTGTCGAAGCTGCACATGAGGCGGAAGAGTCCGTCGGCCGCGTCGCCGAAGGGGTAGTAGCCGTGGCCGCGGGCCTGCAGCCCGGCGTGGACATCCGCGGGCAGCCGCACGAAGACGCCGTTGGCCTCCACCGGGAACGCGGGGGCGATCCCGAGCTCGGCGAGGCCGGTCCCGAGGCGGCGGGCCATCGCGTTGGCGTGGGCCGCGTGCCGCAGCCACGCCCCGTCCTCGAGCGCGGCGGCGAAGGGCGCGGCGACGAAGCGGTGCTTGCTGAGGAGGTGGCCGGTTCCCTTGCGGAGGTACGGCAGACGCCGGGCCGCCCGCCGGGCCCCCGCCCCGTCGTCCTCCGGCTGCGGCAGGAAGGCGATCGCCTCGCCGAAGGCCAGGCCGTTCTTGGTGCCGCCGAAGCTCACCGCGTCGACTCCCGCGTCGCCGAGGACCGCCCGCGGGGCGCACCCGAGCGACGCGACCGCGTTGGCGAGCCGCGCCCCGTCCACGTGCAGCCGATAGCCGCCCGCGTGGGCCGCCTCGGCGATCGCCCGGACCTCCTCCGGCCGGTAGACGGTCCCGAACTCGGTCGGGTTGCTGATCGTGACCACGCCCGGCTGCGGCTGGTGCACGTCGCCGCGGCCATTGGCGGCGATGCGGGCCACGTCCTCGGCCCGGACCTTGTCCGGCGTCGCGGCCACCGGCACCGTGCGGCAGCCGGTGAACCGCTCGGGGGCGGTCGACTCGTCGTCGTTCCAGTGGCTGTGCACGTGGCAGACGACCTGCTGCCACGGCTCGGTCATCGCCGCCACCGCGAGCGTGTTGGCCGCGGTGCCGGTGGCCACGAGGAAGACCTCGGCCCCGGGACCGAGCAGCCCGCGGAACGCCGCGACCGCCCGCTCCGTCCACGGATCGTCCCCGTAGCCGCCCGCGTGGCCGCGGGCGCACGCGACGAGCGCCTCGGCCGCCTCCGGCACGAGGCCCGCGTTGTTGTCGCTTCGGAATCCGCGCGGCGGCGCCCCGGCGGGCGCGCCGGCCGGTGCGTCGGTCGCCGCGGCCGGGCCCGGCCCGTCAGACACGCGGACCCGCCGCCCGCACCGCGTCCGGGATGTCGCAGGTGGCGTCGTTCTCGCGGAAGCGGCGGGCGAGCTCCGTCGCCTGCTGGTCGTAGGCCGCGCCGTCCCGCCAGGTGTTGCGGGGATCGAGGACCTCCTCCGGCACGCCGGCGCAGTGCACCGGCATGTGCAGGCCGAAGATCGGGTGCTCGGTGGTCTCCGCGTCCGCGAGCGAGCCGTTCAGGATCGCGTGCACGAAGGCGCGGGTCCACGAGAGCTTGAATCGCTCGCCGACCCCGTACGGCCCGCCGGTCCAGCCGGTGTTCAGCAGCCAGACGTTCGAGCCGTGCTCGTCGATGCGGCGGGCGAGCCAGTCGGCGTACACCTTGGGCGGCCGCGGCAGGAACGGCCCCCCGAAGCACGGCGAGAAGTTCGGCAGCGGCTCGGTCACGCCGGCCTCGGTGCCGGCGAGCTTGGAGGTGTAGCCGTTGACGAAGTAGTACTGGGCCTGCTCGCGGGTGAGCTTGCTCACCGGCGGGAGCACGCCGTACGCGTCCGCGGTGAGGAAGATCACGTTCTTCGGGTGCCCGGCCATCGACGGGATGCGGGCGTCCTCGATGAACTCGACCGGATACGTGACGCGGGTGTTCTCGGTCTTCGAGCCATCGTCGTAGTCGGGCTCGTGCGTCTCGGGGTGGACGATGACGTTCTCGAGCACCGAGCCGAAGCGGATCGCGTTCCAGATCTCGGGCTCGCCCTCGCGGGAGAGCTTGATGCACTTGGCGTAGCACCCGCCCTCGACGTTGAAGACGCCGTCGGGCGACCAGCCGTGCTCGTCGTCGCCGACGAGGGCCCGCTCCGGGTCGGCCGAGAGCGTCGTCTTGCCGGTGCCCGAGAGGCCGAAGAAGATCGCCACGTTCGACGGGTCGTCCTTGGCCACGTTGCACGAGCAGTGCATCGGGAAGACGTCCATCGCCGGCAGGTCGAAGTTCATCGCGTAGAAGATCGACTTCTTCATCTCGCCCGCGTAGCGGGTGCCGACGATGACGACGGTGCGCTTCTCGAGCGACTGGATGATGCCCACCGGGCCCTTGAGGCCGTAGTCGGCGGGGTTCTCGACCCGCATGTTGCACGCGTTGAGGATCGTCCAGTCCGGATCGAAGCCGTCCTGGTCCGCCGGGTCCGCGTCGATGAACAGCGTCTTGGCGAAGAGGGCGTGCCACGCCTCCTCGGCCACCACCGACACCTTCAGGCGGTAGGTCGGATCGGCGCCGGCGTAGCCGTCGAAGCGGTAGAGGTGCTCCTTGCCCGCGAGGTACTCGCGGGCGGCCGACTCGAGCCGAGCGAAGTGATCGGGCGAGATCGGCTGGTTGACCGAGCCCCACGCGATCTCGTCGTGGATGCCGGGGGTGTCCTCGAGGAACTTGTCGCCCGGGCTCCGGCCGGTGCGCTCGCCGGTGTCGACCACGAGGGCACCGTTCGCGGCCAGGGAGCCCTCGCCGCGAAGCAGCGCGATCTCGACCAGGCGGGCGGCCGGCAGGTTGTGGTGGACGGTCGCGGAGCCGAAGTCGAGGCTCGGGCGGGTCGGGGCGGTGGTCATCACGGCGTCCTGTCCCCGGAGCGGGGGCGAGTCGGAGTGAGCGCCGCTCCGGGCAGCCGGTGCCGGGAGCGGGGCGGACCGCGCGGCCGGTCCGGGGAGGCATCCGCGCGACGGGGAGCGGGCCGGACCGGACGGACGGGACGACCACGACCCGCGGCGTGATACCGCGGGCCGCCGGGCGAGCGACATCCGGACGACGGGGCCCCACGAACGTGCGGGCCACTCCACCGTCGGGCGATCAGTCTAGCCCGGCACGGTCCCCGCGTCCCGCGTCCCGCGGCCGGAGGCGCGATCACGGGCCCGTGGACGGGCGCCGACGATGCGCGGTCGGCGGGACGCGCGGATTGACGCACCCCGGGGGTCCGCATAGCCTCCGCGGTCTCTCCCCCGGGCGATCCGGGGACCCGCGCCGACCCGCGTCCCGGGGACGCATCGCGGCGCCGCGATGGCGACAGTAGCTCAGTCGGTTAGAGCGTCCGGTTGTGGTCCGGAAGGTCGGGGGTTCGAATCCCCTCTGTCGCCCTTCTCCCCGCGCCCCGCCGCAGCCGGGATGGCCGGCTCGTCCATCGGAGCGCTCCGGGCCGGTCGCTCGCGATCGGGCCCCTCGGACCCGGCTCGCCCGGCGTGCGGCTCCCTCGACGCACGTCTCCTTGGATGAGCCCGCCGGGGGCCGCGTCCCGCCCTTCCCCGACCGGGGCGGCCCTCCGCCCGGGCCGACGCCGATCCGGGAGCGCGGCTCGCTCGCTCCGCTGTCCTCCCTGCCCCCCGGGAGACCCCGCCCGTGGACGTCGCGCTGGTCCAGTACGACATCGCGTGGGAGGACAAGGACGCGAGCCACGCGATCGTCGAGTCGATGCTCGCGGACGCTCCGCCCCCGCCGGGCGGGCTCGTGGTGCTGCCGGAGATGAGCGACACCGGGTTCAGCTTCCGGCTCGATCGGACGGTGGACGATCGGACCCGGCCGTGGGCGTCGGACCTCGCGCGGCGGCTGGGCACGTGGATCCTCGTCGGCGACACGATCCGCGGGCCCGACGGACGCGGCCGCAACCGGGCGACGCTCCTGACGCCCGAGGGCACGGTCGCCGGCGACTACCACAAGGTGTTCCCGTTCAGCTACGGACGGGAGATCGAGCACTTCTCGGGCGGCGAGCGGCTCCTGCTCCGCCGGGTGGGACCGCTGCGGACGTGCCCGCTGGTGTGCTACGACCTGCGGTTCCCGGAGCTCTTCCGGCTCGCCGCGGCAGCGGGGGCCGAGCTCTTCCTCGTCGGGGCGAACTGGCCGGCGGCCCGCACCGCCCACTGGCGGGCCCTGCTCGTGGCGCGGGCGATCGAGAACCAGGCCTACGTGGTGGGCGTGAACCGGACGGGAGCCGACCCGCACCTCGCCTACGCGGGGAGCTCGATCGCGATCGCCCCGGACGGAACGGTGCTGGCCGAGGCCGGGGACGCGCCGGCCGTGCTGCACGTGCGGCTCGACCCCGCCGCGCTCGTCGACTGGCGCCGGCGGTTCCCGGCCCTGGCCGACCTGCGACCGGACCTGCTCGGCCGACTGCCGGTCGATGCCGACGATCCGCCGGACGCCGTTGCCCCCGCGTCCGCGTCCGCGTCCGAGGACGGCGCGGCCCCCGGACGCGCTTGACACCGGCCCGGGACGTTCTACGCTCTTGCTCCTCATGACGGAGCCGGACTCCCGGCCCCACGGCGAGGTAGCTCAGTTGGTAGAGCACGGCATTGAAAATGCCGGTGTCGGCGGTTCGAGTCCGCCTCTCGCCATGTCGACGGACCCCGGGCGCGGGCGGCGAGCCTCGCGCGAGACACCGGCCCGAACCTGATCACGCGTCGCGAGCCTCCCCCGCGGGAGGCTCGTGCCGTTCCGGGACCTGCCTGCTCCCCGGCGGCCCCGGCCGGTCCGGTCGCCGCGCCGCGGTCTCGCCCGCTCCCCCCGCTTCGTCAGCCCGCCATCGCCAGCAGCCGATCGAGCTGGTCGTCGAGCACCGACGCGGGACTCATCCCCGGCCAGGGGTAGTGCCGGCACAGCCCGCGGCCGAGCCCGTCGGGCGAGGCCATCACGAGGTACACCGGCACCCCGAGGACGTTCATCGCGAATCGAAGCGTGCGCCGCAGGTGCCGCTCGGTGGTGGCGAGCATGAGCTCGCTCCCGTCGAACCGCACCGGCAGGGCGCGGAACTGCCACGCCTGTCGCCGGGTGACGAGGTCGAGGGCGGCGGTGTCGTACCGCTCGGTGTCGGGATCGACGGTCCGCGTCAGTCGCGCGTACTGGTGGGCCCAGGCGTCCTCGACCGCCGTGGGGTCCACTGCGTACATCGACTCCGCGAGAACGCCGAAGGGGTCGCCCGTGCGCCGCTGCTGGTCGAGGATGGCCTCCACCTGCCCGCGGTCCAGGATGCCCCGGTCGATCAGCAGCTCGCCCAGCCTCAGCTCCATGGCCGTCCCTCCTCCGTGGGAGGACTGATCGGCCGACGGGCGGGGTCGCGTGCGGCCGCGGCACGGGGCGACACCGCGCAGGACCTGCCTGTGCGGGCTGGGGCGAGCGACCGCACGACCCGGCCCCGGGGGCACGCGGCATCGGCGGCATCGGCGGCATCGGCGGCACGCGGCGGATGCGGCGGCGGCGGCACGCGGCCCCGGGGGCACGCGGCGGTCAGCTCGCCCGGCGGGGCCGCGCCAGCCACCCCCGTACGGTCGAGGGGCACGTCGGGCGGCTCGCGCCAGCGGCGGCCGGGGCCGCTGGCGGGCCGTGCTGCCGCGGGAGGTGCCTCCGTACCGAAGGCACGCGCGTGCCGACCCGGGCGGGGCGTGCGGCGACCGACGTTACCGGTCGTCCACCCCGGCCCCGATCGCCGGCCTGGGCCGGACGACCGGCGCGATCCTCCCGCGCGAGGGTGCCATGATCGGTCCGAGGTTCCTCTCGGCGCGACGGGTCGGTAGCATCGTCGTCGGTGGGACGGTGATCCGCCCGGGGGGCGGACGGACCGGCGAGGTCCGCCGTGGAGAGCGATCGCCGCGGAGGGGAGTCCGAACCGCCACGACCCGGGATCGGGTCCGAACACGGAACCCGCCCTCCGCGCGACGCGGATGGTGCTCCGGAGGTTCGCGGCCCGCCGCGTTCCTCGACGGGAGGTGACGTCCGCCTCCCCCCTCCGACGCCGATCCCGCCCGCATCTGATCCGCTCAATGGGGAACGAGACCGACGGTCCGACCGTCACGGCATGTCCACTCTTCATGCATGCTCGACCCCATTGCTTCCTGAGCCCTCCTCGATGGTCGGGGAGGGCTCTTTTCGT
>CAYLNM010000144.1:0-10754 GCA_964385045.1 uncultured Isosphaeraceae bacterium
GGCGGGGGTGGGACCGACGGAGGCCGCCCGCCGGACGTGTCCGCATCCCGGCCAAGGCGAGCACGCGGCCGCCCGCCGATCCGCGACCGCTCAGGCTGGTCCCGCCGGAGGCCGATCCCTACATTCACATGGCCGATCCCGGAGGAGCACCTCCCGGGGGAGCCGGCCCGGGCCCGGCCTCGCCGTGGCCCTCGACCGACGTGGCCCGACACGGGAGCCTTCGAACATGCTTCAGTCCTCCAACCCGGTGCTGTCGCCGGATCAGAACTTCGAGCAGTACTACGGCACCATGGCCGGCGGCCGGTCCGAGGCCGCCGCCCCGACGACCACCGCCAGCCTCGCGGGCATCGCCAACAAGACCGGCATCCTCGCGGTGGCGTGCGTGGCGTTCGGCGCCCTGGGCTACTCACTGCTGCCGCAGCTCGGCGGGGGCGTGCTGATGGTCTCGGCCATCGTCTCGTTCGTGGTGACGCTCGGCGTCGGCTTCGCCATCACCCGCAATCCGAAGGTCGCCGCGATCGGCGGCTGGATCTACGCCGCGGTGCAGGGCGTCTTCCTCGGGGCCCTGACCGCGCTGCTCGACGGGATCCTCGCGAGCGCCATCGGCCAGGAGGCCGCGGCGAAGATGGGCGGCTCGCTCGCCCTGCCGGCCTTCGTCATCACCGCCGCTTCGCTCGGCACCATGCTCGGCCTCTACAAGGCCGGGATCCTGCGGCCGACCGAGCGCTTCCAGTCGGTGATGAAGGTCGCGATCGGGGCGGTGATGATCACCTACCTCGCCGGCTTCGTGTTCGCCCTCTTCGGCCGGCCGATCCCGTTCATCAGCATCCAGAGCGCCGTCAACGGCGGCACCGAGGGCCTCATCGGCCTCGGCCTGGGCCTGGTGATCTTCATCATCGCCTCGCTGAGCCTGATCATGGACTTCGGCCGGGCGGAGGAGATCGCGGCGAGCGGCGCTCCCAAGTCGATGGAGTGGGTGGCCGCCTTCGGCCTGATCGTGAGCATCGCGTGGATCTACTACGAGGCGGTCAAGCTGGCCTTCCGCCTCGCGCTGATCTTCGGCAACCGCGAGTGAGCCGGATGGTCCCCGGTCCGTCGTGACCCGGCGCCGGACCGGCCTCCGGGGCCGCGACCACGACCGCACCCGAACGACGAAGGGGCTCGCCCGTCATGGGCGAGCCCCTGTCGCATGCGGGGAGCGGGGCGGCGGCGAACCGCCGCCCCGCGCGGGTGCGCCGGTGACGCGTCGTCAGCAGGAGCCCCAGGCCTGGAGGAGGAAGAGCAGGTCCGGGACGCCCACCGATCCGTCGGCGTCGAGGTCGCCGACGCAGCCGGCGCACCCCCAGTTCCCCAGCAGGAGGACGAGGTCGGCGAAGCCGATCTCGGAGTCCGAGTCGAGGTCGCCGGGGCAGCCCGCCCGATCGACGACCCAGGTCCGCGTCTCGTGCATCAGCTCGGTCCGGGCCGCCTCGTCGCGCACCAGCGGCGTCGCGTCGGTGACGGCGAGCCGCACCTCGAAGGTGCCCGACGGCGGGCCGTGCCGGGACAGGTCCAGCGTGCCGTCCGGCCCCGCGGTCACGGCGACCCCGTCCACGGTCCATGCCCGCGCGACCGGCGAGCCGTCGACCGGCAGCACCTCGGCGAACAGGATCTCGTCGCCCGCGAGCGTGCCCGGCGGCGTGGCCGCGGTCACCAGCGGCAGCGGCGCGTGGATCGCCAGGACGAGGGCCTCGAGCGACGGCGGGTTGAACGGCCGGTTCAGCGACCGCATCCGGGAGTCGGGGGTCGGCCGGTGGACGCCCTCGGCGAAGAGGAACGCGCCCTCGTAGGCGTCCACGACCCCGTCGCCCGCGGCGGGCGCCCCGAGCCACGCGGCCCACTTGGTGCCGGCGCTCGCCATCGCCTCGGCGTCGAGGGTCGAGACGTTGCGCGGGACGGGCTCGGGCCCGTCGTACGTGCCCTCGAGCTCGTACTCGTCGCCGAGATCGGCGAGGGCGTGCCCGAGCTCGTGGAGCAGGAGCTCGCCCGCGAGGCCGTTGGCCCCGGGGACCGTGGCGAGGTCCTCGTAGCCGGCACCGCCGTAGGTCGCGGAGTTCGCCACCGCGATCACCAGGTCCCGGCCGGGCGCCAGACCCGCGAACAGCCGGGCCTTGGCGGTGTCCACGCACAGCAGACGCTCGATGCCCGCGCACCAGAAGCCCATGTCGAGGGCGGTGTCCCGCAGGATGCCGAACTCCGGATCGTGGTCGACGCCGGACTCGGGCGACACGACGTCCACGCGGTGGATCGAGATCGCGGGGGCGTACCGGTCGAAGGGCGGCTCGGCGAGCAGGGCCGCGGTCAGGGCGGCCACCCGGTCCGCGTAGTCCCCGAGCTCCTCCTCGGTGAACCCGTCGCCGACGAAGGTGATGTCGAGGCGATGGTCGGGATCGCCGCCGCCGTGGATGGTGGTCACCGCGGGGGGGCCGCCGCCGAGGACCGAGGGGTCGACCGGCCGGGCCCGCGGCAGCCGGACCACGCCGCCGACGAGGCGTCCGTCGGAGGCCGGCGCGTCCCAGTGCACGCGCTCGCGCAGCGGCTCGGGCGGGACTGCGCCCCTCACGGCCGGGCCGGCCGGCGGGTCGGCGGCGCCCGTCCCGGTCCCGGCCGCGAGCCCCGCGAGCCCGGTCGCGAGCAGCCACGTCGCCGCGACCGTGGCGGCCCGGCGCGGCGTCGCCGGGCCGGCCGTCCGCGTCCGCGCGTCGTGTCGTCGCCATCGCCGTCGCATCGTCGGTCGCCGCTCCCGTCGCCCGCGCGTGCGCCGCGCTCCGGGGCCGGACCGTCCGGCCGCCGGGCCGCGCCGCGTGTCGGCGCCGAGGCCCGGTAGAATCGCCGCGATGCGAACGCTACCGGCTCCCAGGACGACTCCCGTGATCGCGGCCAAAAAGCCTTCGGCTCCCGCCACGCCCCGCGCCACGCCCCGCGCCGCGACCCGCACGGAACCCGTCCACCCGGCCGCGATCCCGCGTCACGCGCCCGGGACCGCCGCCCGCCGCCGGGCGATCGCGCTCGGTCTCGCGTCCGGCCTGCTGCTCGCGGCCGGGGGGTGCCAGCGCTCGCTCTTCAAGCAGAATCAGGGGCGCACGCAGTTCGAGTCGTTCGAGCTGATGCGAGGCGAGTACACGCCGGCCGAGGAGCCGGACGTGTTCGGCAACCCGCAGCCGGCGCTGCGCGCGCGGCTGCTCCGCTGATCGCCGCGCGGCGCCGCGCCCCCTCGCGCGCCGCTCCGGTGGACAAGGCTGTGTTTATTCAAGGGCCGCGACGGGGCGGTCCGATGGTCCGATAGAGTCGACGGCACGGACGCTGTGACACAGAACGCACGACGCCCATCCCGAACGAGGGCGACGTCACGGACGACGAGACGCACGAAGGTCGTATGGGCGACCTTCTTCGGTGCCATGAGCCTGCTGGTCGGCGTGCTGTCGATCGGCGAGGGACACACGCGGTCCCGACTGCTCATGGCCGCCGAGCCCACCCTCGTCCCGGGCGACGCTCCCGAACGCGGTCCGAACCGAACGGACCCGCTGTTCTCCCTCGACGCCGGTTTCGATCCGGCGGCGTGGGACGGCATCGTGATCCACCACAGCGGCGGCGTGTTCGCCGACGAGGCCTCGCTCGATCGCCTCCACCGGCGGCTCGGCAGCCCCGACGGCATCACCCACCACTTCCTCATCGGCAACGGCATGGGCGTCGACGAGGGCGTCATCGCCATCACCGACCGGTGGAACCGCCAGCGGCCCGGGGTGCACGTCGCCGGGGCCGCGGGGGCCTGGCACAACGAGCGGTCGATCTCGATCTGCCTCGTGGGCGACGGCGACGAGCGGCCGTTCTCGCGGCGGCAGATCGAGTCCCTCGCCAGCCTCGTCCAGCGCCTGCAGGACGCCTGCGGCATCCCGGCCGAGCGGGTCCGTCTCGCCCGCGAGGTGGCCGGCCGCGACACCGTGAGCAGCCCCGGCGGCTACTTCCCGGTCGCGACGTTCCGGGACCGTCTGCTGCCCTGACCGCGAGCGACGGCGAACGACCGCGGCCGGCCTCGATCCGACGTCCCCGTCCGCGCCGGCCGCTCCCCGCGACGTCGTCCGGGCCGTTTCTGCGCTCCGTGGCGTCCGATCGGAGCGGCGAACGCCCGTGCTCGCCCTCGCACGATCCGCCGGGCCATCCCCGTTCGCCCCACCTGCCGCATCCGCCTGGTCCGGAATCGCCGAATCGCGATCGAATCGGCATCTCCGCTCCGTTTGTGGGCACGCCGGGGCCGTGTTCCCGTATGAACGGCCACGACGGCGGTCGCCACCCGCCGGTCTCGTCGTCCCGGTCCGCGGTGGGCGGGGACGAGCAGACTCGTCACGGCGTTGCCCGGCGAGGCGGGGGGAAGTATCGTCTTCCCTCTCCCCCGGCTGGAGGGAGCCATGTCTGTCGCGTCGCGGGGGGTTGCAGCGGCTCCGAAAGCCGTGCCGTCGGCGCCATCGTCGCCTCGTCGCCCCCCTGCACGAAGATCGAAGATGGATGAACCGAGGGACATTGCGGGCTACCGCGTGCTGTCACGTCTCGGCGAGGGTGCCGCGTCGTCCCTGTACGCCGTCCACGATCCGCACACCAAGCACGTCTGGGCCCTGAAGCACGTCGAGAAGGCGTCGGACAAGGACCAGCGGTTCATCGACCAGACCGAGAACGAGTACTCGGTCGCCTCGAAGCTCGACCACCCCAGCCTCCGCAAGGTCGAGCGGCTCGTGAAGCATCGCAAGCGCTTCCGCGTGGTCGCGGCGTCCCTGCTGATGGAGCTCGTGGACGCCGCGACGCTCGACCAGCTGCCGCCGATGACGGACCTTTCGGTGGTGCGGGTGTTTCGGCAGGTGGCTCGCGGACTGCTGCACATGCACCAGCGGGGCTTCGTCCACACGGACCTCAAGCCCAACAACATCATGCTGACCGAGCAGGGGAAGGTGAAGATCATCGACCTCGGCCAGGCGTGCCGCATCGGGACGACCAAGAAGCGGATCCAGGGGACGCCGGGCTACATGGCACCCGAGCAGGCGCACCGGCAGGCGATCACGCCCAAGACCGACGTCTACAACCTCGGGGCGACGATGTACTGGGTCCTCTGCCGGGACGTGATCCCCACCGCGCTGCCGCCCTCGGACGACGGCAGCCTCTTCACCGGGGCCCTGGACGCCGCGATGGTCGAGCCGCCGGTGCCGCCGCACGAGCGGGACCCGCGGATCCACCCGCTGCTGAGCCAGCAGGTCCTCGACTGCGTGAAGACGGATCCGGACCAGCGGCCGGAGATGCAGGTCGTGCTCGACCGGCTCGAGCTCATCGGCGAGGTGCTCGAGAACCCCGAGCGGGAGGCGGAGGCCCGGCAGGCCTGACCCGCCGCCGCCGCGCGGGCCCGCTCCGGGGCCCGGGCCCCGCCGCGCCAGCCCGCGCCCCTTGGGCGCCGGCCCCCCCGGGCCCCGACCTCGGCCTCGCCCCGGCCCCCGAAGGCCCCGACGCCACGGTCGCATCGCCCCACGATCCGCGGAGCGAGGGTTGCGGCGAGCGTCCGAAGAACCGCCGCGCACGACCGAGCGCGCCCGCCCCGCCCGCACGATCGCGCCGCGGCCCGCTCCGGGACCCGGGTGCACCATCAGTCCGCTTCCACGATGCCCGACCCGCCCCGAGCGGGAGGGATCACGAGTGCCGGCGCGAGCGCCAGGCCACTCCCGCGATCCAGTGGGAGTCCAGCCATGCGCCGCACCGCCGTCGCCGCCGCCGCCGTCCTCGCCCTCGCCGTCCCGGCCGCCCCCGCCGCCGATCCCGGCGTCACCCCCGACTCGATCCTGCTCGGCCAGGTCGCCGCCCTCAAGGGTCCGGCCCAGGCCCTCGGCACCGGCATGCAGGCGGGCATCGAGGCCGCGTTCGCCGAGGCCAACGCCGCCGGCGGCATCGACGGCCGCCGCCTCGAGCTCCGGAGCATCAACGACGGGTACGAGCCCGACAAGGCCGAGCTCGCCTCGACCATGCTCGTCGACAAGGTCGGCGTCTTCGCCCTCATCGGTGGCGTGGGCACGCCGACGGCCAAGGCCATCGTCCCGATCTGCCAGGACCGGCAGGTCCCCTTCATCGCGCCCTTCACCGGGGCCGGCTTCCTCCGCGACGTGGCCGCCAACGACCAGGTGGTCAACTTCCGGGCGAGCTACGACCAGGAGATGGAGCGGCTCGCGGCGTACCTCGTGGACGAGCAGGGGCTCGAGCGGATCGCCTGCTTCTACCAGGACGACGCGTACGGCCAGGTCGGGCTCTCGGGCATCACCGAGGCCCTCGAGCGGCGCGGCATGAGCCTCGCCGCCACCGGGACCTACGAGCGCAACACCGTCGCCGTCGCCCGGGGGCTCGAGACGGTCAAGGCCGGCCGGCCGCAGGCGGTGGTGATGGTCGGGGCGTACACCGGCTGCGCCGCCTTCATCAAGTCGGCCAAGGCCGACCCCGCGTTCGACGGCGTCACCTTCTGCAACATCTCGTTCGTGGGCACCAAGGCCCTCGGCGCCGCCCTCGGCGCCGACGCCGACGGCGTGGTCGTCTCGCAGTGCGTGCCCTTCCCGTGGGATCTCTCCACCCCCGCGGTGGCCGAGTACCACGCCGCGATGGCCGCCGCCGGCCACGGCGAGGACGCGATCGGCTTCGTCTCGCTCGAGGGCTACCTCGCGACCCGCGGCTTCCTGCGGGCGCTCGACGCGCTCGAGGGCGACGTGACCCGCGCCGGCCTGCTCCAGGCGTTCGCCGATCTCGGCTCCTTCGACCTCGGCGGCGTGCCGCACACCTTCGGCGAGGGCGACAACCAGGGCAGCGACACCGTCCACCTGACGGTGTTCGAGGGCACCGAGATCCGCCCCCTCGGCACCGCGGCGATCGCGACCGTGCCCACGCCGTGAGGACGCGCCCGCCCGGGGACGGGCGGGCCCGCGCCGCATCCCCCGCATCGATCCACGCCCGGACCGCGGACACGCGGTCCCGGGCGAGTCCGGCCGCCGCCCGCGGGTGACGGCCACGCCGGGCCCGGACCCGGCCCCGACCCCCGGAGGCTCCCCATGCGACTCTCGATCCAGTCCAAGCTCACCATCCTCGGCGTCGCCACCCTCGGCCTCGCGGTCGCGGTGCCGGTGACCGTCGCCACGCTGGACGTCCGGGCGGCGGCGGCCGACTACGCCCGCGCCAGCCTCCACGCCGCGGGCAAGGCGGAGTCGGCGGAGGTCGCCGAGCGCGTCGGCTCGGTCGCCAACGTGGCCCGGACCCTCGCCACGTCCCTCGAGACGGTCAACAACGACGTGGGGGCGGACCTCGACCGGCCCGCGGTGGAGGGGCTGCTGAAGACCGTGCTCGGCTCGAAGCCGTCGCTGCACGCGGTCTTCACGCGGTGGGAGATCGACGCCTTCGACGAGATGGATCTCATGTACGGAAGCACGCCGGGCACCGACGAGACCGGCCGATTCATGCCCCGGTTCCACCGCGGCGGGGGCGAGGTCGCGCTGGCGCCGGCGGACGACCCGGCCATCCGCGAGCTCGTCGGGCAGCTCGAGGCCGGCGCCGCGTTCGCCGTCGTCGGGCCGGTGGACCGAGAGGGCGTCTCGTGCCTGCTGCTCGCGGCGCCGGTCGTCGACGACGGCGCGCCGCTCGGTCTCGTCGGCATCGAGCTGCCGGTCGTCGCCATGCAGCGGGCGGCGGCGGACTTCGACCTCCTCGAGGGCACCGCCAGCCTGCTGGTGACGCGGCCGGACGGCCGGGTGCTCGCCCGGTCCGACGGCGACGCGGCGGCGCGGGCGTGCGTCCTCGGCGACTCGGCCGACGCGGACGTCCTCGACGCCGGGGCGCGCGGCACGCTCGCCGAGCGGCGGGGTGAGCAGCCCTTCACCACCGACGACGCCCTGACCGCGGTGCTGCCGATCGCGATCCCGGGCACCGACCTGCACGTGGCCGACGCGGTGCTGATCGCGCCGCTGTCGGTCGCCCACGCCGGGGCCACGGCCCTCGCCGCGCGGCAGCTGGTGGTGGGCGGCGTCGTCCTGGCCGCCGGCGCCGTCCTCACGTGGTTCGCGGCGGGCACGCTGGCGGGGCCGATCCGCCGCGTCGCCCGGACGCTCACCGACCTCTCCCACGGCGAGGGCGACCTGACCCGGCGGCTCGAGATCCACCGCCACGACGAGATCGGCGAGCTGGCCGAGGGCTTCGACCGCTTCGTCGACACGCTCGAGCCGATCATCGCCGAGGTGCGGCAGGCCGCGGACGAGCTCGACGCGGGCACCCGCCACGTGGCCGAGGCCTCGAGCGGCATCGCGGCGGACGCGACCGAGCAGTCCTCGGGTCTCGAGGACATCGCCCGCCGCATGAAGGAGATCGCCGAGCGGACCAACGGCAACGCCGAGGCGGCGGGCCGCGCCGCGGGCGTGGCCGGCGACTCGGCCACCGACGTGCAGCGGGGGCAGGAGCACATGCGCGAGGTGGTCGAGGCCATGGAGCGCATCAAGGGCTCGACCGGCTCGCTCTCGGAGATCATCGCCGCGATCGAGCAGATCGCCTTCCAGACGAACCTGCTCGCCCTGAACGCCGCGGTCGAGGCGGCCCGGGCCGGCGACGCGGGCAAGGGCTTCGCGGTCGTGGCCGAGGAGGTCCGGGCCCTCGCCGGCCGCAGTGCCGAGGCGGCCCGCGACAGCGCCGCGGTGATCGAGGAGTCGACGGCGCGGGCCGAGCAGGGCAACGAGGTCGTCGGTCGGCTGGGCGAGATCCTCGACGCGATCACCGCCCGCTCGGGCGAGGTGACCGGCCTGATGGACGAGATCGCCGCGGCCTCGAGCGATCAGGCATCGTCCATCGAGCAGGTGGACACGCGGATCGAGGAGCTCGAGGACCGCACGCGGACGACGGCCTCGCACGTCGACGCGCTCGCGGCCGGGGCGGAGGAGACCGCGGCCCAGGTGACCTCGATGCGGGACCAGCTCGGCCGGTTCAAGGTGCGGACGGCGGGCTGAGCCCGGCGGGGGCGCGGGGCGGCGACCCCCGGGGCGGCGGACGCCGCACGGCGGTCTCCCCCCGGCGCGGCGGCCCGCGGCCGCCCGTCGCGTCCGGCGCTCGTCCCGCGGGCCTGCGAGTCTCGGACGCCCGGGCCGCCTGCCCCGGCCCCCGGCCTCGAGTCCCGAACCGTCGGGCCACCAGGCGCGATCCGCCGGTCCCGATTCCCGACGGGCTCCCGCTCCCGCGGCCCGGCCGCCGGTCGCCCTGCGCGCCGCCACGGTCGTCCGTGGTCGCGACGCGCGAACGCAACGAGATCGATGCACGGTCGGGGAATCCCCCATCCGAACCACCGCGTCCGTCAGCCGCCGGAGCACTGCGGGGCCGTCCCGGGTCGCCCCCGCTCGTCACCCCACGCGATCTGGTCCGGACGATGGGTGACTTGTGGTGAAGCCGGACCGATTCCCGTCACGAATGGAAACCTCGTCGGTACCTTTCTCGGACGATTGTGCCGAAGGCGGAGGATCTTCCGGGGCTGACGGGAGGATCCGGGCGTGACCAGTCATCGGGAACGGCTCCTCGTCGAGGCCGAGCGTCTGTTCGGCGAGCGAGGGTTCCACGCGGTGCCGCTCGACGCCATCCTGCGCGCCGCCGGGACCACCAAGACCACGTTCTACAAGCATTTCGAGTCCAAGGACGAGCTCGCCCTGATCTGTCTCCGCAACTGCCGCCGGGCCTGGTGGCAGTGGGTGGACGACGGGCTCGAGCAGGCCGGCGCCCGCGATCCGGTCGACCGAATCCGCGGGTTCTTCCGGCTGCTCGGTGACCGTTTCGACGGCCGGAGCGCCGTCCTGACCCGGTGCTTCCTCGCCTGCGGCGAGTTCCCGCACCCCTCCGACCCCCGCCACGCCACCGGTCGCGAGTCGCTCCAGGAGATCGAGGATCGACTGCGGCGCTGGCTCGAGCAGGCGGGATCGGCCACCGCCGAACGGCTCGCCGGCGAGCTCGCCCTGATGGCCACCGGCGCGATCCTGCACGAGATCGCCCACCGGCGGAACACCTCGGCCGCGATCGCGGCCGAGATGGCCGAGCGCCTGCTCGACCAGCACTTCACGCCCGCCGGGGCGTGAGCGGGCGACCGACCCCCGCGTCCGCGTGCCGTCCGGCGATCACCAGGTCTCCCGCCGAATCTCCCGGGCGATGATGTGGAGCAGGGGCGGAGGCGGATCCTCGCCGTTCCTGATCGCCGCCTGCCGCTGGGCCTCGTGGGTGGCGATGACGCCGAGGAAGACCAGCCCGAGGCCCACGATCACCGCGGCCGCGATGACGACGACGCGCCGGCGCTCGCCCGGGATCCGCGCCGGCTCGTAGGGCTCGAACCGCCGCACCACCTGCCCCGGACCCACGGTGTCGCGGTTGGGATCGCCGCACTCGGAGCAGGACGTGAACGGTCGGTGCAGCCGGTAGCCGCACGCACGGCAGCGGTCGAGTGACATCGGCGAAGAGCCCGGAACGGTCGCGGCACCCCGGGATCGAGGGCCGGGCCGTCCGGCCCCGCGTCGATCACGGGTCGTGCGATCGTGAGGGCCGGGCCGCGTGGGGGCAAGAGGTGACGGACGACGTCAGCGATCGGACCGGTGCCGGGGCGGGTCGGCCGCCGGGGGCCGCCCGGGTCGCCCGTCGGGGCGGAGTCCGGGGCGGAGTCCGGGGGCGGAGTCCGGGGGCGGGGTCCGGGG
>CAYLNM010000145.1:0-10741 GCA_964385045.1 uncultured Isosphaeraceae bacterium
GCGCCGGGGCCGCGGCGGCGGGGCGAGACCGCGGCCGGACGGCGGCGGCGCTCCGGGACGGGGCGGCCCCCGGGCGGCCGAAACGCCGCCCCCGGATCGCGGCCCGGGTCGCACCGGGGCCGCGCGGAGCCGCGGCCGACCCACCGGCCGCGCACCGGGGCCCGGAATCCGACCCGGAGCCGCGCATTCTCGGACGAACCCGGGTATCCGGGCCCGGCCGCGGCTATGCTTTCCCCATGAACCGGGACGATCCTGCCGATCGGCCCGGTATCATCGCACTCGGCGACGGATCCCGCACGGGCCGTCGCCGCGACCCGAGGAGCTCGCCCGTGGACCGATCGCACTGATGCCAGGACGCCCCGCCGGACGGCTGACCCCGTTCGTGCAGAGCGCCGGCGTGATCTCCTCGCCCATGGTCACGACCCTTTGCCGCCCGACGCCGAGCCTGGGGCCTCGCGTCGGCGGTCGTCATTCGTCCTGAATCACCCTTCGCCCCGAGCCCACCGAGGACCGAGCCATCGCACGCCGACGCTACTTCCGACCGGGAGAGAACTTCAACCGTGGCCCCCGGGTCAACGAGCAGATCCGCAAGTCGCCGATCCGGGTCATCGACCAGGACAACGAGCAGCTTGGCGTGATGGAGACGAGCGCCGCCCTCCAGCGGGCGCGTGAGTCGGGGCTCGACCTGGTGGAGGTCCACGCGGACTCCGAGCCCCCCGTCTGCCGGATTCTCGACTACGGCAAGTTCCGCTACGAGCAGTCGAAGAAGGACAAGGCCAACAAGGCCAAGTCCAAGACGGCGGAGCTCAAGGAGGTCCGGCTCGGACGGTCGATGAAGATCGACCCGCATGACGTGCAGATCCGGATGAACCAGGCCCGGAAGTTCCTGATGGAGGGCCACAAGGTCCAGATCGTCCAGAACTTCCGCGGCCGCGAGATGATCCACAAGGAGCGGGGCACCGAGCGGCTCGACGGCATCGTCGAGCAGCTCTCGGACATCGCCAAGCTCGAGGTGCCCGCCCGGCTCGCCGGCCGCCGCATGACGATGATCCTCGCCCCGGACAAGCCGAAGATCGAGCAGATCAAGCGGAAGCAGGCGGCCGAGACGGAGCAGAAGTCCTCGAAGAAGAGCGCTTCCGCCCCGGCCCCGGCTCCGGCCCCGGAGGCCGAGCCGCCGGCGAGCCCCGAGGTCGACGCCGCCGCGCCCGAGGAGGCGACGGCCGACCGCTGATCGCCCGTCTCCGCCGCGGCGAGCCGCGGGCGGTCACCCGTCCGCGGCATGCGGAGCCGGCCGTGGCGCCGATGCGGCGCCCGGCTTCCCCGAGGACGGCGGCCCGGCTGCGAGCCCGCATCCCGGCACACGGCCCCGACGGCAGGCTCCCGGCCCGGCGAGCACCGCGGATTCCGGACGGTCCCCCACCAGCCGGCGCCAGCCGACGTCCCGGGACGCTTTCGGTGGAAGTTGAGGCAAGACGGCGCGTCTCTTCCCGATAGACAGGGACGAGCCGGTGGTCGGCGGGATCCGGACGGTCCCCCGCATCCCGGCGTTGGGCACCGCTCGCCCCGCGGGCGGGCCACGATCCGGGCCTCGGGACATGACTCGCTACGCCGTCATCTCGGACATCCACGGCAACCTGCCCGCCTTCCAGGCGGTGCTCGGCCGGATCGCCGAGGTCGGCGTGGAGCGCATCGTCTGCCTCGGCGACGTGGTCGGCTACGGGCCCCGCCCGGCGGCCTGCCTCGAGCTCGTCGCCCGCCACTGCCACGACGTCGTCCGGGGCAACCACGAGGAAGCCCTGCTCGACCCGCGGGTGGCCGGCGGCTTCAACGGGGCCGCCCGGGCCGCGATCGCCTGGACCGCCCGGCGGCTCACCCCCGCCCACCGCGCATGGGTCGGCCGCCTGCCGGTCATGATCGACGCGGGTCCCGACGGCTCGATGCTCTGCGTGCACGACAGCCCGGTGCCCGGGCCCACCGACTACGTCCACGACCGGGCGGTGGCCGCGGTCGCCTTCCGCGGGGTGGACACCCCGATCTGCCTCGTGGGCCACACCCACGTGCCGGTCGTCTTCGAGACGCCCGATCCCGATCCGTCCACGCCGCTCACCGCCGCGAACCTGGTGCGGCACCCGCTCGCCGACGGCGAGCCGGTCGTGCTCGAGCCGAGCAGCCGCGCGATCTGCAATCCCGGCTCCGTCGGACAGCCGCGCGACGGCGACGCCCGGGCGAGCTTCGCCACCGTCGAGCTGCGCCCCGGCGGCGAGCACGTCTTCACCGTGCACCGCGTGCAGTACGACGTCGACGCCGCCCGCCGCGAGCTCGAGGCCGCCGGCCTTCCCGCCGTCCTCGGCGAGCGGCTCGCGATCGGAGCCTGACGGCGGCGATCGCCGCCCTTCCGCGCGGCCCCCACGCCGCGCCCGCCCCCGGCTCCGGCGCCCCGGCCCCCCGGACCCGCGGCCCCGCGATCAGCCCGGGCTCGGCGTCGCCCCGGCGCGACCGCCCCCGTCACCGCCGTCATCCGTTCGCATCGCGGGCGCCACGCCCCCCGCTCCCTCGGCCGATGCGCCGCCGCGCTCCGCCGCCCGCCGCGACCCACCGTGCGCCGGCGCCTCCGCCCCCGGCAGCAGCAGCCGCGTGAGGTCGTCGAGGATCAGGTACAGGCACGGCACCAGCAGCAGGATGATCGCGGTCGCGAAGACGATCCCGAAGCCGAGGCTGATCGCCATCGGCACGATGTACTGGGCCTGCAGCGACTCCTCGAGGATGATCGGCGAGAGGCCGAGGAACGTCGTGGCGGTGGTGAGGAAGATCGGCCGGAAGCGCCGGGTGCCCGCCTTGAGGATCGCGTCGAACGCCGAGAGCCCGCCGCGGTGGCGATTGGCGTGGTCGATCATGATGAGCGAGTCGTTCACCACCACGCCCGACAGCGCGATCACGCCCATCAGGCTGATGAGCGAGAGGTCGTGCCCGAGCAGGATGTGGCCGAAGACCGCCCCCACGATGCCGAAGGGGATCGCCACGAGCACGATCAGCGGCTGCACGTAGTGGCGGAAGGCGACCGCGAGCAGCGCGTAGATGACGACGAGGGCGAGGCCGAATCCGCTCCACAGGGCGCTCGTCGCCTCCCGCATCTCGGCGTCGCTGCCCTCGAAGCTCCACGTGAGGCCCGGATGGTCCGCCTGCAGCTCCGGCAGCACGTCGGTGCGGAAGGCCTCGATCACCCGCCCCACCGCCCGCTTGGGCTCCACGTTCATCGACACGTTGACGACGCGGCGGCCGTTGCGGCGGGTGATGCTCGAGAACGCCTCGGTCCGCTCGACCTCCACCACCTCCAGCAGCGGCACCTCGGTGCCCGAGGGCGTCCGGATCACGAGGTCCTCGAGGGCGTGGAGCTGCTCCCGCTCGGACTCGGGCAGCTTGACCCGCACCTCGATCTCGTTGGTGCCGCGGAGCAGGCGCAACGCGAGCGACCCGTAGAACGCCCCCCGCAGCTGCCCGCCCACGTCGGCGGGCGTGAGACCGAGGGCCCGGCCCTCGGGCAGGAGGCGGAAGCCCAGCTGCGTCTTGCCCCGCCGCAGGTCGTCGCCCACGTCGCGGGTGTCGGCGAAGGACTCGGCCCGCTCGCGGAAGGCCATCGCCGCCGGTTCGAGCACCGCGAAGTCGGGGTGGCCGAGGTCGATGCTGATGTCCTTCCGCCAGCCGCCCGGGCCCCGCTCGGCCTCGAAGGTGATCTGGTCGATCCCGGGCAGGTCGCCGATCGAGTCGCGCCAGAGCTCGATCACCTCGGCCGCGGTCATGTCCCGCTCGTCCGGCGGCAGCATGACGATCTCGACGTCGATGAAGCTGCCGCCGCGGACGTTGGTCTTGATGCCCTCGGCCACGCGGTCGAGCCGGTGCTCCTCGAACATCCGCAGCGACGCGCCGGTGACGGCCGCCGCGACCGCCTCGGCCTGCTCCGGCGTGGTGCCGACCGGCAGCCGCACCCCGGCCTCGATCTCGTCCGCCGAGACGGTGGGCATCAGGATCATGCCCATGTGCGCGCTCATGCTGTAGCTCGCGACCACCGCGAAGAGGGCGAGGGCCGCGGTCACGGTGACGTAGCGGAAGCGCAGGGCCACCCGGAGCAGCGGCCGGAAGACGCGGTCCACGAATCGCTGCATGCCGCGCGCGATCGCCTGCTGGCCGCGGCCGATCAGGCCGCGGAGGCCGCGCCGGCGCGTCCGCCCGCGGGCCTTCAGGTGCCCGAGGTGGGCGGGCAGGATGAACAGCGCCTCGAACAGCGAGACCAGCAGCACGATGATCACGATGATCGGCAGCGGCCGCCAGAAGTTGCCGGTCTCGCCGGGGATGAACAGCAGCGGGATGAACGCGACGACGTTCGTGAGGATGCTGAAGGTCACCGGGGCCGCCATCTCGCGCGCCCCCCGGATCGCGGCCGCGATCGGCGGCACGCCCTCCTCGCGGAGCTCGTGCACGTTCTCGCCCACCACCACCGCGTCGTCCACCACGATGCCGAGCACCATGAGGAAGCCGAAGAGCGAGATCATGTTGACCGAGAGGTCGACCGCCGGCATCACGAGCACGCCGCCGATGAACGAGATCGACATCCCCATCATGACCCAGAAGGCCAGGCGCAGCTCCAGCAGCAGCGAGAGGACCGCGAGCACGATGAGGACCGCGAGCCCCCCGTTCTCGAGCACCAGGCTCAGCCGGCGGCGGAAGTCCTCGGCGTCGTTGGAGTCGACCCGCCAGGTGACGCCGGGCGGGAAGCCGGCCTCGGCCGCGGCGAGCGTCTCCTCGACCGCGTCGGCGATCTCGATCGGCGACTGATCGCCCACCCGGTAGACGGCCAGCTCGACCGACGGCTGCTGGTCGAACTGGGCGTGGAGGTCGTCCTCCTCGAAGCCGTCGCGGATGTCGGCGATGTCGGCCAGCGTCACCACCGCCCCGTCGTCGCTCGCGATGATCTCGACGTCGGCGAACTGCTCGGCGTACTGCTTGCGGGCGTCGACCCGCAGGAGGATCTCGCCCGCGCTGGTCTGCACCGCCCCGGCCGCGATGTCCTCGCTCGAGGCCTCGATCAGCCGGGCGACGTCGGGCAGCGTCAGGCCGTACTCACGGAGCCGGTCGCGCGGGATCTCGACGTGGGTGACGTACTGCGGCACCCCCTGCAGCTCGACCTGCGTGATGCGGTCGTCGGCGAGGAGCTGGTCCCGCAGCCGCTCGGCGAGGACGCGCAGGGTCCAGATGTCGACCGGGCCGTAGAGCCCGAGCTCCATCACCTCCTGTCGCCGCGAGCGGAGGGTCACGTCGGGCTGGTCGATGTCGTCGGGAAAGGTGCGGATGCGGGCGACGGCCTGGTCGACGTCCTGGAACGCCTTCATCCGGTCGGTGCCGGGGACGAGCTCGATCGTCACCGAGCCGCGGCCCTCGCGGGCCTCGGACGTGAGCTCGCGGATGCCGTCCACGCCGCGCACCGCCTCCTCGATCGGCCGCAGGATGCCCTGCTCGACCTCGGCCGGGGCGGCGCCGGGATACCCGACCCCGACCTGCACCACGTCGAGCTGGAACTGCGGGAAGACCTCCTTGCGGACCCCGAGGGCGGACCAGAAGCCGCCCACGAGCAGGATCATCATCAGGAGGTTGGCCGCGATGGGGTTGCGGGCCATCCAGGCGATGGGGCCCGGACGCTCGTGGTCCTCCTCCTCGGGAGCGGCGGCCGCGGCGGCCGGGTCGGGCCGGCCGGGATCGGGGACGGCGCCGGGAGCGGTCGGCGGCGACCCGGGGGCGGGCACGGGCGCGCCCGCGGCCGCCGGCGGATCGCCGGGGCCGTTCGTCACGGACATGGGCCGGTTCTCGTCGCTCATGGCGTGGCGGTTCCGGGGGCGGGCGCGGCGGGGCCGCCGCGGCGGGCGGCGACGGTGGCCTCGCCGCCCGCGGCCGCCTCGCGGCGGAGCGGCAGGCCGTCGGTCACGGTGGCGAGGTTGGTCGTGACGACGTGCTCGCCGTCCTCCACCCCGCTTCGCAGGTAGGCGTACTCGGCGTCCGCGAAGACGACCTCGGCCTCGCGGATCCGCAGCTGCTCGTCCTCCATCACCCAGACCGTGTCGTCCTGCCGGAGCAGGTCGCGGTCGATCCGGACCACGTCCTCGAGCGGACGGCCCTGGATCCGCAGCCGCACGATGGTGCCGAGGACGAGCGCCGGCCCCTCCGCGGCGCGGCCGAGCGGGTCGGGCACGGTGACGAGCACGCGGGCGAGCCGGGTCCGCTGGTCGACGGTGCCGATCAGCCGGGCGACCTGCCCGCCGCGGACGGTGCCGGGCGGCCACGCGGCGTCGTGCCGCACCTCGACCGGAGCACCGGCGCCGTCCGCGTCCTCGGCGAAGCGGATCCACCGCAGGTCGCGGAGCGGCACGCTGGCGATGATCCAGTACTCGTCGACGCCGACGATCCGGGCGAGGGCGTCGCCGGCCGACACCTGCGAGCCGACGTTCACGTCGCGGGTGAGGATCTGGGCGTCGAAGGGCGCTCGCACCACCGTGCGCTCGAGGTCAAGGCGCGCCTGCTCGAGCGCCGCCTCGGCCGACTGCAGCCGGGCGCGGATCGAGGCGATCTGCGGCTCGCGGAGCACCAGGGCGCGGTTCTCGGGATCGACGTCCTCGCCGAGGAGCTCGAACTCCCGGCGGGCGACCCGCTGGCGGCCCTGCTCGATCGCGAGCTCGGCCGCGACCTGTCGCACCTCGCTCTCGCGGGCGACGACGAGTCGCTCGAAGTCGACGGGGTCGATCCGCACCAGCGGGGTGCCGGCGGCGACGATGCCGCCGGGCACGAAGGACCGGTCCACCTCGAGGACCTGCCCGCTCACCCGCGGGGCGAGCATGACGTCGCGGGCCGGCTCCACGGTGCCCAGGACCGACAGCTGCGGCGCGTGGGTGCCCCGCTCGACCACGATCGTCTCGACCAGCGCGGCCGAGCGGCGGGTCGCTCCCTCCTGCTGCGCCTCGGGCTCGCTCGTCCGGATGATCCAGATCGCGGCCCCGGCGCCGGCGAGGAGCAGGACGCAGGCGGCGAGGGAGATGAGCGTGCGGCGCCAGCCGCCGCCGCCGTCGTCGTCGTCGTGATCGTCGTCGCGGCGGCCGGGACGGGGCTCGTGGTCGCCGGACGCGCCGTGCGCGGTGCCCGCGCCACCGGCGCCCGTCGCGTGCCCCGGGCCGCGGTCCGGGGCCGAGGCCGGGGCCGGGGTCGGGTCGGGTGACGCGTCAGCCATGCTCGGGCTCCGAAGCGGGGACGGGGGCAGAGGGGGCGGCCGCGGCGGCGGCGGCGGCGGCGCGGGCGGCCACCTCGGGTGGCCCGGCGCTCGCCGGATCGGCCCCCGGATCGGCCGGCCGGTCCGCCGGCGTCGGGAAGCCGCCCGCGAGGGCGCGATGCAGCGCGACGCGGAACCGGACGCGGTCGAGGCGGGCGGTCAGCAGGCTGCGCTCGAGCGCCTGCTGCTCCCGCAGCGCGGTGAGGACGTCGATGAAGTCGGCGGCGCCGTTGAGGTACTGCGTGCGCAGCTGGACGAGCGTGCGCTCCGCGAGGTCGAGCTGCGCCCGCAGGCTGTCGATGCGGTCGACCTGGGACGCCTCGCGGGCCAGCGCGTCCTCGACCTCGCGGAAGGCCTCGAGGGCGACGGCCCCGTACTCGGCCAGCCGCCGGCGCCGCACCGCCTCGGTCCGCTCGATCTCCGCCGCGCGGAGGCCGCCGTCGAGCAGCGGCGCGGTGAGCTGCGCGGTGAGCGAGCCGAGCCAGTCGCTGAAGAGCCCCGAGGGCCGCTCCGCGGTGGTGCGCAGGGCGGCCGAGAGATCGAGCCGCGGGTACTGGTCGCGCACCGCGGCGGCCACCTCGGCGTCGGACGCCTCGAGCCGCCGCAGCGCCGCCCGCACGTCGGGGCGGCGACCGAGCAGCTCCGCCGGCAGTCCGGTCCCCGGCAGGCCGGGAAGCACCGGCAGGTCGTCCGGGGGATCGACCGGCGACGGGGCCTGCGGCGGCCGCCCCTCGAGCACCGCGAGCCGGTGCTCGAGCACCGCGGCCACCGCGTCGAGGACGAGCAGCTGCTCGCGCGTCGCCTCGACGAGCTGCCGCTGGCGGAGGACGTCGGCCGCCCCCGACTGCCCGACCTCGAACCGCTCCTCGAGCACCTCGAGCACGGTGCGATTCGTCTCGAGCTGCGAGCGGGCGAGCTCGAGCTGCCGCGTGGCCTCGGTGAGCTCGAACCACGCGAGGGCGACCTCGGCCGAGAGCGTGATCGCGGCCGCCCGGTAGTCCTCGGCGGTGGCGAGGAACCGGCGGCGCTCGGCCTCGACCGTCGCCTCGAGGCGGCCCCAGAGATCCAGCTCCCACCCGGCCTCGAGCCCCAGGCCGAGCTCGGTCTCGCGGTCGACCCCGTCGCCCTCGCGCAGGGTGCCGCTCGCGGTGCCGTCGAGCCTCGGCTCGAGGTCTGCGGCGGCCCGGCGCACGACCGCCCGCGCCTCCCGCAGCCGCTCGCGGGCGGCGTCGAGGGTGAAGCTGCCCGCGAGGGCCGCCTCCACGCGGGCGTCGAGCGCGGGGTCGCCGAGGGCGGTCCACCAGCGGTCGGGGGGCTCGGCCTGGCCCCCCGCGGTGAGCGGCGGCGGGTCGGGGAACGGAAGCGGGGCGCGGGGCTCGGCGGTCGCGCAGCCCGCGATCGCGGCGGCGAGCAGCGGGAGGCCGGCGGCGGACCAGAGCCGACGGCGGCCGTGGCCGCGGAGACCACGGCCGCGGCGGCCGCGGGCACGCGCGGGTCGGCGGCGGCGGAGCCGGCGGCCGAGACGGAGGAGCTCGAGGCGGGGCGCGGGCGACGTCATGCGAGGGGCGGACTCCGGGAGCAGTCGCGAGGTGGATCGGGGACCGGGCGGTGGCGGCCGTCGTCCCGGAAGGTACGACGGTAGGGAGTGATCACCCCCGAACACGGCGGGAACGCCGCGTCCCCGGGCGATCCCGAGGCCCTCTCCGCGGGCGCCGCCGGACGCCGGACGCCGCCGGACGACCGAACCCCCGCGTGCGTCCGTCAGACGCGGACCCGCGTCCACCCGCCATGCAGGAAGCGGCCGCCGAAGAGCGTCGCCCTCACCACGAACTCGCCGCAGAGGCCCAGCCAGATTCCCTCGAGTCCGAGGCCGAGCTCCACCCCGAGAATCCAGCACGCCGGCAGACGGACCCCGTAGCTGCTCACGGTGGTGATGATGAGGCACCACGTCGTGTCCCCCACGCCCCGCAGGCCCTGCCGCACCACCATCGTGATCGCGAAGAAGACCTGCACCGTGCCGCAGAGGAACAGCAGCCGCGGCACCGTCTCGAGGTGGATCGGCTCGGGGCTGATGAAGCGGGTCAGCGGCTCGCCGAGGGTCATGAAGACGATGCCGAGCCCCCCCATCGCCACGATCGCGATGCCGGTGCACGCGAGGATCGCCCGCCGGGCGAGATCCGGCCGCCCCGCCCCGAGGTACTGCCCCGCCAGCGTGCCCGCCGCGGTGCCGATCGCGAAGCCGGGCAGGAAGCTGAACGCCTCCCACTGCACCGCGATGATGTGGGCCCCCTGCAGGCCGCGGCCGGCGGTGTTCTCGGCCGCCGCGATCATCCCGATGAAGACGAGGATGAAGAGGTTCACCGCCCACATCGAGATGCCCTCGGCGAAGTTCGGCACGCCCACGCGGACGATGCGGGCGAGCATCGGGCGCTCGACCGGCAGGTCGACGCGGCGGAGGGCGAGGTCGCGCACGCCGCGGGCGAGCACCGCGAGCGTGCACGCGGCGCCGACCGCGTAGCCGATGGCGGTGCCGCCGGCGATCCCCGCGATCCCGAGGTCGAGGCCGAGGGGATCGCGCAGGGCGAGCGTCGTGCCGCCCACCTCGAACACGAGGTCGACCCCCGAGAGCAGCCACGAGGCGGTGACGTTGACGAGGTTGACGATCACCGCGATCGCGGCCGGCCACGTCGTCTCCCCCGCCCCGTGCAGGCACTGGGCGCCGACCATCATGAGCCCCGCGAACGGCAGGGACACCGCGAGGACGCGCAGGTAGACGACCAGCCCGGCCAGGGCGTCGGGGGCGAGCCCGGTGACCTGTCCGAGGGCGGGGGCGGCGGCCCAGAGCACGACGCCGACGAGGGCCCCCCAGATCGCGCTCGTCGACATCGCCTGGCCGAGGGCGCGGTGGGCCTCGGCCTCGCGGCCCGCTCCCATCGCGCGGGCGATGATCGCCTGCCCGCCGATCCCGAGGCCGCTCATCGCGATGACGATGAACCAGCCGACGTAGGAGCCGATGCCGATCGCGTCCAGGGCCGCCACCCGGTCGTCGGGGCCGAGGCGACCGGCGAAGAGCTTGTCCGCCATCCCGACGAAGGCCTGCAGCAGCTGCTGCACGAGGACCGGCCAGGCGAGCACCCAGATCGCCGAGGTCATCGAGCGGCCGGCGAGCTTGCCCGAGCGGATGCCGGCGGTGGCGGCGGCAGGCGGGGTCGGACCGGGACCGGGGCCGGAGCCGCCCGCCTCGCGGCCCGGCTCGGCGGGGACAGGCGCAGCGGCGTCCGCGCCGATCGCGGCCGGCGGGGCCGGATCCGTCACGTCCTCGCGTGGGGGCGGCTGCATGGGGGCGGGAGTCTACGCCGCCGCGGGACCGGGCCGGGGCCGGGGGGCGGCGGGGTCGCCGCGGTCGCCGCGGGCGTAGGGCGACGCCGGGGCCCC
>CAYLNM010000146.1:0-10738 GCA_964385045.1 uncultured Isosphaeraceae bacterium
GGTGGCGCCTCGGCGCGGGCGGCGGCGCAGTGCGGCGCCACCCGCGGTGGCGCGGTGGCGGGCCGCGACGCCCGCGACGCCCGCCCCGGACGCGAGCCCTCGCCCGCCCGCCGGCCTCCGCGACTCACTCGTCCCCGAAGCAGGTGCGCACCGCCCGGGCCATCCGCACCATCTCGTGGTCGAGCGGCACCAGACGCTGGCGGTTGGCCACCTCGAGCAGGTCGATGTCGGTGATCGCGCCGTCCCGCATCACGATCATGCGGTGCCGCGCCCCCTCCATGAGTCGCTCGATCGCGGCGTGGCCGAAGCGGGTGGCCAGCACGCGGTCCGCCGCCACCGGCGGGCCGCCCCGCTGCACGTGGCCGAGCACCGTGGTCCGGGTCTCGATCCCCGTCCGGTCCTCGATCTCCGACGCCACCACGCCGCCGATCCCCCCGAGCCGCACCGGGTCGGGGCTCGTGTCGTCCACCCGCCCCACGACCTGCGTGCGGCCGGTCATCCGGGCCCCCTCGGCACAGCACACGATCGAGAAGCCGCGGCCGCGGCTGCGGCGGCTGTCCACGAACCGGCACACCGCGTCGGGGTCGAAGGGGATCTCGGGGATCAGGATCACGTCCGAGCCCGAGGCGACGCCCGCGTGCAGGGCGAGCCAGCCGCTGTTGCGGCCCATCGTCTCGCACACGATGACCCGGTGGTGGCTCTCGGCGGTGGTGTGGAGCCGGTCGAGCGAGAGCGTCGCGGTGGTGTACGCGGTGGTGAAGCCGAAGGTGACGTCGGTGCCGACGATGTCGTTGTCGATCGTCTTGGGGACGCCGATGCAGTTGACGCCCCGCTCGACCAGCGGGGCGGCGCAGCTCATGGTGCCGTCGCCGCCGATCACGATGATCGCGTCGAGCCGGCGGCGCTCGATCACCTCGAGGCAGTCGTCGATCCGGTTCGCGAAGATCGCCTCGCCCGCGGCGTCGCGTCCCACGTAGTAGTTCGAGGGGTTCGCGCGATTGCTCGTCCCGAGGATCGTGCCGCCGCGGTTGAGGATGCCCGAGACGTTGAGGGCCAGCAGCTCGCGGACGCGGTCCTCGACGAGGCCCTGGAAGCCGTCCTCGATGCCGAAGACGCGGATGCCGTGCTGGTACAGCGCGGCCTTGGTCACCGCGCGGATGACCGCGTTGAGGCCGGGACAGTCGCCGCCGCCGGTCAGGATGCCGATGCGGCGGATGGGGGCGGACATGGAGTCGTCTCCGGGCGGAGGGCGATCGGCCCGCCGCCGCGGCGGACCACGGTGGACCGCGAGGCGGCGGCGGGGCGGGAGCCGGCCCGCGCCCGGTCGCCGGTGCGCCGCGGGCCGTCGTGCGCGGGCATCGTACCGGCGGTACCATCCGGCCACCGGGCGCCGCGGGCGCGGATCGACGCGCGCCGCGCCGCCGCCGGCACCGGCGTCCGGTCACCCGCCCTCCGCCGGAGCCTCTTTCCGTGAGCGACGCCCCCACCACGTCCGGCGCGGCCGAGGACGCCGCGTCCGCCCGTCCGCGCCGCGAGGATCCCCTCGTCACCGCGCGGCGCGAGAAGCTCGGCCGCTGGCGCGAGACGTGGGGCATCACCGGCTACGGACACCGGGTCGACGGGCTCGTCTCCCTCGCCGAGGCGCGGGCCCGCTTCGACGAGGCGGCGCACGCCGCCCACGAGCAGGCCGCGGCGGCGGCCCGCGAGGCGGGCGAGACGCCGGATCCGACCGCGGGCGGACGGCCGGAGGTGCTCGTCGCCGGGCGCTGCGTGCAGCACCGGGCGATGGGCAAGCTCGTCTTCATCGTCCTCCGCGACGAGAGCGGCGACCTGCAGGTCTCGGTCTCGCGGGCCGCGGTCGAGCAACGCGGCTTCAAGCTCGCCCAGAAGCTCGACTACGGCGACGTGGTCGTGGTCGGCGGCCGCATGGGCAAGACGCAGAAGGGCGAGGTCTGCGTGTGGGCCGACCGCTTCGAGGTCCACTGCAAGAGCCTCGTGCCGCCGCCGGAGAAGTACCACGGCCTCACCGACGCCGAGCTGCGGTACCGCCACCGCTCCGTCGACATGTACGCCAACCCGGAGACCATCCGGACGTTCCGCGCCCGCTCGCGCATCGTCTCCTCGATGCGGCGGATCATGGAGGAGCACGGCTACCTCGAGGTCGAGACGCCGATGATGCAGCCGATCGCGGGCGGGGCGGCGGCACGGCCGTTCACCACCCACCACAACGCCCTCGACCTGCCGCTGTACCTGCGGATCGCGCCCGAGCTGTACCTCAAGCGGCTGCTCGTGGGCGGGATGTCCCGCGTGTTCGAGATCAACCGCAACTTCCGCAACGAGGGCGTCGACCGCAGCCACAATCCCGAGTTCACCGCGATCGAGGCGTACGAGGCCTTCGGCGACTGCTGGACGATGCTCGAGCTGGTCGAGGACCTGCTGCACCGGCTCGCGGTCGAGGCGGCGGCGGCCCGGGCGGCGGATGGCGAGACGGACGGCGTGCGGCCGGCCGGGGACGCCGGCACCGAGGACGGACCGCGGCTGCGCTTCGGCGACGTCGAGGTGGACTGGTCGCGGCCGTTCCCCCGCGTCCGGTACGGCGAGCTCTTCGAGCGGGCGTTCGGCTTCCCGATGCAGGACGAGGCCCGCGTCCGGGCCGCGGCCCGTGACGCCGGGCGTGACGACGCCGACGGCCTCGACCACTGGCTGCTCGTGAACGAGCTCTACGAGGAGCGGTGCGAGCCGATGGTCGACCCGTCGCGGCCGACCTTCGTCACCGACTACCCGGCCGCGATCAGCCCGCTCACGCGGCCGCAGGAGGACGCGCCGCACCTCGCCCACCGCTGGGAGCTGCTCTGCGCGGGGATGGAGCTCGGCACCGCGTACACCGAGCTCAACGACCCCGAGGTGCAGGAGCGGACCCTCACCGAGCAGCTCGCGGGGGCGGACGAGGAGGAGGCGACGTTCCGCACCCTCGACGAGGACTTCCTGCACGCGCTGCGGGTCGGCATGCCGCCCGCGGGCGGCATGGGGCTCGGGGTGGATCGGATCGTCATGCTCCTGACGGGGGCGCCCTCCATCCGCGACGTGATCCTGTTCCCGCTGCTTCGGCCCGGGGGCGGCGCATGAGGCGCTCGGCCCGCCGGCGACGGCCGCGGGGCGAGCCGCACGCCGGTCGCCCGGTCGCGCGACGGGCGGCGGCGGTGTCGGTGGCGGGCGCGGCGCTCGCGCTCGTCCTCGCGGTGCCCCCGGCGGCCCGGGCCGTGGCGGGGGCGGTGGCCGTCGGGGCGGCGGGAGCCGGCGGCCCGGCGCCCGCGCGACTCGACGCCGTCGCCGGCCCCGACGCCCGGGGCGGACCGGCCGCCGCCGACGTCCACGTCGTCCACGACCGCTGGTACGTGCTGCGGCTCGACGGTCGGCCGGTGGGCTCGATGCGGCTCACGCGGCTGCGCGGCGCGGCGGGCCCGGCGGCGGAGGCGCGGCTGGAGACCCGGCGGGTGACCCGCCTGCGGGTGCGGCGCGGGGAGACGGAGGTCGCCCTGCTCGCGGGGTCCTCCTTCGTCGAGGACGTCGACGGGCGTCCGCTCGCCGCCCGTGCCTGGGGCGGGCCGACCGGCCCCGGCGGCGCGGCCGGCACGGCGTGGCGATTCGTCTCGGACGGCATCGTCGCGACGGACGAGGGTGGCGACGCGGTCGACGCGGCGCCGCGCCCGCGGCCGCTTCCCCCGCGGCCCTGGCTGACGCCGGCCGCGGTCGACCTGCTGGTGGCGAGCCGCATCGAGGGCGGGGCGCGACGCATCGCCTTCACGACGCTCGATCCGGGGTCCGGGCTCGCCGCAGTGGACACCGAGCTGGTGGCCGACGGGCGGGAGCGGATCGACGTCGGCGACCGGCGGATCGCGGCGAGCCGGTGGCGGGTGCACACGAGCGCCGCGCCCGACCTCGCGTCGCGGCAGTGGCGCTCGCGCGACGGCGTGCTCCTCCGCGAGTCGGTGCCGACCCCGGCCGGTCCGCTGGTCGCCGAGCTCGCGGACGAGGCGGCGGCGCGGAGCGCGCTCGCGGGCTCGCCGCCCGAGGTGCTCGCGGCGGGGGCGGTGGTGGCCGAGGGGCGACTCGACCCCGCATGGCGGCGCGTGCGGTACCTCGTGCGGCGGGACGAGGACGAGGCGATCGACGCCGGGGCGGGCGCGGGCGCGGTGCCGGGATCCCCGGTCCCCGCCGATGCCCGGCAGCGCGTCACGCGCGAGGCCGACGGCTGGTGGCACGTCGACGTGTCCGCGTCGGATGCCGAGCCGCCGTCGACGGACGCCACGCGTGGGACCCCGGCGCCCCCGTCGCCCCCGGGGCCCGCCGATCTCGCGGCGACTCCGCTCGTCGACGCGGACGACCCGGCGGTGCGACGGCTGGCCGCCCGCGCGGTCCGCGGCCTGCCCGCGGGAGGCGACGCGGCGGCGCGTGCCGAGGCGATGCGGCGGCGGGTGCACGCGCACGTGCGGGACGACGCCGGGCTCGACCGGCTGTGGGACTCCGCTTCGACGACCGCCCGCACCGGGCGCGGCGACTGCAGCGAGCACGCGGTCCTGCTGGCGGCGATGCTGCGGGCCGAGGGCATCCCCGCCCGGCTCGCCATCGGCCTGGTACACGCGGAGGCGATCGACGGCCCCGGCGTGCCGCTCGCCTGGCACCTGTGGACGCGGGCGTGGATCGACGGGGCCTGGCACGAGCTCGACGCGACGCGGCCGGCCGGCGTCGGCCCCGGGCACCTGCGGCTCGGTGAGACCGCGGGCGGGGATGCCGAGGCCCTGGCCCGGGTCGCCGCCCTCGCCGCCGGGGCCGGCCGCCTGCGGGTGCGGATCGCGGGGGGCGAGCCGTGAGCGCGGCGGACCGCACCGCGCCCGAGCCGTCCGAGTCGCCCGGCCGGCCGCTGCCGCCGCGGCCGGCCGACGGCCACAAGGGCACCTTCGGCACCGTGGTCGTCCTCGGCGGCTCGGTGGCCGGCGGCCGCGTCATGCTCGGGGCCCCGTGCCTCGCGGCGCGGGCGGCGCTGCGGGCGGGCGCCGGACTGGTGGTGCTGGCGGTCCCCGAGCCGCTGGCGACCGCCGCGATCGGCATCGTCCCCGAGGCCACCGCGCTGGCGCTGCCGGTGGACGAGGAGGGCTCCCTGCGGCCGGCGGACGCGGCGGCCGTCCTCGACGCCCACGCGCCACGGCCCGAGTGCCTCGTGGCCGGGCCCGGGCTCGGCGGCGGGGCGGCGGTGCAGCAGGTGCTCGTCCGCCTGCTCGCCCGGGACGACGTGCCGGTGGTCCTCGACGCCGACGGGCTCAACGCGATCGCCGCGCTGCCCGGCTTCGACCGCGACCTGCGGTCCCCCGCGATCCTCACGCCGCACCCCGGCGAGTTCGACCGGCTCGCCCGCGGGCTCGCGCTGGACCTCGACGCCCGCGATCCGGCGCGGCGCCGGGACGCCGCGGCGACCCTGGCCGGGCGGCTCGGGGGCGTCGTCGTCCTCAAGGGCCGCCATACCGTGGTCGCCGACGGCCTCGGGACGTGGACGAGCGCGACCGGCGGCCCCTCGCTCGCCACCGGCGGCACCGGCGACGTCCTCGCCGGGCTCATCGGCGGCCTGGTGGCCCAGCACGTGCGGCTGCCGGCGGCGCCGGGGCTGCCCGCCGATCCCGCCGGCCGCGGGCTCGCGGAGATCGCCCGCCTCGCCGTCCACGCCCACGGGCTCGCCGCCGACCGCTGGGCCGCCGTCCACGGCGGGGCGGCGCGGGCCGCGGGCCGGCTCGCGGGCGAGCTCGCCGACGCCCTGCCGGCGGTGCTGGCGGAGCTCAGGACGCCGGCGGCCGACGAGCCCGGCGCGGCCTCGGGAACGGACGACGCCGCCGGACCCGCGGACGATGCCCGCGAATCCGGCGGCGACTGATCGTCCCGCCCGCGCCGCCGTCGCCCGGGAGGCGCGTGCCCGCGGGCGGTGGCGCCAGGCTCACGAGGTGCAGAGGGCTCCGAGGGCCGACCGCAGCCGCTCGGCGCTGCGCTCGAGGCCCGCGTCGTCCTCCGACACCGCGTGCCGGATCACGGAGAGCTCCTGCTCGACCTCCTCGGCCGCCTCGGCGATCACGCCGAAGGTCGCCTGCGCGGCCTCGGTCGCCGCGCCCACGTCGCCGGCCACCGCGAGGCAGGTGCCGACCGCCTCGGACGCGGTCGTGCACTCGCGCTGAATGTCGTCGATCATGCCCGAGATCATCGCGGTGGCCTCGGTGGAGCGGTCGGCGAGCGATCGGACCTCCTCCGCCACCACCGCGAATCCGGCGCCCTGCTCGCCGGCCCGCGCCGCCTCGACCGCGGCGTTGAGGGCGAGGAGATTGGTCTGCCGGGCGATGGACGCGATCGACTCGGCGGCGGCGTGGATCCGCTGGCCGAGCTCGCCCAGCGACGCGACCCGCTCGGAGGCCGCGGTCACGTCCCGCTGGATCGTGTCGACGAGCTCGCCCGCGGTCGCCATCCGCTGCCGGGCCTCGGTCGACTCGGCCGACTGCCGGCGGGCGGCCTCGCCCGCCGCGTCGCAGCCGCTGGCGACCGCGTGGCTCACGCGGGCGATCGACTCCGAGGAGCCCCCGGCCTCCCGGCCGATGCGCCGCAGGTTGTCGACGAACGCGCCGAGCTCCTCGGCGAGCACCGCGAGGCTCTCGGCGCCGCCGCAGTCGAAGCGGCGGTCGAGGTCGCCCGACTCGCGGGCGGTTCGCAGCTCGGCCCCCATCGTCTCGGCCGCGGACTCGACGACGGAGCGCTCCTCCTCGATCCGCCGCCGCTCGGCGATGATCTCGAGGATGCGACCGCGGGCCGAGTGGATGCCCCAGAGCAGGGCGGCGTCGAGGATCACGACCCACCCGGCGTGGAAGGCCCAGAGCCAGCTCTCGGCGTTCGCGTCGCCGAAGATCGAGAGCGGGGCGAAGATCCCGCGGAGCAGGTGGTCGGCCGCGGTGACCACGGTCGCGGCGACGATGACGTGGTAGTCGCGGTACATCGCGAGGATCGCGAGGGACGCGAAGACGTGGAAGTGCAGCTCCACGCGGCCGCCGGCGACGTGCATGAGCAGGCCGCCCATCGCCATCTGGGCCACCGCGATCACGATCCGGGTGAGCTGCCGGCCGGGCCGCTGCAGGGCGAGGAACGTCGCGGGGGCGGCGGCGAGGATGGCGATCGCCGTCCCGGCGAGCATGTGCACGTTCGCCGCGCCCGTCTCGCCGATCCACGTCAGCGGGCTGATGAGCAGGCCCACGAGGGCGATGACCGCCGCCTGGCCGGGCAGCAGCCAGGCGAAGAGCCGGTCGATGCGGACGGCGGAGGCGTCGATCTCGCGCCGCAGGTCCTGCTCGTCGGACGGCGCGGTCGGTTGGTTCGCGGCGAGCGTGGGGGTCGTGGGCAGGGCGGTCATCGTGGGTCCTCGCGGGGATCAGCGGATGGTCGGGATGGATGCACGGGCGAGGCGGCCCGCGGGCCGCCGGGCCATCTGATCGCGCCGTCGCCGGGAGCGGGGCTCGCGGCGGCGGCGTCGTCGGGGTCGGGAACCGGGCAGCCGAAGACCGGGCGGGACGCGACCGGCCGACCGGCGGCGAGCCGGGCCGCGATCGCGTCCAGCGTCGCCGGGTCCGCGGCGTGGGCGCGGGCGGGGGTCAGTCCGCCGTCGAGCAGGCGGCGGCCGCCGGGGCCGAAGACGGCCACGTGTCCACTGGTGGCCATGCCCCAGCGGGCGGCGATCCGGCCACCCGGGTCGAGCCGCTCGGCGCGGGGGCCCAGGGCGTCGAGCCGGCGGGCGGCGGGCCCGTCGCGCCAGGCGTCGTCGGGGCCGGCCTCGGGCATGCGAAGGAGCACGTGCACCGCGAGCTCCTGGCCACGGTCGCGGAGGTCGGCGACGACGCCGGCGAGCGCGTCGATCGAGGTGACGGTGCAGGGGCACCGGGGATGCACCGCGATCACGAGCTCGAGTCCGTCGGCGGCGAGGCGGGGCTCGTCGGCGGGCCAGATCGCGGGCGTCCGGCCGGGATCGCCGGGGGCGCCGTGATATCGGGCCAGCGCGGTCATCGCCCCGCCGAGGGCGAGCAGCCACGCGGCGATCGCGAGGCGGCCGCGAAGCCGCGAGGGCGAGCGAACGTCGGCATGCGGCCGGGGAGGCGACATGCGATCGCGATCGGCGGGGTCGAGCCGGGACTGCCCGGCGGGGCGCGAGTGAGGCGATCCCGGTGCGGGCTGGCGCGGCTGCGCCGACCCGTGCGGGGGGCTATCCGGACCGCGGTTCCGCCGCCGCGGCGTGAGCGGGGGCGGGAGGGAGGTAGACTCGCGCCGGGTCCCGCGCCGGGACCCGGGAGACGCCCACATGGACGGCGACGGACGCGAAGGGGAGGACGGCGCCGGCGAGACGGCCGAGCTGCCGAGGATGGATCGTCTGAAAGAAGGAGAGCGGGTCGAACGGCTCCTCCTCCGGCTGCAGGGCGTCCAGACGCGGCACAGCGGCAGCAGCAGCCGGAAGCCCGGCAAGGCGTTCCTGGTGGGCCAGGTCGCCGACGCCACCGGGGCGGTCGACTTCATCGCGTTCGACGTCGAACCGGACCGCATGCCGGCGGTGCGGGCGGCGGGGCTCGCCCACGTGACGGGCGAGGCCAGCATCTACAACGATCGCCTGCAGCTCAAGGTCAGCAGGGTCGAACCGTCCGACGAGCCGCCGGCCGCGCCCGACTGCCGGCGGCTGTTCCCAGGGACGGGGCGCGACGTCGACGGCATGCTCGACGACGTCCGGCGCCGGCTCGAGGCGGTCGCCGAGCCATCGCTGCGGGCGATCGCGCAGGCGTACCTCGACGACGAGGATCTCGTCGAGCGCTTCCGGAGTGCGCCCGCGGCGACGAGCAACCACCACGCCTGGATCGGCGGCCTGCTCGAGCACACCTGGGAGATGCTGCGGGCGGCGGACGGGATCCTCGGCGGACCGCTCGACGCCGGCGGCGGCGGGAGCGGCGGCGGGAGCGGCGGCGGGAGCGGCGGCGGGGCCGGGGGCGGCGCGCCGTCATCCGCCGGGAACGGGGACGCCGTCTTCCCCGAGCTCGACCGCGACCTGATCGCGCTGGCGATCTTCCTGCACGACCTCGACAAGACCCGCGAGCTCGCGTGGGACGTGGGCTTCCGCTACACGCGGCGGGGCAATCTCGTCGGACACGTGGTGGGAGCGGCGATCGACCTCGACCGCCGGGTCCGCCACCTGCGCGACGCATCCCCTCCGGTCGAGGTGCCCGAGGCGCTGCTCGATCACCTCGTCCACGTGCTGGTGAGCCACCACGGCCGGCTCGAGCACGGAGCAGCGAAGGTGCCGGCCACGCCCGAGGCCGTCTTCGTCTCGCGGCTCGACGAGCTCATGGCCCGGACCGCGACGATCCTCGGCGTCGCCGAGCGCGGGCGGACCGATCTGCCGGAGTTCAGCGAGCCGCACTGGGCCCTCGGCACCCGCGTCTACCGGCCGGCGCCCTCGCCGTCCTCGGAGGCCGGTGGGTCGTCCCCGGCCGAAGCCGGGGAGGCGGACGGCTGACCGGCGGCGCCGCGGTCGCGCCGGCTCCCGGCGGCGATCTCCGGCCCGTCCTCCTCCTCCGGTCGCGGCGGCGCGAGCGCGGCGTCGAGCCCGCCGTCGCGGGTCACCGCCAGCAGCACGTCCTCCGGCTCCAGTCGCTGCTCCCCGCCGGGGCTGAAGACGTTCGTGCCGTCCAGCCGCACCACGCTGATCACCAGCAGTCCGCGCCGGCGGGGCAGGTCCAGTTCGGCGAGCGTCGGCCCCACGAGCCACGGGTGCTCGCCCACCGGCACCTCGACGAGGTCGAGCTCGCCCGCCCCCACCGCGGAGTCGACGAAGTCGGTCACCCGCGGCTTGAGCATCAGGTGCGACAGGTGCAGGCCCGCGAGGTGGCCGGGCATGAGGACGCGATCGGCTCCGGCCCGCAGCAGCGAGCGCCGCGCCTGCTCCCGGGTGCAGCGGGCCACGATGCGGAGCCCGGGGGAGTGCTCCCGCGCGGTCAGCACCAGGAAGGTGTTCGACGCGTCGTCGTCGAGGGTGGCGACGAGGCCGGAGGCGGACTCGATGGTCGCGCTCGCGAGCACCGCCTCGTCGGTGGCGTCGCCGTGGATGACGTCGAAGCCAGCCTCGTCCGCGCGACGGCTTGCCGCCTCGTCGTGCTCCACCACCACGGCCGTCGCGCCCGCTCGCCGCAGCTCCGAGGCCACCGCGGACCCGACGATGCCGTAGCCGCAGACGATCACGTGGCCGTCCAGGCGGGCGAGGCGGGTGCGCATGCGAAGGTCTCCGAGGTGGTGCCGGACGTCCTGGTGCAGCAGCTGCTGGAGGGTGCCGAACGCGTAGAGCACCGCGCCGATGCCGAAGATGATGACGAGGCCGGCCCAGAGCCGCTGACCGGTGGAGAGCTCCTGCTCGATGCTGCCCACCGTGGACACGAGGTTGAGCGTGTCCCAGAAGGCCAGCAGGACCCGCTCGCCGAGCGGACGGTCCGGCCGTGGCCCGAGCGTCACGAGCGCCACCGTCGACACGATGCCGATCGCGAGGAGGATCCCGAGGGCGGTCACGAAGCGTCGTCGCAGCTCGCGGAGACGCCGGGCCGCCGAGAGGTCGAGTCTCGCCACGTGGATCGGCACGGCGGGAGTCTGCGGGAGGGGGGCGGGGGGGTCAAGGCCGGGTGCGGCCGGC
>CAYLNM010000147.1:0-10703 GCA_964385045.1 uncultured Isosphaeraceae bacterium
GGGGCGCGGGGGGCGTGGGGGGGCCGGCCGCGCATCGCGGACGCGTCGTCTCAGCCGCGCCGCAGCGCCCGCTCGATCTCCTTCGCCGCCTCCTTCTTGCGGAGGTCCTGGCGCTTGTCGTGTCGCTGCTTGCCGCGGCCGATGCCGACGAGCAGCTTCGCGCGGCCGCCGGAGAAGTAGATCTTCAGGGGCACCAGCGTCACGCCCCGCTCCTGCGTGCGCTGCGCGAGCCGGCGGATCTCGCGGGCGTGGGCGAGCAGGGCCCGGGTGCGGGTGGGCTCGTGCTGGTGCGACGGGGCCGCGTTGGGGTACTCGGCCACGTGCACCTGGTGCAGCGTGAGCGACACCGGCTCCGCCGAGGCCTTGATCCACCCCTCGGCGAGGCTGGCCTGCCCGTCGCGGATGCTCTTGACCTCGGTGCCGCAGAGCTTGAGGCCGACCTCGAGGGTGTCCTCGATGACGTAGTCGTGGCGCGCCCGGCGATTCTCGATCACCGTCTCGTCGGGCGACCGGCGGGACGCCTTGCCACGGGTGCGCTTCGAGCTGGCCATGCGAACCTCGGGACGGCGGGCGGCGAAGCCGGCCGAGCGGGGGACCGGCGCGGTGGCCGGCCGACGGGATTGCCGGGGATCGTCGTCGCGGTCGCCGGTCCCGCCTGGCCGGAGGCCGGGGGCCGACGAGACTCGCCCGGCGGGGGGCGAGCGACTCGCGGCGGCGCTCACGCTCGCCGGCGCGGCCGCGGACGGGCCGCGGCGAATGCCCAGGAGAGGACTCGAACCTCCACGGGATTTTACTCCCACCAGCACCTCAAGCTGGCGCGTCTGCCAATTCCGCCACCTGGGCTGCGGTGTGCAGAGCGGGGAGTATACGCTTCGCCCCGTCCGTGTCGAGCCCGTCGCCGCGCGGCGCGCGTGCCGCGACCGCGGCGTCCCCGCGTCCCCGCGTCCCCGCGTCCCCGCGTTCCGAGGCGTCCATGTCCCAGGTCCCGCCCGATCCGATGCCCGCCCCCAACGATCCCGGCGCCGCACCGCCCGCGCGTCCGCCCGGGTCGGTTCCGGGGCAGGCGCCGCTCGTGCTCGAGACCGACGAGCGTCCCGCGTCGCCCGCGATCGACGGGGCGGGGCCCGGCCTCCGCCGCATCGTGGACGCCGACGGCCGGGCGGTGGCCACCGTGCTCGGGGGCAACCCGCTGGCCGAGGACTGGAGCCCGCCCGAGGCCGCGGCGATCGAGGGCGATCTGGTGATCTGGAGCGGCTCGCTCGCGCCGGACCTGCTCACCGCCCATCCCCATACGTGGATGCAGCCGGGCAAGGACCGGCTGGGCGAGCGGGTGGAGTCGCTGCTGTCGGCGGTCCCGGCCGGCCGGCGGCTGCTGCTGCGGTGCCACGCCCGGCAGGTCCTGAGCGACCCGCCCTCGGTGCGGGCGTTCCTGCGCGAGCGGGGTGCATTGCCGGTGGGGCTGCTGCTCGAGCCGGCGGCGGTCTTCGAGGCGTCGATGCTCGGGGACGACGTCGCGGATCACGTGGACCGGGTGCTCTCGGGGCTTGGCGACCTCGCCGCCATGCTGCTGCTGAGCGACGTGGCGGCGGGAGACCCGGCCGCGGGCGACGGAGCTGACGCGGCCGCCTGCCCCCGGCTCGTCGCCCCGGGCCGGGGACGACTGCCCGCGGACGTCCTCGCCCGTGCGATCGAGCGGTGGGTCGCCCCCGCGGTGCCGAGGGTCGTGCGGGCCGAGCACCGGGCGGCGAGCTGAGCGAGTCGCGGCCGGCCCGGCGGCCGGTCCCGCGGCCGGTCCCGCGAGCGACGACCGCCGTCGGCACCGGCACGAGGTCGCGGAGGGCGACCCGCGCGAGCCGAGATCGTCCCCGCCGTCGCTCCCGCGCTCGACTCCCGCGCTCGACTCCCGGGCTCGCCCGGTCCGCCCGGCCGGTCCGGGCCCGCCGGACCGCGGATCGACCGACTACCATCGGCGTCCCGGCCCGCCGCGGCCGCTTCTCCCCCGCGTCACCCCGCCTCGAGGCCCCCATGACGAACAAGGTCACCCTCGATCACCCGACCCTGCCCCGCGTCAAGGAGGCCTTCCCGGACGTGAGGTTCCGGGCCGCGGAGTTCCGCGGCCAGACGACGCTCGTGGTGCCCCCGGAGCGCCTGCACGAGGTGATGCGCTTCCTGCGGGACGACGAGGCCTGCGACTACAACTTCTTCAGCCACCTGCTCGGGGTCGACTACCTCGACTATCCCGTCGAGCAGCCCGGCCGCTTCGCGGTGGTGTACCTGCTGCTGAGCCACGCGCACAATCGTCGGCTCACGGTGAAGACGTACGTCTCGCCCACGCTCGACACCACCGGCATCGAGGTCGACCCCGCCCTCGAGGTCGACTCGGTCTGCGACCTGTGGGCCGGCGCCGAGTGGCCGGAACGCGAGGTGTACGACATGTACGGCATCCGCTTCCGCAATCACCCGGACCTGCGGCGGATCCTGACGTGGGAGGACTTCCCGGCCCACCCGCTGCGGAAGGACTACCCGCTCCGCGGCCGCGGCGAGCGCGAGATGTACGACGTCATGAAGCGCGAGGACGCCTGAGGCCGTCCGGGGGCGGACACGGGTCCGCCGGGTGCGGCGCTCGCGATCATCACGGCACGAATCGACGAACGCCGGCCGCGGGACTCTCGCCCGCGACCGGCGTTCGTCGCGTGATGCCGGGCATGGAGCGGAGGGGGGGCGACCCCCGCCGCGGCGACTCGCTCAGGAGCCGACCTTGACCGCCTCGACCGCGGCCTTGACCGCGGCGAAGTCGGGCAGCTGGCCCGGGTCGTCGCTCACCCAGTCGTAGGTGACGGTGCCGCCGGCGTCGATCACGAACACCGATCGCTTGGGCACGTCGCGGAGTCCGAGCAGCTCCTCGTGGATCGCGCCCCAGGTCTTCGCGGCCTCGCGGTTGAAGTCGGAGAGGATCGGGAAGGGGATCTCGAGCTCCTGGCGGAACTTGTCCACCACGAACGGGCTGTCGCAGGTGACGCCGAAGACCTTCGCGTCGAGCCTGGCCCACGAGTCCCATTCGTCCCGCATGGTGCAGAACTCGTCGCTGCAGACGGGGCTGAAGGCGAGGGGGAAGAAGAGCAGCACGACCGGCTCGGAGCCGATGTGCTGGCCGACGTCGATGGTCTCGCCGGGCTTGTGGGGCAGCTCGAAGCCCTGCGCAGTGTCGCCGGTGCGGATCGCCACGGGTGGTCTCCTGGCCAGAGGACGGAAGCCCGCCGGCGGGCGCCGGTGCCCGGCGGCGGGGTGCGCACGGTAGGCGATGGGCCAAGCGGCGGCGCGGTCGATCCCCGCGCCCTCGGGAGGATGCGGGGAGGCGTTCGGCGTCCGGGTCTCGTCCGGCCGCCGCCCGCCCCGCGTGCGGACGGCATCGCTCGCGGCGACGCGCAGGCGGCGGGCCGGACCGGCGCCCGTCGCGCGGCGGAAGGCGGAGACGGGGGCGGGGGGCGGCGACGGCCGGTCAGCCGCCGTCCGCGGCGCCGGCGCCGCCCTCGACCACGATGCGGTCGCGCACCATGTCCCAGGTCGCCTCGCCGGAGATCGTGACCGGCGAGGCGGCACCGGCCTCGAGGATCGACACCGGCGGCCGGCCGGGGGCCGAGGCGATGCGGGCGAGGCCACGCCGGGCGTCGTAGGCGAAGGTCTCGCACGCGACGTCGCGGGCGGGGGTGGCGACGTAGACCGCCCCGTCCGCGATCAGCCGCACGAGCTCGACCGGGCCGCCGAGCGCCATCGTCGTCGCGTCGTCGTCCGCCGCGTCGGCCACGATCCGGCCGAGCACCGCGGTGAGGCGGCGCCCGGTGAGGGTGGCGGTCCGCCCGTCGAGCCCGCGGTGCAGCACCTCGACGTCGCCCCGCATGGTGACGCGGGAGCCGGGGGCCGGCGATGCGTCGCCGCGGGCCTCGCCGCCGACGGGCTCGGCGCCCGTCGCCTCGGCGTCCGGCCGCTCGCGGTCCGGCTCGAGCCGAAGGCCCTCGGTCCACGTGAACCGGGAGGTGCCGCGGGGGCCGAAGCCGGTGGCGGCGAGCGGGGCGCCCTCGGCGACCGCGCCCTCCGCGCCCGGGCCGTCTTCCCGGGCGGGCTCGACTTCCGGCTCGCGGAGGTCGCGGACCACGAGCCGCCCCGGGCCGTCGACGATCGCGACGCCCGCGGGCTGGTCCCAGTCGATGAGCTCGCCGTCGATCGCGAGCACCCGCGGCAGGTCCACGCGGTCCTCCCGCAGCCACGCGCGGCTCTCGAGGCGGGCGTCGCCCCGCGCGACGAGCCGCGCGAGGCGACGGGCGGGCACCCCGAGCGCGTCCTCGTCCTCGGCCGACCCGCCCGGACCGGGCGTCGTGCCGGCGGCGTCCGCGGCGTCCGCGGCGTCCGCGCCGCCGGTCCCGTCGCCCGGCGCGTCGCCGGCGAAGACGAGGACGAGCTCGGCCGCCTGCACGCGGTTGCGCTCGCGGGGCCGCGGGGCGGCGAGGGCGTCCACGGCGCCGCGGAGGACCAGCGTGCCGCCGCCGTCGCCGGCGTCGCCGCCGTCGCCGGCGTCCTCCTCCCCGGCGTTCGCCGCGGCGGTCCAGGTCGCGTCGTCGGTCCAGGTCGCCTCCAGCTCGCGGTCCGCGTCGGCCGCGCGGGCCCGCAGCCGGGCGACGTCGGTGCGGCCGGCGGGATCGGGCAGCGGAGCGGCCGCGGCGAGGCCCAGGAACCGGCCGCTGCCCATCACGCGGGCGGTGCGGCCGGCGTCGTCGAGCTCCAGTCGGCCGGCGGGACCGGCGGCGGGATCGGCGGGGGCGAGGAGGACGGCGTCCTCGGTCGCCACCAGCAGCGCGCCGGTCACCACCGCCGACTCGTCGAGCGCCGAGCCCTCGAGCCGGTCGCCGAGGATTCGGCGGCCGTCGGCGAGCCGGACCTCGAGGCCCCCGGCGGCGACGATCGACTCGACGCGGCCGGCGTCGAGGCCGGCGCCGCCGCGCGGGGCGTCCGCGTCGCCGGCCTGGGTCGCCGGCGCCGCGTCGCGCGAGCGGAAGCCGACCACGAGCGACTCGCTCCACAGCCGGCGGTCCGGTGTGACCACGCGCACGTCGCCGGTGGCCTCGAGCCGCGCGGGCTCGGGTCCGTCGGGGCCCGGACGCAGGTCCACCGCCAGGGCGCGGCAGTCGAGGGTCGAGTCGTCCTCGAGCGCGATCGCGGTGAGCGGCCCGTCCGCCTCGAGCCGGCGCAGCGAGCGCCCGTCCGCCGCGCCCCCGCCGCTCGGCGCCGCCCCGTCGGGGTCGAGCAGGGCGACGACGCGGTCCGCGCCGCGGAGGGCCAGCGCCTCGGCCACCGCGTCCACCCCGCCGCGGACCTCGATGCGTCGTCCGCCGCCGGCGGAGGGCGCGACCGTGAGCGACTCCGACCACCGCACGTCGAGCTCGGCCGGGGCCCCCGGGTCGGCGTCCGGTGGCACGGGGCGGCGGGCCGGCGGCGCGGCGGCGACCGCGGCCTCCGCCGCGGGCCCCGCTGTGGGCCTCGTCGCATCGGCCGCGACCACGAGCCGCCGGAAGCGCCCCGGACCGTCGACCGTCGCGCGGTCCGCCTCGTCCTCGATCACCACCCGGCGGGCGTCGTCGAGTTGGTCCGGGCCGTCGACGAAGCGCACCGCGCGGCCCTCGAGGACGGTGCGCCGCGTCGCGCCCTCGAGCTCGAGTCGGTCGGCCCAGGCGAGGCGGTCGCCCTCGAGTCGCACCGCGACCTCGCCGGAGGCGACGACGCGCTCGACGTCGAGGTCGCCCGATGCCCCGGCGGGGTCCGCGCCGTCCGCGGCGTCCGCGCCGAGGAACCGGGCGTCGAGCTCGTCGGCCCAGAGCCGCTGCGGACCGCTGGTCACGATCACGTCGCCGCGGCCCACGAGGCGCCGCGGACGCGGATCGCCCGCGGCGTCCGGGGCGAACGCCACGCGGACCTCCTCGGCGGTGAGCGTGCCGCCGTCCGGAGCGCCGGCGGGACCATCGTCGGCGCCGCGCGGGCCCGCGGCCGCGTCGCGGGTCCCGTCCTCGTGCTCGCCCGGCAGCAGCGCCAGCCCGCGATCGGATCCGCCGGCGAGCTCGACCCCGCCGACGAAGATCGCCTCGCGCAGCGACCCGAGGTCGAGGCCGGGCATCGCGTCCGCGGCGGCGTCCGCGTCCCCGCGGACGCCCGCCGGCTCGTCCCCCGCGAAGGCCAGGTCGACGCCGTCGGTCCAGCGCACGTCCAGGCTCCGCGGGGCGTCGGCCCCGTCCGCCGCCCCGTCCGCCGCCCGGTCCGCCGCCCCGTCCGCCCGCTCGCGGAGGGCCAGGCGGCCGGCGCCCTCGAGCCGGCCGGTGCCGGTGCTCCGCACGAGCACGATCGACGGCGCGCGGAGCTCGACCTCGGGACCGTCGACGGTCACCGGCTCCGCCGCCCGCCCGGTGAGCTCGATGCGGCCGGCCGGCAGCTCGTAGTCCAGCCGCCGCGCCCGGGCGGTGGTCGCGGCTCCGTGGTCGGTCAGCCGCACCGCGGGCGAGGCGGGCCGCGCCCGGAGCTCCAGCCGCGCCCCGTCGTCCGTCGCCGGGCGGTCCGCCGGATCCTCGAGCGGCCGCATCACGAGGCCGCCGGTGCAGGTGACCCACGTGTCCCCGGGGGCGGGAGGCGGGGCGACGCTGAGGCTGCCGGCGCGGTCCGCGATCCGCGGATCGGCGCCCTCGGGCAGCGGCCGCTCCGCCGCGGTCCACGGGGCGACGTCCGTCTGGCCGAGGGCGGCGAGCGCGAGGACCGTCGCGACGCCGCGGGCGTCCGTCGCCGCCGGCCGCGGTCCGGCGATCGCGGAACCGGCCGCGGTCTCCCGGGCCGGGCGGGCCGAGAGGGCGGAACGGACGGGCGCCGCGACCGGTCGCGGGCGGCTCGGGCCGGAGCGCGCGGTCCGCGGACCGTCCCCCGGCGCTCCCAGGCCGCGGCTGCGCTCGCCGAAGACGACGTGCAGCTCGTCCGCCGCCGCGTCGAGCCGGGCGTCGCCGGTACCGCGGACGATGCGCACGGCATCGCTCATCACCAGCCGGTACCAGCGCGGGGCGCCCGCCTCGGCGTCCGCCGGCTGGACCCGGGCCGCGGGCCGCACGACCGCCCGGCCCGGGCGCGTCCGCGGGGCGGGCCCGGCCGCGGCCGGCGGGGGGCCCGCGCCGGCGCTCGCCGCCGCCTCCGATCCCGGCTCGCCGGCGTCGGTCCGCGAGATCAGCCGCACGTGCTCCACCTCGCGCACCGCGAGGCTCGCGATCGCGTGCTCGGCGTCGCCGAGCAGCAGCCGCACGTCGCGGCCGACGAAGACCGCCTCGGGCGTCTCGGCGATCACCGCGTTCGGGCAGGTCACCTCGCCGAGCACGCCGTCGAGGCGGGCGCGGTCGGTGCGGAGCTCGAGCTGCAGGCCCTCCAGCGGGCGGTCGGGACGCCGGGCGGCGGCGTCGCCGTACACGCGGATCACGACCTCGCCGGAGATCGTCCCCGACTCCACCGCGGAGCTCGGGGCGAACGCCATCGCCTCCTCGCCCGCGAGCACGATCACGCTGCCGTCGTCCTGGAAGACCTCGAGCTGCGGCCGCGTCATGCGGATCCAGCCGGGGTCCCAGCCCTCGGGCGAGGGATCGAGGAAGTCGCAGCGGTACTGCTGGGCGAGGCGTCCCTCGTCGTCGGCGATCTGGATCCAGCCGCGGCCGGTGGCCGCCTCGTCCTCGCCGTCGAGCGGCGGGGGCGGCGGGATGAGGTCGATGACGTCGGGATCGCCCGTCGTCTCGGCCGCCGGCTCGGGCTCCGGGGTGCGGTCGACGACGAAGAGCACCGCCCCGACGATCGCGGCGGCGAGCACCGCGCCGCCCACGAGCCCGAGGGTGCGGCCGCTCGTGGCGCCGCGCCGGTCAGCCGATCCGCGCATGGGCGTCCTCCTCGTCGGCGGGCGCCCGGTCGAAGGACGCGACCACCGCGTCCCACGCCCCCGAGGCCCGCATCAGATGCTCGATCGCCTCCCGCACCGCGCCGCGGCCGCCGGGCGAGGCGCTGGTCCAGGCCGACGCCGCCCGGACCTCGTCCACCGCGTCGGCGGGAGCGAGGGGGCGGCCGACCGCCCGCAGCATCGGCAGGTCGGGCAGGTCGTCGCCCATCGCCGCGGTCTCCGCCGCGGGCACGCCGGTGGCGGCGAGCACGCGGGCGAGGGCCTCGGCCTTGTCGCCGGCGCCCTGCACCACCGGCCCGATCCCGAGCTCGGCCGCCCGCGCCCGCACCGCGGGGCTGCTGCGGCCGGTGACGATCGCGCAGCGGCCGCCGTGGACGATCCACTGCCGGATCGCCAGGCCGTCGCGCACGTGGAAGGTCTTGGGCTCGGGATGCTCGCCGTCGAGGGTGATCCGCCCGTCGGTGAGGACGCCGTCGACGTCCAGCACCAGCAGCCGGATCGAGGCGGGGTCGGCGAAGGCTCGTCGCTCGGCGCGGCGGCGGGGCGTGCCGCCGGTCACTCCCGCACCACCTTCATCGTCACGAGGTCCTGCACGTCGACGAGGCCGATCGGCCGGCCGTCCTCGTCGACCACCGGAATCTCGTCGACGCGGTGCTCGCGCACGAGCCGCTCGGCGTCGCGGACGAGGGCGTCGGCGGGCAGTCGCTTGGGCGAGGCGGTCATGACCTCGGACACGGGGCGGTCGAGGGCGGCGGGATCGTCGACGATGAGCCGCCGCAGGTCGCCGTCGGTGAAGACGCCCGCGAGCCGGCCGTCCTCGTCCACGAGCAGGATCGCGCCCGCGCGGCGACGTCCGTCCCCGGCGGAGGCGGCCGACAGGCAGGCTCGGACCGTCTCGCCCGCCGGCAGCACCGGCAGCCCCTCGCCCGCGCGGAACCGCACGACCTCGGTGATCCGCCGCAGGCTCGCCCCGAGCATGCCGCCCGGGTGGGATCGATGGAAGTCGTCGGCGGTGAAGTCGCGGCGCCGCGCGAGGGCGAGCGCCAGCGCGTCGCCCGCGGCGAGCTGGGCGGTCGTCGAGGTGGTGGGGGCGAGGTTGTGGGGGCACGCCTCGGTCACGTCGCCGAGAGGGAGCGTCACCGTGCACGCGCGGGCGAGGCTCGAGGACTCGTCACGGCAGATGCCGATCGTCGGCATCTCGTCGGCCTTGAGGATCAGGGCGAGGTCCACGACCTCCGCCGTCTCGCCGGAGTAGCTCAGCAGCATCACCACGTCGCCGCGGCGCACGCGACCGAGGTCGCCGTGCACCGCCTCGGACGGATGCAGCAGGCTCGAGGGCTGGCCGAGGCTCGAGAAGGTGGCCGAGACCTTCGCGCCGACGAGCCCGGACTTGCCGATGCCCGAGACCACGACGTGACCGCGGCACCGCTCGAGCAGGTCGAGGGCATCGCGCCAGCGGGCGCCGTCGCTGGTCCGCACCCGCTCGGCGAGCCGGCGGACGGCGTCGGCCTCCGCGTGCATCGACTCGGCGAGGAAGGCCAGCTCCGAGCGCCCGCCGTCGCCGGTGCGCGGCGTCTCGGATGCGGCCCGGGAGGGGGCGAAGGGGTCGGCGGCACTCACGGGGCGGGCACTCCGGCGGCGGGGTCGGCGGCGCCCGCGTCACGCGTCTCGTCGGCGGCCGGATCGTCCGGTCCGTGGACGTGCTCGGCTCCCGGCGCTTCGTCCCCGTCCTCGTCCTCCCCGTCGTCGTCGCGGAGGAGGACCTCGATCGGATCGTCGACGTCGTCCTGCCGCACGTCGACGCGGCGACGACGGGTGAGCTCGAGCGTGGCGAGGAAGAGCCCGATCCGCTGGAGGGGGCCGGCGCCCTCGAAGACCTCCTGCAGCGTCAGCCGGTGCTCCTCGGACCGGCCGAGCCGATCGACGAGGTCGGCGGCGTGGAGCTCCACCGGGGTGTCGTCGACCTCCACCACGTGGTCGCCGAGCCGCGTCAGGTCGACCGCGGACATGACCGCCTCGAACGCCTCGGCGAGGTCCATCGGGTGGACGTCCTCGAGCTCGATCGTCCGCTCGGGATCGGCGCGGTCCCGGCGCATCGCCTGCCGGACCGCCCGGCCCACCGCCCGCGGGCGGCACGCGGCCATCTCGAGCCGGCCGGCCTCGAGGGCTTCGGCCGCGTCGCGGAACCGCTGGTACATGAGCAGGACACGGATGAGCTCGTCCCGCGGATCCGCCGGCTCGTCGCGGTCCCGGTCGGCCGCCGTCTCGCCGTCCTCGCCCTCCTCGGGCGGGACGAGGGTGCGGCTCTTGAGCTCGATCAGGGTCGCCGCCATCACGAGGAAGTCGCCCGCGATCTCGACGTCGACCGTGTCCACGTCCCGCAGGAACGCGAGGTACTGATCGGTGATCTCGGCCACGGAGATGTCGTGGACGTCCACCTCCGCCCGGCGGATGAGGTGGAGCAGCAGGTCGAGCGGTCCCTCGAAGGCGTCGAGGGTGACGCGATAGTCCTCCTGCAGCGGCATCCGGGGATGATACCGCCGGGCGGGGTCGGCCCCGCGGGCGTCCACCGGCGCGACAGGGGTTCCCTCCGCGCCGTGGACGGGCTCCGGGGCGGTGCGGCTCACGGTCGCGGGTCGGGGCGGTCGCGGCGGGCACCGCCGTCGCCGCCCGCCGCCGGGCGCCGGCCCGCCCCGCGGCCGCGTCCGGGCCCGCGGGTCGCGCCGCGGCCGCCGCGGCCCCC
>CAYLNM010000148.1:0-10688 GCA_964385045.1 uncultured Isosphaeraceae bacterium
CGGCTGGCCTGCTCGACCACGGCGCGGGCGATCTGCACCTGGCTGTAGCCGTTGCCGACCTTCGCCACCGGGATGCCGTGGCGGCGGCAGAGCTTCGGCAGCTCCTCGCTCACCTCGTGGCTCATGAAGCGGTTGCCGATGACGACGATGTCCGCCCGCAGGGCCGGCGCCTCGAGCCGCCGGTAGCTCGCGCCCTTCGGATGGTCGACCCACTCGACGTCCGCGAGCTCGAACGTCTCCCGGATGCGGGCCTCGACCTCGGGCTTCGGGATGCCGCAGACGATCATCATCGTGCGGTCGCGGAGCAGCTCGCGGGCCTGGGTGACGAGCTCGGCCTCGATGCACGCCTCGTCCGCGGCGTCGGCGGAGCTGGCGGTGCAGGCGGCGTCGGACGCATGGCCCGCGATCCGGGCGATGGTCGCATGCTCGGTGGCGTCGTACGCGGCCTCCGCCACCAGCTCGGCCAGCGGGGAGAGCTCGCCCGCGTCGGGGCCCAGGCCCCGCGCCATCAGGTCGGCCGCGGTCTCGTCGATGCGGCGGAGGTGGTGCGCCGCGTCCTCGTCGGGATCGCGGAGCTTGTCGAGGTGATACTCGAGGCGGTTCGCCAGCTCCTCGCGCTTCCGCTCGGCCCGGCTCACGCCCTCGCTCGCCTTCTCCAGGCCGTCGCGCACGCCGTTCCAGCCGCGATGGCCGACCCGCTGGCCCTTGCGCAGCCCCTCGACGCGGTGGACCTTGCACGAACGGGCCACGGTCAGGAGGAGCTCCCGCACGTCGTCCTGGATCGGACAGTGGCCGCCGCCGGCCCGGTCGGCGAGGAAGTCGGCGAGCTGTCCCGCCGCGCGGCCGCCGAGGCCGAGGGCCCACGGGATGTTCTCGACGAGGTAGTCGCGCCGGGAGATGCGTCCGGCGATGCGGACGGCGGTGGCGGCGTTGCGGTAGAGGTGCGCCGCGAGCCGGAAGTCGGCCTCGTCGAGCGACGGGCGGAGTGCCGCGGGCATCGGGGTGGTCGCGTGCGGCCCCTCGGCGGCGGCGAGCGCGGCGTGGAATCCGAGCCGCGCCGCGGTGTCGCACAGCTCCGCCGCCCGCTCCGCGGCGGCGAGCGTCTCGTCGAGCCGGGCGAGCGGGTGCTCGTCCGGAAGCGACTCGACGAAGGCCGGCCCGTCGAGCGCCGCCGTGTCCGCGTCGGCCGAACCGTCGACCGCCGCCTCGGTGGACTCCCGCCGGTCCCACACCGCCTCGGCGGGATCGACGGCCGGCACCGCGACCTCCACCGTCTGGCCGGCGATCTCGAGTCGCTCGGTGCGCACGGGCTCGCTGGCGGTGGGCGCGGCGGCCGTGGGGGTCGCGGCGGGCTCGGCGGTCGCGGCGGCCGTGGCGTCGCTCGCCGCCGGGGGCGTGGGCACCGCGTCGTCGGCCGCCTCCACCCGCACCACCCGCGGGCCGCGAATGGCGGCCGGGCGGAGCGGCCGCACCGGCGACGACGTTCCGATCTCGGAGTCCTGGGCGGCGGCGACGGGGGCGGCGTCGGCGGCGTCGGCGGCGTCGGCGGCGTCGGCGGCTTCGGCGGCGCCCGCGATCGATCGCGAAGCGGCCGGCCCGTCGACCGGACGCGACTCCGGGGCCTGGGCGGAGGTCGGGGCGGGAAGCGCCGTCGCGGACGGGGCCGGGCCGGTCCGGCCGGGGGTCGCTCGCCCCCCGCCCGGGGCCTCGGGCTCGTCTCGGTCGGCGGGCTCGGGGGCCGCCGGCCAGCCGGCCAGTCGGTCGAGCCGGTCCCCGAGTGCGTGGACGGCTCGGGCGAGTCGAGCCAGCCACGGTCGGCGGGGTCGGCGGGGTCGAGCGGCTCGGACGACTCGGGCGGATCGGGTGTCGTCCTGGGTCGAGGCGGTCAGGCCGGAAGGGCTCAGCGTGGTCATCTCGGGCTCCGTGGCGAGGGTCGGGGGACGGGATCGGCCGACGGATCCGACCGGCGGCCATGCACTTTGCACGCCATTGTGGCGAGAGATTGCAGGAATGCAAGCCCTGCGAGAATGCACGGTGCAAGAATTTCGGCGGCCGGAATTGGCCCGCCCGTCGAGGTCCTGCTACAGTCACGCCTGCACCGGGGCCCGTCACCCCCAAGGAATTGCAATGTCGCAGGATGCTGACACCACGCTGTCGGGGGCGTCCGAGCACGTTCCGAACAGCCGCGGCGAGGACGCGCCGCCCCCTGGGCACGCCCTGGCGACCACATCCCGAACCCCTGCGAGCGAGTCGCGGGAGGACTGGGCCCGGCTCGCCGCGCGATTGCATGACGAGCTTGTCGGGCTGCTCACGCGGCGGCCCGATGCGGCGGTCGACCTCGCCCCCGCCATGGAGCTCGCGGGCCGGCTTCGGGCCGAGGGCGAGCGGTCTCTCCGGTGGATCGCAGTGCACGGCGGGGACCACGCCGCCGGCTCCGGCGAGGCCGGCGGCGACGACACGGCCCGGGCGCCGCAGGCCTTCGCCCAGTGGCTCGGGCTCGGGCTGCTCGACGAGTACGCCGCGGTGCCGCGGGAACGCTTGATCCGCGAGGCGGCGCGGTTCGAGCGGCGCGGCCCGCGGGCCGGCGAGGCCGGCGCGGCGCCCGGTCCCGCGGTCGGCGGCCGACCTGCGTCCGGCCCTGCGTTCACGGACCCCGGCGACGCGGTCGGCTCCGGAGCAGCCCCCGCCCCCGCGGTGGATCGTCGGCTGCCCCCCGGCCTCGACGATCAGGCCGGCCGCCGTTTCGCGGTCGAGGGTCGCTCGCTTCACGAGTACGCCCTCGACTCCGATCGCCCGCCGGTGTCGGTGAGCCAAGCCGACTACGAGCGCATCGCGCGATCGCTCGCGTCGCTCTGCCTCGCCGGCGACGAGGGGGATCTAGAGCCCACGCAGGCCAAGCAGCTGCGCGAGGCTACCGGCGAGGCGGACCGCACCGATCCGCTCGAGCCGCGTCTCGTCTCGCTGACGCACGTCTACATCTGCCTGCGGCTGTGGCAGGCGGCGCGGCTCGTCCGTCGGCAGACCGGCGGCTGGTTCGTGCCGGTGCGGCTCCAGACGGGGGAGCTGCCGACCGATGAGGCCTTCGTCGCGGCGGCGATGGGCATCTGGCGAGACCTCGCCCAGATGGCGGAGCCCGCCGCCGCCGACGTCGACTGACGCGCGCTCCGGTCGGCCGTCCCCGTGTGAATACGCCCGGGGCAGATCGATTTCTCCGCGGCAACGAGGCTCGAGCAGCGGACGCCCTGGCGCCCGAAGCTTCGCCTCAGAATCGATCGCTCCCATCCAGCTGCTGCTCGAGCCGGTCGGCGACGACCGCGAGGGCCCGCACCTGCGTCCCCAGCTCCTCGGCCTCCATCGTCTCGACGATCTGATCCCAGCTCGCGACGACGAGCTCGCCGTCGTCCATCGGCCATAAGGCCAGCCGGACGAAGCGGTGCTGCTCGTTGACCAGGAGCAGGCGACGCATCAGGTCCGGCGCGAGCTGCTCGCCCTCGGGCACGCGGTGACACGGCGAGAAGAAGGTCACGACGTGCAGGCCCTGGGCGAGCAGCCCGGAGACGCGCACGAAGACCTGCTGCTCGCGGCCACCGGGCATCGGCAGGCAGCCGCGGAGCAGCTCGCCCCCCGCGTCCGGCTCGAGGCGAAGGTCGATCGCCTCCGCCGCGGCCCGCACCTGCGTGAGCACGGTTCGGACGGCGGCGGCGTTGAGGGCGGCGAGCGGCAGACCGTCGGTGCCGACGGAGCCGGCCGACGACGAAGGACGAGGCTCGAAGGCCTCGGGCGTGCAGTCCATGGGGAGCCCCGGAGTCGGTGGTTGGGCCACGGCACCTCCCGCGGCCACCCGACCACCCTACTGCACGATCGGCCGGCGATCCGCCTCTGCCGGCCATTCGGCAACCCGCCCCACTGACACCATGCTGTCAGCGGTGCGTCGACCGCTGAAGTTTCACGAGGGCTCCGTCGTGCCCGCCTCACGACGACAGCAGTTGCCCCGGCCCCTCCGTGATCCGCGGCCGTCCCGCGTCGTGGGGAACCGAGCCGGTCCCGCAGAGGGACTGCCCGCGCCCGTCGACGATCTCGGCCAGGATCTCGCTCGTGAGCGGCATCGCGCGGTCGGCGAAGAGCGTGCCGAGCGGATCCGGACACGCGGGATCCGCGGGATTGAGGAGCACGACGCTCGGCGTTCCGAGCACCGGATGCCTGAACTCGCTGCCGGCGACCGGCTGGAATCCCAAGCGTCGGTAGTAGCGGGCCGCCCGGACGGTGGCGTTCGTGACGTTGACGCGGCAGCCGTACCAGAGGCCCACCGCCCAGCACCCGGTGATCAACGCCCCGGCAAGCAACGGTCCGCCGGTCCGTCGCGCGACCAGCCTGGTGCCGGAGCACGCCGCCGGCCCGAGCCGCCGCATCAGCACCGCGTCGAACGAGCCGCAGTCCGGGAGCGGGGCATACCGGTGGATCGAGCCGCGGATCGACCCGATCACGCCGGTCCCATCCTCGGCCCACACGTGGACGCACCGGCCCTCGTGCTCATCGACCGCGACTCCCGCCCCGAGGAGCTCCGACCGCAACGTCGCGATCGCATCGGACGGAGCGTCGCTCCAAGCGGCCGCCCACAGCGTGATGCCGACCGTCCGGCAGGCTTCCCGCAGGGTCTCGGGAAGCTCCGGAAGCAGGTCGACCCGGCCGGTCCAGCGAAGCCAGGGGCCGGGGCGGCAGTCGAGATCCGGCCCGGCCTCCAGCGCAACCGCCCGGCGACGCAGATTCGCCGCCTCGTACTCGTACACCACCCCGGGCCACTCGCTGCGGGCCGCGAGATGCGAGCCATCGCAGAAGGGCTGCCGTCGGCTGAGCCCGCACCGGCAGAGCCACTTGGTTGTCGCGCCGATCCGAAGCGGCTCGGGCGAGTTCGCGGACCGGCGGACGAGCCGCGTCACGGACGCGTCTCCCCGGGCGCCAGGCTGCGGCAGGCCCGGTCCATGGCCCGCGACCAGACGGGCATCGGATAGACCGCACGGAAGCACTCGAAGCCGTACCGAATGTGGTCGCGGGCCGACGCGTCGAGGGCGACGCACTCCCGGATCACGTCCGCGAGCATGTCGGCGTGGCGGACGTCCTCCTCGGCGTGCAGCCGCATGAAGTGCAGCCGCTCGTCGGGGTATGCGGCACGGACGAGGACATCCTGCACCTCCTCGACCATGATCGTCGTGAACCGCTCGAAGAAGAACATGAAACCGAGGTGCGCAGTCGGGTGGCACGACTCGGCGACGAAGCGAGTCACGCCGATGATGGCGGCGGCCCCGGGGGACGGCGGCTCGCTCTTCGCCGCCTCCGCGTCACCGCCCAGCGCGGCGAAGTCGTGGAGGGCCAGCGTCCCGTGCCCCGTCTCCTCGATCTGCACGGCGATCATCGCTCGGACGAGCGACTGCTCGCTGATGCTCGATCCGAAGCGGCCGACGGCGTGGAACACGGCCTCGTCGATGCGCTTCTGGTAGGCGTACACGTCGCGAAAGAGCTCGCGCATGAACGCCAGTACGAGGCTCGCCGGCGCATCGGGCGCGAAGAGTCGGGCGTAGGTCTTGGACGTCCGAACCTCGCTCAGCACGTCCTGCAGCAGGGCCTCGAGCTCGGCGATCGGGTCGTCAAGCGCCAGCGTCGAAGGGTCGTCGCATCTGGGTTGGTTGTCGCTCACCGGCATCTCCTCGTCCACGCTGTCGTCTCGTCGAGCGGCCGTGCCTCGCTCGGACGGCCGTGGCGTGGTTCGGCACGAGGTGACTCGCAGGACGCCGGGGGTTGGGGACATCAGGCCCGCATCAGCCGTCGGCGAGCGACGGTCGCAATGCCGAGTCCGCCGAGCGCAAGGAAGGCGGGAGTCGGCAGTGGAATCACCGTCACCGCGACATCGACGCCGGTCACGATCACCTGGCCGGCATCGAGGAAGCCGATGCCCGGGATGTTGAAGGCGGCATCGGTCACGGACAATGACTCGATGATCATGATGTCGTGCAGGGACGAGTACTGGTCGGATGTCGCGGGAGCCCAGCTGAAGAGGGCCAACCACATGTCGCCATCCGAGGCATACTCCACGCCTGAGACGCTGAGGCCGATCGCGCCGTCGAAGGTGATCTGCTCCGTGATGCGAACAGATCCCTCGGCCCATGGTTCGGCGTCGAAGTCGTCGTACCCGTCGAACGCGAACTCGATCACCGCTTCGCCGTCGGAGTCGAAGATCCGGAGCATGCTGGTGGCCTCACTCTCCACCCATCCGAAGTCGGTGAAGAGATCACCCTGGCCGTAGTAGGACTGAGGGGTGCCCGGAGCGCCGACTCGAGTCTGCTCCCCCGTGTGGATCTGCTGGTACTCGAACGAGTGGCCGGCGAGTGCGCCTCCGAGCTCCCCGGTCACCGTGAGCGAGATTGAGGAGATCGTGGATGCGCTGGATACGCCGGCCACGCCGCAGATGGTGGCGATGACGGTGGTCGTTCCGATGAAGCCGGTGACTCGCAGTTCGTTCATGGGACGGGGTCCTCGTCCGGAGTGAGGGATCGGCGCGCGAGGACCACGGGCACGGCGGTCGTGCGTCCGTGGGGCGACCTGCCGGGCCGCCGCTGGTGTTTCGGAGAACCGTCGCGAGGAGGGACAGGGGTCCGCTGGGCTGGGGCCGTTCGCGGCCGGCGGGGTGGGTCGCGTGGCGGCGCCTGGCTCAGCCCCGCCTCGCGGCCCCGCCGCCTTGGTCCCGTCAGGTCGCCGTCGTCCGCTGGTGCTGCCCGACGAACCCCACCACCACGACCTGCCGCTCCTCGTCCCACGCGAACGCGAGGCGGATCGAGTTCTCCGTCATCCGCTTCGTGTTGCCGCGGCCGATGTGGGCGTGGATATCGTACGGGCGGCCGTCCCAAGTGCACTCGTACCAGTCGCGGTACTTGCCGACGGTGGTGGAGGACTGGTGCGAGCGGTAGTGCCAGCCGCCGGCGATTCGGAGCGACTCCTGTAGCTCCTCGAGCGAGCGAGGCCGGACGCCGAGGCGGGCGTCGCGGTACTCCCCCGCCAGCCAGTCGAGGGCGAACTCGATCTCGCCGGGGCGGGCGTAGTGGTAGTCCATGATCGAGCGGTTGTTGAGGGCGAAGACGAGGCGGTTCGTCCAGCGGTCGGGGTTCGTGGCGAGCACGTCGGTGAAGCCGTGGGTGTCGCGGGCCTCGCCCGCGCGGGCAGTCCCGTTCTCGTCAGGCAGCTCCGCGTCGGCCACCCGCGTGATCGCGGCGTGCCGCTCCGGGTCGTACTCCTCGTCGTCCACGAGGCTCGAGACGGCGGCGATCTGCGGATCGCGGGGGGGGCCGAGGCCGAGCTCGAGCAGGCGGGCGACCGTGCGATCGACCTTGTCGAGCACGTAGCCCACCTCCCCGAGCTCGTCGGGCTGCTCGAACCGGCCAAGGTCGTACCGCAGGTCGTTGAGGCAGCGGTCCCGCTCGGCGTCCTGCGGCGTGCGGCCCTCGAGGGCGAGCTCGAGACGCCGCCGCGTGTCATCGTGCCCCGCGTGATCGATCGTCTCGTCCTTGGTCATGCCCTCGCGGACGTAAACGCCGACGACCTTGGTCGCGCGGGCGAGGACGGAGAAGGCCTCCCGCTGCACGGGGCAGAACGTCTGGCGAACGACCTCGTTGACGAAGTGCAGCAGCCGCCACAGGCCGCGGGCGGCGGTCGTCAGGGCCTGCTCGCGGTGGCCGGGGTAGCTCCGGGCCGCGGCGGTGCCGACCACGCGGACCGCGAGGGCGGCGTTGCGATAGAGGTTCGCGGCGAGGCGCTGGCGGACACGGGCGACTTGGCGGCCGCGCGGCACAGCTCGGCCGCCCGCCGATGCGCGCCGCGATCTCCTCGAAGCGGTGGAGCGGGTCGGAGGCATCGACGGCCTCGTGGAGCGGCTCGGCGGGCGGGGCTGAGGCGGCGTCCGCCGCGGTGCTGGTCGCGGGGGTGCCGCCGTCGGTCGAGCCCGCCCGCCCTACGGGCGGCCCGCCACGCCCTCCTCCCCCCGGCCAGGGCGGCACGTTCGATGACCAGGAGGGGGGTCATGTTCGATGACCAGTGACAGGGCGGGCGGAGCCGCGTCCATTGCGGGGGCGGCTGGCGGGCTTCGGGCGTGGTGGCGGTTGCGGTAGCGGACGCGGTCGCCGTCGGCTCCGCGGTCAGCTCGCGGGGCAGCGACGCTGAAGCGGCTTCCCCATCAGCCCCCGTGCGGCTCTCCCGCCTCGCGACGGGCGCTTCGAGTTCATCCGCCTCCCCCGTCCGCGATCCCCCCTCGAGACCCTCGGCGATCCGACGTGGCGGGGTCGCGAGGCCGGTCGCCAGTCGCTCGAGCCACGGCCGGCGTGCGGGTGCAGGCTCGCGACTCGGCGTGGGCATGGCGGCACCTTCTCCCCTCCACGGCCGCGGCGGTCGGGCGGTGCCGAATCGCGGCGAGCCGAGGCGATGCCAGCCGACAGCGTGGTGGCAGCCACCGACGAATTCTCGACGATCGCCCTCCTTCCGCGGGATTCATGTGTCGCCGCGAGGCGTCGGCGTCGGTTATTCTCCGGAACGGCCCCCCGGGGGCCGATTCCGGGTCCGACCGCCTCGAGGGGGATCGCGTGCCGCCGAAGAAGAAGTTCTACGCCGTTCGCCGCGGGCGGACCCCGGGCGTGTACGCCACCTGGGCCGAGTGCCAGCGGCAGACCACCGGCTTCAAGGGCGCCGAGTTCAAGTCGTTCCCGTCGCGGGAGGCCGCCGAGTCATGGCTCGAGGGCGGCGCGGCCGCGGCCGCCGCGGCCACGGGCACCGCTCCGTCCGTCGGCATCGCCGTGGACGGTGCCTGCAGCGGCAACCCGGGCCCGATGGAGTACCGCGGCGTCGACCTCGCGACCGGCGAGGCCCTCTTCTCGCACGGCCCCTTCGACGGCGGCACCAACAACCTCGCCGAGTTCCTCGCGATCGTCGAAGCCGCCCAGATGGTGGCCGACGGCCGCCACCCCGGCCCCGTCTTCTCCGACTCCCGCACCGCGATGATCTGGGTCGAGAAGGGCCGCCACAACTCCACCGTGGACGAGCGGCGGATGGACCCGGCGCTGCGGCTGATGGTGGAAGCGGCGGAGGACTGGCTCGCCCGGCAGGACCGGCTGGGCGGCATCGTCAAGTGGGAGACGGATGCGTGGGGGGAGATTCCGGCGGATTATGGGCGGAAGGTGTAGGGCCTTCGCGTCCTATTCATTGTTAAGTTCTTCACCGCTACTTCGGAGGGATCATGAAGAACGCCGCCCCCCCCCATGCTCGCCTGCACTATCGAAGCTCGTTCGCTATCGAAGCAAACGAGGGGGTCGAGCTGACGTACCCCCTCTGGGAGCAGGTTGCACGGAGGACCCGTGACTGGATTGGCAGGCGACTAGAGCGAGTTGGCGCGACTACCAACGACGCATTCGGAAACGCGTGGCTATTTCGTGGCGGGGTCTGGTCACCACCTGGCGGCCAGATGATCAGGATCGAAACAGCGCGATTTCCTGAGCACCCAGTCGGCGAAGAGAACGCACCACTGCCAGACTATTGGGCGGCACGTTTCGTTCATCGCTGCACGCAGGTCCAATCTCGCTCGTGGCAAACTGATATCGCTTGCCGCTCCTATTCGGCTGGTCACTGCGAGATCGAGATCTAGAACTACCACTGGATCCAGTCTGGCTTCATTGGCAAGGAACCAGCGCCTCCAGTCCCGACGTCACCAACGATCGTCAGTTGGCTGCTCTCTCTCCGAGAAGCCGCCGCATACAACGGGAATGTACGCCTCGCGGTAGACCCCGCAAGCATTGAGGTTCGCGAGCTTGAGGGGTTTCGTGACAAGTTACTAAATGCTTCACGGGGATGTCCCGTAGTTTACATTTCACGGACCGCAGATTCGGGCGAGTTCCTACTCGATCCAACTCGAGTTGCCCGTGCTTTGACGGGAAATGCCGTGCTTTGCTACGCGGCCGACATGGACGCGAGCCGATCATTCACCGCCGTAATGCCCGCTGATCTCGGCGCGGCGGACGGGATGATCCGGGTGTTCCTCCCCTTCAAGGATCCCGACAACGCATCGCGTGAGCAGTTTCGACATCGGTACTTCACGCGACAGCAGATCGAAGAGTATGGCGCAGACGCCGTCCAGGGCTTCCTGGCGGCGGCAATCGCCCGCCGATACGAGAGCGCGCACTCTGGCGACACGCTAAGTGTCGACCGAATTCACGCCGTCGCCAGCAAGAACACGATTCTCACGAAGCTCGAGTCGCTGGCGACAAGCGCTAGCGAGGAGGAAGAGTTCGACCCCGAGTTCCGGGAATTCGTCGAGAAGGTGTTCGACGACAACGCCGACCTTCAGGCCAGGGTTAAGGAACTTGAAGAGGAGCTTGAGGTCACCAAGGAACTCGGCGACGAGCGGGAACGCGAGCTTCAGAGTGACGTTGAGCGCATCACAACTCAGCTTGAGTACGAAGTACGCGCCCGGATCGAGGCTCAAGCAGGGGGAGCCGCTGGCAATGAGAGGGAAAGCAACACCGTGTCTGTAAAAGGGGTCTTCGGGAATCTGTGTGGGTTGAGCCGGGCACTCTCTGAGGAAGGCCGCTGCCTTCGGCAGCTCGCTGGCTCTTCGACGGGGGCCTCCGCGGCCGGCCCCCGTGCCCCCGGCCGCCCCC
>CAYLNM010000149.1:0-10663 GCA_964385045.1 uncultured Isosphaeraceae bacterium
CCCCGGCCCCCCGGCCCCCCGGCTCAGAACCCGGTCGGCATCCGCGACCAGACCCCCAGCTCCCGCTCGAGGCGGACGCCGAGCTCGACGAGCCGGTCGTCGGCCCCGAGGCGGCCGAAGAGCGACACGCCCCGCGGCTGCCCGTCGGCGTCGAAGCCCGCCCGCAGCACGAGGCACGGGTGGCCGGTGAAGTTCGTCATCAGGTTGAGGCCTCCCGCGAAGCTCGGGGCGAGGATCGCGTCCACCTCCGCGAACGCGGCATCGAGCCGTTCGGCCACGATCCGCCGCCGCCGCTGGGCCTGCAGCAGGTCCACCGCGGAGTGGAAGTGGGCGGCCCGGAAGGTGTTCGGCCACGCCGCCGCGCCCTGCCACTGCAGCCGGTCGTCCGCGCCCGAGAGCGTGAGGTCCTGGAAGGCGGCGGCCGCCTCCACCTCGAGGATCGTCAGCAGCTGCCCCGCGCCGGCCGGACTCGGGCCCTCGATCTCGACCAGGCGCGGTCCGCCGGGTCGCGCGGCCACCCGCCGCATCGCCCGCAGCGCCGCCGCGTCGATCGGGTTCGCCCGCCGACCCGCGAACCACGCCGGGTCGATGCCGACGACGAGGTCCGCGAGCGAGCGGGCGGGGTCCACGTCGAGGTCGAGCTCGAGCGACGACGGATCGCCCGCGTCGGCGCCGTCGATCGCGGCGAGGACCAGGCCGCAGTCCTCCACCGTCCGGCAGATCGGCCCCACCTTGTCGAGCGACCAGCACAGCGCCATCGCCCCGGTGCGGGGCACGCGGCCGAAGGTCGGACGGAGTCCGGTGGTGCCGCAGCGCATGCTCGGCGAGACGATCGAGCCGTAGGTCTCGGTGCCGAGGCCGAAGGCGAAGAGCCCGGCGGCCACGCCCGACGCGGAGCCGGCGCTGGAGCCGGACGAGCCCCGCTCGACGTCCCACGGGCTGTTGGTCCGGCCGCCGAACCAGCGGTCGCCGTAGGCGAGGGCTCCGAGCGTGGTCTTGGCCACGAGGACCGCGCCGGCGTCCGCGAGCCGGCGGACGACGGCCGCGTCGCGATCCGGCACCCGCTCGGCGAACGGGGTCGCCCCCCAGGTGGTCCGGATGCCGGCGGTGTCGAAGAGGTCCTTCGCCCCGTACGGGATGCCGTGCAGCGGCCCGCGGTCGGAGCCGGCGGCGAGCTCGGCGTCCGCGCGGTCGGCCTGCTCGAGGGCGAGGGCGGGCGTGGCGGTGATCACCGCCGCGAGCCGTCCGTCGAGCCGCTCGATCCGCTCGAGGAACAGCTCGGTCAGGCGTCGACTGGTGAGCGTCCCGTCGCGCAGCCACGCCGCGAGGTGCGTCACCGGCCGGTGGGCGACGAGTCGCGGATCGCGGGGCCGCGGGCCCGGGTCGACGTCGATCGGGCGGACCGAGCGGCGCGCCGCGCGGCCGCACACGGACTGCAGGCCGAGCGGCCGGAAGACCTCGGCCGGGGCGACGTCGTTGGGGTGGGCGGGCGTGCGGCGGCCGGGCAGGGTGCGTCGACGTCGCTCGAGCTCCCCGAGCATGAGCTCGATCTCGGCGTCCGTGAGCCGCAGGTCGAGGACCCGGCTCGCGGCCCGCACGTCCTCGGCGGTGAGCGGCAGGTCGGCGGGGTCGGCCGCCGCGTCGTCGCCGCCGCCGGGCTGCTTCATCGCGTCGCTGGCGGCCGAGCCGACCTGGGCCGCGGCCGGACGGGCCGCGGTGGTGCTCGCGGCGCCGGCGGCGCCGATCGCGGCGGCGCGGGCGAGGAAGGCGCGGCGCGACCGGTCCGATGCGGTGAGGACGCCACCGGCGGGCCCGCGGGCGGCGGCGGGCGGGGCCGCAGCCCGGGGCATCGGCGACGTCCGGGGAGCGACGTGGGCGTCGGAAGCGTCGGGGGCCGTGTCGGGGGCGTCGCGCATGCGGCCACGATACCGGCGGGACCAGTGGCGTCCGGCGCGGTGACCGGTTCGTCGCGACCCGCCGCGGTTCGTGGTGACCCGCCGCGGTTCGCCCGACCTCACGCCTCGGAGAGTCCCGTGCGGTACGCGAACCGGGCGATGCCGAGCGCGTCGCGGCAGCCGATCTTCCGCAGCAGGCTGCGGCGGTGGGAGATGACGGTGGTCTTCTCCCGGCCGAGCGACGCGGCGATCTCGCCGACGTTGAGCCCGTTGCCGACCAGCTCGGCGACCTCGGCCTCCCGCGGCGTCAGTCCCGCGAGGACGGCCCGGTCGTGGTCGCTGCAGCGGTCGGCCAGCGGGCCGGTCGGGACCCGGGTCCCGGTGCGGGGGGAGATGCCCGGCGGGGGTCCGAGTCCCCCGGTCTCGCCGGTCGCCGCCGGGATCGGCGGGGCGCCGTCGAACGTCCCGGCGTGCGGCGTTCCGCCGTTCGCCATGCGGGTCGGCAGCGACCACACGTCGACGATGCCGCTGCCCCCGCCGGATCCCCCACCCGTTTCCCCGCTCGTGCCGCGTCCGGTGAGGATCGCCGCTGCGGCATCCGGTCCCGCGAGCACGGCCCGTCGCTCCCCCGCCGCCGCGGTCACGGTGCCGAGCGAGGCGAGGTCGGTGGACGTGGTCGCGGACCGCCCGTCCGCCGATCCGAGGATCGCGTTCACGTCGCGGCGGTCCTGCTCGGTCGCCGCGAGGCAGATCACCGCCGGACGGCGGCCGCGGTCGAGTGCGCCGTCCCCTCCGGCCTCGCCGCGCATCACCGCGCGTCCTCCGTATTCGTGGCCCGCTCCGATGGTCTCACCCCGCATCGCGCTCTCCCGTGTATGGATGTGCCCTTCACGGAAGGAAGCGCACGCCGGGAGGGGATTGCGTCATCGATTCGGAGGACTTGCACGCTTTTTGAGGTTCTTCGGCGATTCCCGCCGCCGATCCACCGGACGGATCCCTGACCCGGTCGCGGACGAGGCTCCCGCGTGGGACCATGCGGCGGGTGAGGCCGCGGAAGAGGAGGACCACGGGATGAGCGACGGACGACGGCCGAGCGGGCGGACGGGCGAGCGGTGGCGGTGGGGACGAGTCGGCCGGACGGGCCGGTGCGACGCGTCGCCGTCCGGGGGCGCGTGGCTCGCGAGCGGCCTTCGCGGGATGGGACGGCCACTCGCCCGGCTCCGGGGGCGGCCCCGGCCCCGGCCGCGCTCGGGCGGGGTCGCCGGATCCGCCGCCATCGTCGGCGTCCTCGGCGTCGTCGCCGCCCTCACCGCCGTCATGGCGGGCTGCGCCGCCACCCCGCCGCTGCCGCCCACCATCCGCGTGGTCGGTCTCGTGGAGCGGGCGGAGGCGGTCGCGCTGCCGGCGGACGCGATCCTGGTGGTCCGGCTCGAACGCGGCGGGACCGTCCTCGACCGAGTGGAGCTCCCGGTGCCGGCCGGCGATCAGCCGTCGCAGTTCGAGCTGTTGGTCGATCGCGAGCTCGCCGGCGGCGTGGCGACGGTCCGGGCCGAGATCCGGGCGGGCGGACGGGTGGTCCTCGCCACGCTCGCCCCGCCCACGGTGCCACTCCAGGCCGCCCCGCCCCCGGTGGCGCTGCGGCTCGAGGTCCCGCGGCGGTCCGTCGGTCCGTGACCGTGCGGATCGCGGCGCGGATGCGTGCCGAGTGCGTGCCGCGTGCGGCGTGCGGCGGGCCGGGCCCGGACGCGGCTGCGGAGCCGGGCCGCGGAGCCGGGCCGCGGCGACGTTCCCGGGTGATCGGACCGTGGCCGCGGATCGCCCGCGGTCCGGTGACGCGGGTCGGGCGAACGCGCCCGATCCTTCGGCTTCGGGATCGTGTGCGCAGGCCGCGGGTCACGTCGCCGCCGGGCGCGGCGGGGTCCGGGACCGAAGGCTGGTCGGGTGGATGCGCATGCGCATTCGCCACGGGTCGCGGTCGGCCGCCGGGGTCGGTCCCGGACGGCGACCTCGCGGGCCCGTCGGAACCGCACGGAGTCACCCGATGCGACCACTTCCCCACGCTTCGCCGACCGCGGCCGGCCGTCGCCGCGGATTCACGCTCATCGAGATCCTCATCGTCGTCGTCATCCTCGGCATCCTCGCGGCGATCACCGTGCCGCAGTTCGCGAGCGCTTCCACCGACGCCGCCCGCACCACCTTCATGAGCAGTCTGCGGTCGTTCGTCGATGCGGGCTACCGCTACCAGTTCGAGCACGCGGCGGAGCTGCCCGACGGTTCGACCGGGACCGTGCCTGCGGGATTCGAGCCGTACGTGCTCGAAGTCCAGTGGGAGGCGATCACGCCGATCGGCGGCCGCTGGGACACCGAGCCCGTGGTGGTGGACGGCGAGACGCACGGCGGGATCGGCGTCCACTTCAACGGCGACGGCGACACCCGCGACGACGCCTTCATGGCCGACATCGACGCGGTCATGGACGACGGCGACCTGACCACGGGCGCCTTCCGGTCCCACGGGGGCGGTCGGTACTACTGGACGATCGACTGAGTCGGGCCGTCGCCCGATCCGTTCGCGATCGAGCGACCGAACCGCTCGGGACGAGCGGCGTGCGCGCCGGTCCACCGGCCTCCCGGTCCGGCGTCCCGGCGTCCCGTCGATCCGCGGGCTCGCCGTCCCGCACCCCACGGACGCCACCACCCACCGGGCGCGGCGCCTTCGGGCGCCCGCCCGCGTGGTGGGGCGGCGGCGTCAGTCGAGGGCGCCCAGCAGCTCCAGGAGGTCGCCGAAGTCCACGGCGCCGCTGCCGTCGAGGTCGGCCGGGCAGTCCGCCGGCGGGGCGGGGCAGGACCCGAAGTCCGACAGCAGCACCAGCAGGTCGCCGAACGCGACCACCCCGTCGCCGTCGAGGTCGAGCGGATCGGCGGTCTCGGCGATCGTCACCCGCACCAGCAGGTCGAGCCCGGCGGTGGTCTCGCCCGGCACGTCCTCGTCGCTGGTGGCGATCGAGATCGGCACCTCGACCACGCCCGGGCCGAGCCCCGCGGGATCGAACCGCAGCGGGACGGTGCCCGATGCCTCGATCCCCGTCGCGAGCGGGCCGTCGAGGGCGAGACCGTCCGCGAGCCCGGCGACCGCGTCGAGGTCGAGGCGGCTCTGCAGCTCGTCCCATCCGAGGTTGAAGACCGGGACGTCGACGTCGACCGGCGGTCCGCCGGCGGTCACGGTGAGCTCGATCTCGCCCTCGGTCGCCGGCGCGTCGGCGTCGAGGGAGGGCTCGCTCGGCCGGACGACCAGGGCGGAGGTGACGAGGCTGCGCACGGGGTCGGCCACGCCTTCGTCCGCGGTGCTCACCTCGATCGTGCCGCCCACGGGCCCGACGCGGCTCGCGGCGAGGGCGGCGGGGATCGGCTGCGGCCCGGCCAGCGGGTTGGCGAGAGCGGTGCCGCCGCCGATCAGATCGCCGGTCGCGGTCCAGGTGATGAACAGCGGGTCCGTCGCGCTCGCGTCGGCCACGTCGGCGGCGTTCTCGAAGGTCGCCGGGACCAGCAGGCCGGCCCCGAGCACGAGTCGGCCGAGGTCCGCGGGCAGGCTGGTCTCGAGGACCGCGGGCACCTGCAGGTCGAGCATCACCGGCAGGTGGTCGCTGGCCACGAACAGGGCGTCGGCGAGGGCGTTCGACGCCGGGATGTCGTCGGGCCAGTAGGTGTTGGTGCCCGCGTTGATCGACTGGTTGAAGTGGTTCCCGTCGTTGCCGACCGAGCGGTAGGTGTCGCCGAGGATCGCGAGGCCGGCGCCGTCGTCGAGCGCGACCGCGGGCAGCAGGAAGTCGAACCGGTCGTCGAGGCCACCGCCCACCAGGCCGCCGAAGCCGGTCGCCCGCGGCGACTGGGTGTGGACGACCGCGTTGGCGGGACCGGACCACGACCCGGTGCCGAGCGGGTCGAGCAGCGGATTCGGGCCGCCCTCGAGCAGCTCGGCGTAGGCCGGCTCGAGGTTCGAGTAGAGGTTCAGGTCGCCGACCAGCAGCACGTTCGACCCGGCGGGACGCGTCGCGATGTCGTCGCGGAGCACCTGGGCGCCGGCGAGTCGCTGGGCCTCGTTGTCGGCCCCGGGCGAGGCCTTGAGGTGGGCCGAGTAGAGCCAGAGGGTGCCCTCGGCGGCGTCGGCCTCGAGCCAGCGGAGCTCCCAGCGGTCGGCCCGCCGGCCGGCGCCGGTGAGCAGGTCGCGGTGGCCGGTCGGGATCTCCGCCAGCCGGTCGGCCCGGTAGATCAGGGCCTGCGCCCCGCCCGAGCCGTCCTCGCCCGCGTTGGTGTAGGTCGCGAGGGCGTAGTCGGCCTCGGGCACCGCCTGCGTCGCGAGGGCGAGCATCGCGTTCTGGTCCCCCTGCTCGACCTCCTGCAGCACGATCAGGTGGGGGGCCACCGCGAAGCCGGAGAGGTCGTCGGTGGCGAGGAAGGCCAGGACGTCCCGGATCGCGTCCGTGTCGCCCGCGAGCCCGGCCACGTTCCAGGTCACGACGCGAAGCTGCGCGCTCGCCGGCCGGGCGGATGCGAGGCCCGCGAGCACGGCGAGAAGCAGCAGGCCGAGGGGACGGTGGCGGGCGGCCGGGGGACGGCGGACGTTGCTCGAGCGGCGACGGGACGGCGTGGACAGGGCGGTGACGAACATCCCCGCAGCATACGTGCGATTCGGCGCAAGGCCGTGCGATTTGGCGGGTTGCGTGCCGTCTGGCGCGACCGTTGGCTCGTGATCGGACCTCGTGGCGGCGGTTCGGCCCCGGCCGCGAGCGGCGAGCCGGGCGGAACGGCCGCCGCGGGTCGTCAGTCGTCGCCGCCCGAGAGGCGATCCCGCGCCCGCCGCTTCGCCGCGAGCAGGCTCGCCCGGGTGGAGCTCGGCCGCTCCTCGGCGTCGCCGTCGTCCGCCGGCGACGTCGCGTCCCCATCGCCCTTCGGAGCGGGCGGCTCCGCGGTCGTTCGGCGGTCCGTCACCGGGGCCGGGCCGCGGCGGGGCGGTTCGGCCGGCTCGCCGGGCCCGGGGGTCGGCGCGTCCGTCGGCGGGGCGGTCGGGGCCCCGGCGGCGGGCCGGGCGTCCCGGGCGGGACCCGCGCGACCGTCGCCGCTCGCCGCGGAGGCGGCAGCGGAGGCGGGGGCGCCACCGGGTCCCATCGCGTCGTCGCCGCCATCCGCTCGGTCGGCGAGCCGCACGACCCGCGGCGCGCCGCCGGCCGACCGTCCGGCCCGGATGGTCCCGGCGTCCGGAGCGCCGCCGCCGCGCCGACCGGCCGACTGCGACCGGAGCGCCGCGGCGGTGGTCGCGGCGGCCGCGCCGCGAGCCTCGGACGCGCGGAGGTGGGCGAGCCGCGCGGTCACGCGGCGGCGGATGGCGGTGCCGCTCCAGGCGATGCGGCGGGTGGCCACGTCGGCGAGGTAGGTGCCGAGCAGGAGGGCGAGCAGGATCGGCCACGCCGGACGCAGCGACACGCTCGTGGGCAGGTCGGTACGGTCGAAGAGGTCCGCCTCGGCCGGCTGCTCGGGATCGAGTCGCCGGCCGCCGGTCGCCTCGACCACGCGGTCGAGGAGCTCGAGGTCGGTGTCGAGGCGGGCGAACTCGGCGCCGCGCCGCGTCGCGATCCCGCCCACCGAGGGCGGGAGCGTCGCGTTGCCCGACCGTGGCGCGAGCGCGACGACGTACTCGCCGTCGAGGCTCGCGTCGACGTCGGTCTCGTACCGGCCCGGCGCCGTCTGACGCAGCCGCACGGGCTGCGGACCGTCGGGCGTGAAGACCGTCCCCTCGACCACCAGGAAGTCGCGCGGTCCGTCCTCGCCCACCGCCTCGAGCACGACCGACAGTCGGCCGTCCTCGATGTCGAGCCGCAGGTCGCCGGCCTCGCCGATGCGTGGCCGCGTGGTCTCGCGGATCAGCCGCAGCAGGAAGGTGCGGGCGGACGGGCTCGCCGGCCATGCCGGGGTCCACTCCCGGCCGTAGTCCGACGTGAACGCGCTGACACGACCGAGTCCGGCCTGCCATCGGGCGAGCAGCGGCTCGCCGTCGGGATGCGTCGCCTCGATCACCGCGTCGGGCTCGGGGCGCGGTCCGGTGACGACGAGGCCCTGCAGCGTCGGGACGGCCGACAGGTCGGCGCCGATCGTCGAGCCGGTCGCGAGGACGACGGGACGGAATGTCGACTCCTTGATCAACGGGCGGTTGACGATCTGCACGCTGTCCACGAGCACCCGGGGGAGCGAGCGCGGGTTCACGACGGGCACGAACTCGCCGCCGCCGATGTCGGCGATCGACTCGAGGAGGGGGGCGTCGATGTCGTCGCCGACGCCGATCGTCGTGATGCGGATGTCGCGGGTGGCCATCCGCTCGGCGAGATCGCGGACGCCGGGCTCGGGCGAGCGGCCGTCGGTGAGGAGGATGACGAACTTCCGGTCGACGTCGACGTCGACGAGCATCTCCTCGGCGGCTCCGAGCGCCGAGCGGATGTCGGTCCCGCCTCCGGGCGAGATGCCGCGCACCGCGTCGGCGATGTCGGTGGGCTCGTCGTTGCGGCGGAGCTCGACCACGGTCCGGGCCATGCTCGAGAAGGAGATCACGCCGACGAGCGAGTCGGACCGGAGCGACTCGATCGCCCGGGCCGCGGACTCGTTGGCGAGCTCCTGCTGGCTCGCCCGAGCGCCGGCGACGGGGCGGGCCATCGAGCCGGACTCGTCGAGGACGAGGACGAGGGCCGCCGACGGGAGGACCAGGTCGGCCGGCGGGTCGAGGTCGAGGGGCAGCACCTCCGCCACCGGGGTGCCGGTCCAGCCCCCGGCACCGAACGAGTTCAGTCCGCCCAGCATGAGCAGGCCGCCGCCGAGATCCTGCACGTGGCGCGCGAGCGCCTCCTGCGCCGTCACCGGGACGTCGGACGCGGGGACGTCGTCGAGCACGACCAGATCGTGGTCCTGCAGGCCGAGGAGGTCGTCCGGCATCGCGGCCGGCGTCACCACCTCGTGCTCGAGCTCCGCGGCGGCGAGCAGCGAGGCCACCGGGGGGCGGCTGGCGTCGTCGCGCGAGACGACGAGGATGCGCCCGGTGCCGGGCGTGGCGGTGATGGCGACCCCGGCGTTGTTCTCCGCGAGGGCGTCCTCGGCGGGGGCGTCGGGCACGAAGGCGACGGCGATGCGATTGATGGGCGTGGTGCCGAGCGGCACCGGGAGCACCACGACGCTGCGCCCGGCGGGCAGGGAGACCCGCCGGCTGCGACCCGGCGCCGAGCCGTTGAGGTCGACCGGGAGTCCCTCCACGTCGGCCACGAGGCGGCCGCTCGCGGGCCGGGCCGACTCGAGGACGACGCGGGCGTTCACGACCTGCCCCGGCTGGGCGGTGGTGGGGGCCGAGACCTCCGCCACCCGCACGTCACCGGGGACGCGGTAGACGACCGGCAGCACGTCGATCGGAATGGCGGGCGCCGCGTCGTCCGACGCCCGGCGGGGGCCCGCGAGCGCGGTTGCCCCGCCCTCGCCCGCGGCGCGACCGGCGGCCGCCACCGCCGCCGCGTCCACCGCCCGGCCGGTGGTCTCGTTGCCGTCGGTGACGAGCACGAGGCGGCCGGACGTGTCGCGCGGAAGCATGGCGAGGCCGAGTCGCACCGCCTCCTCGATCGACGTGCCCTCGGACTGCCGGACATCGAGGACCGGCTCGGGCGGATCACCGGCCGCGGGGGCGAGGGCCGCGGCCGCGTCGCCGTCGAAGACCACGATGCCGAGTCGGTCGCGCTCGCGCTTGCCGACCGAGGCCTGCGCGAGCCACTGGCGGACCCAGGGCACGTAGGTGGGCGCCGGGCCACCCTCGGGCGGCGGCGGTGGCTGGGCGAACCGCCGGACCGAGCCGGAGACGTCGACCACCGCCACCACGGTGAGCTCGTCGTGCTCGCGCCGGGTCTGCGGTCCCGCGAGCGCCACCGCGAGCAGCACCACCAGCAGCGACCGCAGGCCGACGACGGTGAGGCGCCGGGTGCGGTCCATGCCCCGCGTGATCGCCCAGCCGAGCGCGGCGACGGGGATCGCGGCGAGGCCGAGGAGCAGCAGGAGCGGCTGATCGAAGGCGAGCGTCACCGACCGGACCCGTCACCGTCACCGGGGGGCGTGGGCGGGGGGGACGAGGGTGGACTCCCCCCCTCGGCGGTGCGCAGTCGATCGAAGTAGCGGCGGATGAGCTCGTGATAGCGGCCCGGGATTCGCCGCTCGGCGACTGCCCGCTCCGCGGTGCGGGCCGCGGTGGCCGGGTCGCCCGGGGCGGGCCGGATGGTCGGCGACGGTCCCGTGCGGGGGCCGTCGCCGGTGCCGGGCAGGGTGGCGATCGAGTCGCCGGCGTCGGGGTCGCCCGCGAGATCGACGTCGTCGCTGCCCGCCGAGCGCACCGGCGACGGCGGCGGGCCGTCCTCGTCGCGGCCGGCGAAGCGCTCGGCGAACCGCTGACGCTCCTCGGGCGTCATCGACTCGCCCAGGCGACGGGCGAGGTCTCGAGCCTCCTCGGCGCGGCGCCGCTGGCCCTCGGCCGACTCGCGACGCTCGGCGAGTCGCCGGAGCTCGTCGCCGGGCTGATCCGGTCCGCCGGCGCCGCCTTCGCGACCGGCCGGCGGTTGCTGCCGGCCGCCGGGCTGCTGCTGGGGCTCGCCGCCGGGCTGCTGCTGGGGCTCGCCGCCGCCGGGCTGCTGCTGGGGCTCGCCGCCGCCGGGCTGCTGCTGGGGCTCGCCGCCGCCGGGCTGCTGCTGGGGCTCGCC
>CAYLNM010000150.1:0-10576 GCA_964385045.1 uncultured Isosphaeraceae bacterium
GGCGGGGAATGCGGGGGCCGCAAGGGGCGCAGGGGCCCGCGAACGCGCCTGCGGCGGAGTGCGGCGGGCCGCGGAAGCGGGGGGCGGCGGCGACCGCCCGGGGGCTCCTCGCATCCCCGGGCCCCCGCCCGGCGGCCCTGGGGCTCGGCTCCCCGGGGTCCGGGAACGCCGGCCCGCCGCCGCAACGTCCCCCCGCGGGGCTCGCCGAGCCCGCGCCGAGGGATCAAGCCGCCCTGCGACCGCGTCGATCCGGGAGCGGACGGCGGACGAACGACTCGTCGCCGCCTAGACTGGGAGTGCGGGCACCCCGGGCCCGCCGAATTCCGATCACCCCCGGGCGACCCCGCTCGGAATCCTCCGGCCCCGCTCCGGGTTCGTCCCGGGAAAGGAGCCCCCGATGGCCGTGAACGTCACTGAAGCCGCCATTCGCGAGATCGCGGCGATCGTGCGTCAGCAGAACCTCGACCCCGAGACCATCCGCCTCCGCGTCGGCGTGAAGGGCGGTGGCTGCTCGGGCTTCTCCTACCTCCTCGACCTCACCGAGTCGCAGAAGGACACCGACCAGGTGTGGGAGTTCACGGCGGACGTGCCGGTGCCGAAGGCGGCCGCGGTCGCGGTCGGGGCCGCCGCGGGCGGCGGCGGCGAGGCCGGCGGCGGCGAGGCCGAGGACGAGGAGACCGAGACCGAGTCCTTCACGGTGAAGGTGGTCTGCGACCCCAAGAGCTACATCTACCTCAACGGCACCGAGGTCGACTTCCGCGAGGAGATCATGGGCCGCGGGTTCGTGTTCAACAATCCCAACGCGACCGCGACCTGCGGCTGCGGCTCGAGCTTCAGCGCCTGATCGCCCGGAGGCTGGTGGCCCCCGGGCCGAGGCCACGAACCGGTCCACGAACGACGACGCGACCCGCCGGACGCATCCGGCGGGTCGCGTTCGCGTGGGGGCGCGAGGCGTCGCGGTCCGCGACGCGCGGCGGCGGTCGGAGCGTCAGGCGCCGCCCGCTCCGTCACGCGGCTCGATGAGCGCGTCCACCGCCGCGAGCACCGTCGCGGCGTCGTCGGTGCCGGCCTCGTCGGGGGTGGCCTCGTCGCGGCGGGCCGCCGACGTCGGCGTCGCCGCCGGCTCCGCCGCGACGCGCAGCGGCGGCCGGGGAGCGAGGCCCGGGATGGCGGCGGGCGCGGGCTCGGCGGTGGTCGCGGGGGTCGGCGGCGATGGGGGGGGCGGTGTCGTCGGCGGCAGCGAGTCGCCCGGCGTCTCGGTCGCCTCGGCGCCGGGCGGGGTCGCGTCGGCCGGCGGCGCCTCGGCGGCGGCCGCCGCCTCGGCTCGCGCCTGCTCGGCCCGTCGCCACAGGGCGCCGAGGTCCACCTCGCGGTGATGGCTGCAGAGCACCTCGGGGACCACCACCGGCCGGATCCCCAGCTGCGCGCGGACGCGGAGGAAGAACTCCACGTCCTCGCCGATCAGCTGGCCGTCCTCGCGGAGCTCGAAGCGGAACCACGGGGCGTCGAGCGCCTCGAGCACGTCGCGGCGGATCAGGCAGCAGCCGAGACCGGTGACGTCCGCCTCGGCCGCGGCCGCGGGGCGCTCGGTGATGAAGCGAACCTCCTGCGGCCCGGTCGCCACCGCGGCGGAGAGGCAGAGGCCCTCGTTCGCGAGCTGCAGCGGGTAGAGGCCGCTGGCGATCGGGACGTCGGCCGCGAGCAGGCGGAGCAGGGCGTCGTCCGGCAGCTCGATGTCGCTGTCGACGAAGAGCAGGTGCGTCCACTCGCCCGAGAGCAGGTGTCGCACGCAGAGGTTGCGGGCGTGGTCCACCGGCTGGGCGAGGAAGGTCTGGAACCCGATCGGCCCCGGGAACCCCGCGCAGGTGCGGAAGACCGACGCCATGGTCATGGCGTGGACGGCCGAGCGGGTGGGGACGCAGACGAGGGGATTCATCGGTCGGCTCCGGCCGGTTCGCGGGCCGCGGCGAGCGCGGTGCGGGCCCCGGCGGGGAGTCGGGACGCGGCCGACGTGCGCGATCTCGCCACGCGAACGCGTCCCGGGGACACCGGGCCCATCGGGCGGGCGGGGGCCGCGCCGCCGGGAAACCGGTGGACGAGCGGTGGACGGGGCCGTTCTCGGACGTGGATCGGTGGTGCGGCGCAGGTGCTGCGCGGCGACGGCCCGCGGTAGGGTGGGGGGATCCCGGCGCGGGCGCCGTGCCCCGGGAGGGGGCGGGCGTCGGCGTCGCGGACGGGTCGCGGCCGGTGGCGAGCGGCATCGGGCGGCATCGGGCGGGCGGCGGCACGATCAGCCGAGCGGGCGGATCGGCGACCGTCGACCCGGCGCGTCGCCGACGCCCCGCCGCGCGTCGCCGCGTCGCCGACGCCCCGCCGAGGTCGCCGGTCCGGAGCCGTCACGCCCATGAGCTTCGCCATCTCGTTCGCCGTCTACACGCTCCTCATCGTCGGGCTCGGGCTGCTGTCGGCCCGGCGGGCCACCGACACCGACGAGGACTACTACCTCGGCGGCCGGTCGCTCGGCCCGTGGATGGCGGCGCTCTCGGCGTCCGCGTCGGCCGAGTCCGGCTGGGTGACGCTCGGACTCGTCGGCTGGGCCTTCGCGAGCGGCTTCAGCGCCTACTGGGTGCTGCCCGGCTGCCTGCTCGGCTTCGTGGTCAACTGGTTCGTGATCGCCCCCCGGCTGCGGAACCGCTCGGTCGAGACGGGGGCGGTGACGGTGCCGGACTTCTTCGCCCTGCACTACCGCGAGCGAGTGCCGGTCCTGCGGATCACCAGCGTGGTGGTGATCCTCGTCGCGATGTGGCTGTACGTGGCGGCGCAGTTCGCGGCCGCCGGAACCGCCTTCTCGGCCGCCTTCGACGGCGTCGGATACTCCGCGGGCGTGCTCATCGGCACCGCCATCGTGCTGTTCTACACCGTCGCCGGCGGCTTCCGCGCCTCGTGCTGGACCGACGCGGCGCAGGCGGTCGTGATGGTCGGCGTGCTCGCGGTGTTCCCCGCGTGGCTGCTGCTGGACGGCGGTGGCTACGCGAGTCTGCGCGAGACGCTCGCCGCCGAGACGGGGCGCGACCTCCTGCGGTTCACGCCCGAGGCCGCGGGCATGGCCCTCGTCGGCTTCCTGCTGGGAAGCGGCGCGCTGGGCATCAACCTCGGCTTCCTCGGGGCCCCGCACATGCTGGTGCGGTTCATGGCGATGCGCGATCCGCGGGACGTCCGGATCGCGGGCACGGTGAGCATCGCGTGGGCGGCCTTGATCTTCTGGGGCGCCGTCACGATCGGCCTGCTCGCGCGGGCGATGACGATCGAGGGGGCCGAGTGGACGGCCCCGATGGCGGCCGAGCTCGCCGGCGGGTCCGGCAACGCGGGCCAGGAGAGTCTCGTGCTGGCGGCCCGCGAGCTGCTGCCGGGCGTGCTCTCTGGCCTCGCCCTCGCCGCGGTGTTCGCGGCGATCTGCTCCACCGCCGACAGCCAGCTGGTGGTGGCGGCGAGCGCGTGCACGAGCGACCTGTACGCCCGGCTCGCCCGCCGCGAGGATCGCGGGCGCGGCCACACGCTCATCAACCGGGCGGCGGTGTTCGGCCTCGGGCTCGCGGCGATGGGGGTCGTCGTCGGCGGCGAGGTGCAGATCTTCTCGTACGTCTTGGAGTTCGCGTGGGCGATCCTCGGCGCCGCCTTCGGGCCGCAGGTGCTGCTGGCGCTCCTGTGGCGGCGGTCGAGCCACGCGGGCGCGCTCGCCGGCATGCTCACCGGCTTCACGGTGGCGATCGCGTGGAAGCTGTTGCAGGACGCCGAGCTGCTCGGCGGCGACGTCGGCGGCCTCTACAACCTGACGGTGGCGTTCACCGCCGCCACCGTCGTGCACGTGGCGGTGAGCCTGCTAAGGCCGGACCGGGACGCGGCGGTGGGGTGAACCCACGCCGCCACGCCGGCACGCCGCCACGCCGCCGTGCGGGCCGGCCGTCACGTCACCCGCGCGATCACCATCGTGCGGTCGTCGTCGGCCGGGCGATCGCCCGTGAAGTCCGCGATCGACGCGAGCACCGTGTCGATCAGGCCCTGCGAGCTGATCGAGCAGTTCTCCATCACCGCGTCGAGCCGCTCGATGCCGAAGAGCTCGTTGCCGTCCTCGCCGCCGCGGGCCTCGGTGATGCCGTCGGTGTAGAAGATCACCTGGTCGCCGACCTCGAGGGCGACGTGGGCGGTCTCGTACGCGATGTCCGGCAGGACGCCGAGCGGCAGGCCGCGGCCGTCCTCGAGCGCGAAGAGCCGGCCGTCGGAGCAGCGCTTGACCCGCGGAGGGTTGTGGCCGGCCGAGGAGTAGGTCAGCGTGCGGGTCTCGGGGTCGTAGATGCCGAAGAACGCGGTGACGAACGCGCCCTTCTCGACGTAGCGGCTCGCGAGGTGGCGGTTGACGTAGGTCAGCAGGCCGGCCGGGCACGGCTCGGTGCCGGGGTAGGTGTGGGCGAGGCTGTGGGTGATCGCCATGAGCACCGCCGCCGGGGTGCCGTGGCCGCACACGTCCGCCACGAGGATGCCCCACTTGCCGCCCGCGAGGGGGAAGAAGTCGTAGTAGTCGCCGCCGGCGTACTGGCTCGTCTCGTAGTGGGCGGCGAGGTCGAGGCCCTCGATCCGCGGCAGCGCGCTCGGCAGGAGCGATCGCTGGATGTCCGCCACCACGCGGAGCTCCTCGTCGAGGCGGGCGTAGGCCGCGTCGAGCTGGTGCGAGAGCACGAGGTTCTTGGTCGCCCGGCCGAACAGGTTCGCCATCCACACCGCCTGCGGCAGGTCGTCGGCGTGGTAGCCGTCGGGCTCCCGCCGCATCATGAGGACCATGTTCAGGACCTCGCCCTCGTCCCAGGTCGGGATCGTGATCGCCGACCGCATCCCCTCGAAGTACTCGGCGCCGGGATCGTCCTCGGGCACCCGCAGGTCGGAGAGCACCCGCGCCTCGCCGGCGTACAGGAGCTCGCCCAGCAGGCCGCGGTCGAGCAGGGGCAGTCGCTCGGGATGCGTCCACGGATCCACCGACCGGTTCCACATGTCCGAACGGGTGATGCGGTACCACGGCGCCGCGAGCCCGCGGCGGCTGAGGGCGACCAGCCGGTCGCGCGGCACCACCTGCTTCATGCCCGCTCCGTAGCGGGCGACCATCGCCTGCGGGTCCGTCTCGCGGGAGACGTCCCGCATGAGGTCGCTCACGAGGGCGAGCTGCTCCCGCCAGTCGGTGCCGGGGAGGCCGATGCGGGAGGGGATGCCGGTGGACATGGGGGGTGCTCCGACGCCATTGCAGCCGGGTGGGGCGGCTCGGGCAAGGCGGGCCCGGCGGGCGGCCGGGCTCGGCCCCGGCGCGGGCCGATCGACGTACCATCCCGGCTCACGCGCCGGACCCCGCCCGCGAGGGCGAACGACGGAGCGAGGCACGCGGAGCATCGGTCGATGCGGCGACGAGGCACGGAGCGCAGGCCGGGGAGCGCGACGAAGGCGTCCCGGACGGCCGCGGTCGCGGCGGTGGCCATGGTCGCGATCGCGGGACTCCTCGCCACGGCGGGGCTCGCCGGGTGCGGCGGCTCGGAGGAGCCCGCGGCCACCCGGCCGACGGACGACGCCGATGGTGCGACGGACGAGCCCACCGAGGAGGAGGTCGAGGCCCGCATCCGCGCCGCCGCGATCCTCGAGCGGCAGCGCGAGACGCTGGTGGACGAGCTGGTCGCGCTCGCCGCCGACGGCAGCACGTCCGCCCGGGACGTGATGATGCTGGTGCCGCGCGATGCGCCGCCCCGGCTGTTCCCGCTCGACGAGTCCGCCCTCGTTGCGCTTGATGCGCGGGAGCGGACCGACGTCATCGCCCGCTACGACCGGCTGGCGCTGGGACTCAAGGCCCTCGCCCGCCGCGCGGTCGATGAGGCGTCGGCCCTGGCCGATGCCGGCCGACCGGCCGAGGGCCGCGACCTGCTGGTGCGGGTGCGGGACCTCGCCGAGGCCAGCGCCGGCGAGGAGGTGGCCGAGATCGGCCGCGACGCCGCACGACTGGCGATCGGACTCGTGGACGAGGGACTCGCCGAGCTGCCTCCGGCCGCGGGCGGCGGCACGGGCGGCGGCGAGGACGCCGGCGAAGCGCAGGGGTGAGCCCTGCGACCCGGTCGCCGCGGCCGGCTCAGTCCACGTACCGCCGCACGATCAGCGCGTCGTTCTGCCCGCCGAAGCCGAAGGAGTTGCTCAGGCAGGTCTCGACGCTCGCCGGCCGCGCCTCGTTCGGGACGTAGTCGAGGTCGAGGTTCGGGTCCGGCTCGTGCAGGTTGATGGTCGGCGGCAGGACCTGGTGCCGGATCGCCTGCACGCACGCGATGAGCTCGACCGCGCCCGCGGCCGCGATCAGGTGGCCCATCATGCTCTTGATCGACGACATGGGGATGCGGGGGGCGAGCTCGCCGAAGACGCTCTTGACCGCGAGCGTCTCGACCTTGTCGTTCTCCGACGTGCCGGTGCCGTGGGCCGAGATGTAGTCGACGAGCGGCCGGCCGTCGTCGCGGGTGCCGGCGGGGTCGATCCCGGCTTCGCGGAGGGCGCCGCGAATGGCCTGGGCCGGCCCGCGACCCTCGGGGTGCATGTCGGTGATGCGGTAGGCGTCGGCGGTGGAGCCGTAGCCCGCGATCTCGGCCAGCGGCGTCGCGCCGCGGGCGAGGGCGTGGTCGAGGGCCTCGATCACGACGATGCCGGCCCCCTCGCCCATCACGAATCCGTCGCGGCTGCGGCTGAAGGGTCGCGAGGCGGCCTGTGGATCGTCGTTGCGGTTGCTCAGGGCGGTGAGCCGGTTGAAGCCGGTCACGCCGAGGACGTGCAGCATCGTGTGGGCGCCGCCGGTGATCATCACGTCGGCGTCGCCGCGGCGGATGAGGTCGCTCGCCTCGCCCACCGCCTGGGTGGACGCGGCGCAGGCGGTCAGGCAGTTGAAGACCGGTCCCCGCACCCCGAACTCGCGCGCGATGTGCGAGGCGGGCATGTTCGGCTCCTGTTCCAGCTCGCCCCACGCATTCAGGATGCCCTCGGCGGCCTTCGCCCACGTCGCCGCGTCCACCGACCGCGACGCCGGGTCCCAGCCCGCGAGGTTGGTGCGCGAGTAGGTGTCGAAGTCGAGCACGCCCTCGCCCGCCCCGAGGTAGATCCCGAGCTTGCGGCGGTCGAGGCCGGCGTGGTCGTCGAGCCCGGACTGCCGCCACGCCTGGGCCGCGGCCCCGAGGGCATAGCGGCTGTGGGTGCCGGCGTGCTCGTGCGGCGACGCGTCGTCGAGGAACGCGGTGAAGTCGTAGTCGCGGATCTGGGCCGCGAACGTGGTCGGGAAGGTCGACGCATCGAATCGGTCGATCCGGGAGACGCCGGACTCGCCGGCGACGAGCCGCGACCACACGCCCTCGACGTCGTGGCCGAGCGGCGTCACCCAGCCCATGCCGGTCACGACGATCCGGCGGTCGCGCGTGCCGCGCTCGGTCCCGCTCATGCCCCACCTCCGGCGGACGCGGACTCGGCTCGCTGCAGGACGGCGGCCGCGTTCTGGCCGCCCTGGCTGGTGGTCAGCACGATGACGGTCTCGAGGTCGGCCGGCCGCGACGGCGCAGCCGCGGCGTCGAGCCCCTCGAGGCCTCGGGCGTGCAGCCGCGCGGGGAGGTGCTGCTCGCGCACCATCTTGGCCGCGACCGCGAGGGCGACCGCTCCGGTCCCGGCGGCGCACGAGCCCACGAACGGGATCGTCGGCACCAGCGGAATCGACGCGGCGCCGCCGCCGAAGACGCGCCGGATCGCCGCGGCCTCCGCCTGGTCCATGGACGCCACGCCGCTGCCGAGCGGCACGATCGCGTCGACGTCACCGGGCCCGAGACCGGAGCGTTCGAGGGCCAGTTCCATCGCGTCGTCGATCGAGCGGTCGTCCTCCGGCACGCCGAGCCCGCGGGCGTCGGTCCAGTGGCCCTGCGTCGCGCTGACCGCCCGCACGCGGGCGTAGGGCGTCACCCCGCGGGCGGCGGCCGCGCCGGCCCGCTCGAGGACGAGGATCCCCCCGCCCTCGCCGAGGAGCGTGCCGTCGGCATCGGGGTCGAAGGGGCGCACGACGGCGCCGCCCTCCCCGGAGCCGTCCGTCTCCCGCAGGCGGCCCGACATCTGCTGCCGCTCGAACGCCATCGGGTTGAGCTTGCTCTCGGCGCCGCCGGTGAGGCAGGCATCGGCTGCGTCACGCTCGATCACCCGTAACGACTCGGCCAGCGACAGGTGGCTCGAGGCCTCGGTGCAGGTGATCGTGTTCGAGGGCCCGCGGCAGTCGTGCACGATCGTGACGTGGCACGCGAGCATGTTGGGCAGGTACTTGAGCAGCCAGAGCGGCGTGAGGTTGTTCATGCCCTCGCGGCCCCAGTGGGCGAGGTCGACGCGCTCGCCGTCGTCGGCCCGGCTGGCGTTGAGGGCCAGGGTGAGCTCGTCGAGGTCGGCCGCGATCAGGCCGGCCCCGATGTGGCAGCCGAGGCGGTCGGCGGCGAAGGTCGGCTCGGCCTCCGGATCGGTGGCCTTGGTGGTCAGGCCGGCGTCCGCGACCGCGGCCGCGGCCGCGGCGACCGCGAGCTCGATGTCCCGGCACATGACCTTGGTGCTCTTGCGGTAGGACTTCGGCACCCACGCGCGGATCGAGAAGTCCTCCGGCACCTCGGCCGCGGCCTGGGAGCGGAAGCCCGAGGGATCGAACGCCCGGATCCGGCCGATGGCCGAGCGGCCCTCGAGCATCGCCGTCCAGAGCGGCTCGATGCCGACGCCGAAGCCCGTGACCGGACCGAGGCCGGTGATGACCACGTCAGTCTGCATTCGCGGAGTCTACCGCTCGCCCGTGGTCCGCGCGGCGATTCCCACCCATGCGCCACGGGCGAGCGGTCTCGCCGCGGCCGAACGGAAGACGACGGCCATCCGACGACGGAGACGCCGACGACGGGCACCGTCCACGCTCGCGGACTCGCGGACTCGTGGACTCGCGGACTCGCGGACTCGCGGACCGGCGGCACGCCGGGCGGCCGGAGGATGCTGCCGTCGTGCGTCTCCGCCGGATCGCGCCGAACGGCAGCCGCCAGTCAGCCGCGCTCGAGGTCCGCCGGCAGCCGTCCGATCCGCCGCGCGATCCGCAGCGCGACCTCCAGCGACTGCTCGTCGTTGAGACGGGGGTCGACCTGGGTGCGGTAGCGGCGGGCGAGATCCTCGTCGGAGAGGCCGCGGGCCCCGCCGGTGCACTCGGTGACGTCCTCGCCGGTGAGCTCGAGGTGGACGCCGCCGAGGACGGTGCCGGCGGCGTCGTGGATCTCGAAGGCCTGCTCGAGCTCGGCGAGGATGTGCTCGAACTTCCGCGTCTTGACCCCCTGCGGGGTGGTCTCGGTGTTGCCGTGCATCGGGTCGCAGACCCACAGGACGGGGTGGTCCGTCGCCCGGACCGCCTCGAGCAGCGGCGGCAGGTGCTCGGCGACCCCGTGGGCCCCGAAGCGGGTGATGAGGACGATCCGCCCCGGCGTACGGTCGGGATCGAGCACGTCGAGGAGCTCGAGCAGCCACTCCCCGGTCATGCCGGGGCCGAGCTTCACGCCGACCGGATTGCGGATGCCGCGGCAGTACTCGACGTGGGCCCCCGCGGGATCGGCGGTGCGCATGCCGATCCACGGCAGGTGGGTGGAGAGGTTCCACCAGCCCGCCCGCCGGGGCACCTGCCGGGTCAGCGCCTGCTCGTAGTGCAGGTGCAGCGCCTCGTGACTGCAGTAGAACTCGGCGCGGCGGGCCCGCTCGATCGGACGGCCGCTCACCGCCTCCATGAAGCGGATCGCGTCGCCGATGCGCTCCACGATCCGCTCGTACTCCTCGCGCTCCGGGGAGTGCTCGACGAAGCCCAGATCCCAGTACTCGGGGTGGTGGAGGTCGGCGAATCCGCCGTCCACGAGGGCCCGCACGAAGTTCAGCGTCAGCGCCGCCCGCTCGTAGCCGCGGAGCAGCCGCTGTGGATCCGGCGTCCGCTCGGCCTCGGTGAACCCGATCGCGTTGACGTTGTCGCCGCGGTACGACGGAAGCGTCGTGCCGTCCCGCGTCTCGGTGTCGGCCGAGCGCGGCTTGGCGTACTGACCGGCGAAGCGGCCGACGCGGACGACGGTGCGGCGGGAGCCGTACACCAGCACGAGCGACATCTGCAGCAGGATCTTGAGCTTCCCGGCGATCTGCTCGCCGGTGCACTCGTCGAACCGCTCGGCGCAGTCGCCGCCCTGCAGCAGGAAGGCCTCGCCGCGGGCTGCGGCGGCGAGCTCGCTCCGGAGCCGCTCGATCTCCCAGCTCGTCACCAGCGGCGGCAGGGCCGCGAGGTGCCCGGTGACCTCGGCGAGGGCCGCGGCGTCGGGGTACGTCGGCATCTGGACCGCGGGCCGGGCGGTCCAGGCGTCGGGTCGCCAGCCGGGGGGCGTGGGGTCGCGATCGTCGGCCTCGGCCGCCGCCCCGGGCGCGACGGTCTCCGCGGACACGGGCGAGGCCGAGGTCCGGGGGGCGTCGGGGGAGCGGCGGGAGGGGGAGGGCA
>CAYLNM010000151.1:0-2953 GCA_964385045.1 uncultured Isosphaeraceae bacterium
CCAGGATCTCGAACTTTCCTTCACCCGCGCGCCTCATTCTCATTGACACGTTCCGGGCGGGCCCACCGGCGCGCGATCATCGAAGGCGTGGAGCGCCACCGCGAGGAGCTGCTCGAGGAATGGGAAGGGATACACGGAGACCGCGAACCGTGACCGACGGCCGCCGGCGTTCGGGTGAGATCGCGATCCTTGCCAGCGACCCCGAGGACCGGGCGGTCGTCGACCGCTTGCTCGCGTCCTCTCGGAGTGGGCGGGGCGGACCGGGCGCGTCTTCCCGAGGGGTGCGGGCGAGGCTGATCCGGGATTCGACGCACATGAAACGGGTGGCGTCGCGCGATCTTGTGGTTCTGACCGATCCGCGGACAGCCGACGCGATCGACCTTCCCCCCGAGCTCAAGGGACGGGCTCGCTATGTCGTGTTCGTGGGAGGGGAGGCATGCGAGGTCGCGACCAGCCTGCTGATGCGACTCGGCGTGCGATCGCGGGATCGGTTCGTGCTCGCCGATGCGGCCGAAGCCCCGCGGCGGACCGACGCCTTCGTCACGCGGCTGCTCGCCGGCCTCGCGGCGGAGGGCGACGATCCCGAGGCGGAGGACCGGCGCATCCTCACCGCCTTCGTGGACGACGACACGCTGCACGTGCGGTCGGCACGGTTCGACGTGCTGACCGTCCCGCTGGAGCGGATTGTCGCGGAGGTCGGGGGCCGGGCGGCCGACTGGCGGACCTTCGAGCTCGATCCGCACGGCCAGTTCCTGTACTGGCCGGCCCGCGACGCGCATCTCGGCTGGCGGCATCTGACGTCGATCGTCGACCCGGTGGCGTCCGTGCGAAGTCGCCAGGAGGCCGAGGACTTCAACCGTCGCTACGGCGCGGCGATTCGGGCGCGCCGCCGTGGCGCCGGGCTGAGGCAGTCGGACGTACCGGGGCTCTCGCCGCGCAACCTCGGGCGGATCGAGCGCGGGGAGATCCGGGCGACGTCGAAGGCGCTGGGGCGGCTGGCCGCGGCGCACGGCCGAACGCTGTCCGAGTACCTGGCGGACCTTGCCGCGGAGCTGCCGCACGCTGGGACCATCCGCGGCGGCGAATGAAGCACCCGCCGGTCCGGCCTGCAGGTCGTGGCGTGTTCCATGTGGCACGCTCAGCCGGCATCGCGTAACGGCGGGACCGTGCGATCGGGCTTCTGCGAGACGATGTCGTACATCACCTGCAGGTTCATCCAGAACTGAGGCGTCGTGCCGAACGCACCCGAGAGAAGCCACGCCGTCTCCGTGCTGATGCCCCGCTTCCCCCGCACGATCTCATTGATGCGCTGCACGGGAACACCGATGTGAGCGGCAAGATCCACTTGCGTGACCTCCATCGGCTCGAGGAACTCCTCGAGCAGGATCTCGCCGGGATGAGTCGGGATGCGGTTCGTGGGAATCATGGATCAGTCCTCGTGGTCGTCGACGATGGCGACCTCGAATGCGTGTCTCTCCTTCCACTCGAAGACCAGGCGCCATTGGTCATTGATGCGGATGCTGTGCTGACCGGCGCGATCCCCCTCCAGAGCTTCAAGCCGGTTCGAAGGCGGAATACGGAGATCGTTGATGTCGTGGGGCGCCGCCAACATGTCGAGCTTCCGCTGCGCACGCCGCTCGATGTCTGGCGGCATCCAGCCGGGGCGTGCGCCTTCGAGATAGAGGCGTCGCGTGCCCTTGCAATGGAACGACTTGATCACGGTGGTATTGTGCGCTTACCGGGTATCCGGGCAACCAAGCATTGCCAAACAGCCGCTCCCGGCACGGCAGCGGATTCGCGGTCGCCAGGAAGACCTCACGGATGACGCACGCCGCGGCCCGCGGGCACGGGTCGGTTCGGAACGTCGGGCGCCGGAGCGGGAAGAGAGCGTGCGCTGAGCGGCGGTCCAGCGGGATTCGGCGAAGCTCGCCGGTTCACCGACGACCGCACCCGGCGTCGCGTTCGGCCGGAAGGATCGCGGCCACGTCGCGGCGCGACGCCGGCGTGTCGGCTCGGCGGTGCCCGGGGTGCCGGCTCCCGGGAGGCCTCAGTCCCCGCGTCGGCGAAGGGCGTCGCCGAAGTGGTCGTTCACGTCCCCGCCCGCCCGCGGGAAACGGGTCTCCCGGTCGAGCGCGTCGTCGCCGGTGAGCGTCGAGAGGTACGCCTCGTAGGCGTAGACCCGGTCCCGCCGCCGGCCGGTCGTCTTCATCAGACTGGACGAGCGTGGTGTCCGGGGATGGTCTGCCGAACCACTGGGTTCGCATCGTTCAGCGGGGTGAACGGTGGAGGTCCCGAAGTATCGTCTGCTGAACGGTGTCGGGAGATTGGTTCAGCAGACTGAACGATCGATGTCGGGATCGCAGGTGGACCCGTCCGGGTCGCCAGACCTTCGGGCGGCGGAACCGCCGGACTCTGGACGGCCCAGGGAGGCAGCCGACGCCCACATCGGGCCACCGGATCATGAGCCGCGCGATGGGAGTGCCCTCGGACTGCCGGGCCCGCTCCCGCCTCGGGGGACTCATGACGATCAGGGCTCCTCGGCAGGAGCGCAACCGATGCGCCGACGGAGCCTTGGGTCCTGCGACGGGGCCGATGAACCCGGCAACCCACCGTGGATCGCTCGGGTCGTGCGGCCCCGTCGGGGTCAGGGAACGGTCCTTCCGGGGCGGCACGACACCGTCGTTCGCGCCGCCGACGGCCACGGAGTTCTCGCCGCGCCTCGAGGATCGCGGCGAGGGAGCCGGCATCGACCCGAGCGAGCGCGACGGTCCGAACGTCGAGGATCGCGGTGCGGGAGGCCTGCGACCTTTCGACGACCTCGTGGTCGGAGACCGTCGGCGGCCGGTTCGTCGTCGGAGGCATGGGCTTCTGGCCGCAGGCCTGATCGGCGGGCCTCCGGGTGGCCTTGGTTCCCCGAGCCGAGGTGGCCTTGGTTCCCCGAGCCGAGGTGGCC
>CAYLNM010000151.1:3053-10546 GCA_964385045.1 uncultured Isosphaeraceae bacterium
GGTGGCCTTGGTTCCCCGAGCCGAGGTGGCCTTGGTTCCCCGAGCCGAGGTGGCCCCGATTGCCCGAGCTGACGGTGGCCCTGCTTGCCAGGCCCTTGACGATCGCCGGCGGCGACGACGCCGGGCCGCCCCCCCCGCCCTTCTCCCCCCGGCGAGGGGGTCACGTTCGATGACCAGGAGGGGGGTCATGTTCGATGACCAGTGACAGGCGGCCATCGGCCGCGGCGAGCCGGAGGACGTCGTGGCGGCCGAACTCCCCTGCGCCGTCCGGCGCGCCGACCTGCCCTTGCCGGCCGTCGCCCTGTCCCTCGCGCCCGACGCCGCCCCGGGGCTCCGGCCCGCAGGAGCACGCGCGGATCGACGTCATCGGCTCCCGCCCTGCGGCCATGCGCTGGACGCGCATCCAGCGGCGACGCCCGACGAGGCCGCCGAGCGGCTGGTCCACCGCCGGGATCCGCGGCCAGACCGCCGCGAGCGTCGGGCGTGGAAAGGACTCACGTCGAACTTCGTTGACTTTCAGTGCGTGAAGCCGATATTGTCAACGTGGCTTTTTGGCACCACGACGCGGATTTCGTCAACGGCGACGCATGATGATCGGCGATCGCATCAGGCAGGCACGGGTTGCGGCCGGCATGACCCAGGACGAGGTGGTCGACGCCCTCGCGGCGGACGGGCTGTCGCTCACGAAGGCCGGGCTCTCGAAGTACGAGCGCGGTGGCAGCACGCCCAGGCCGTCGGTGCTTCGAGCGCTGGGGCAGGCACTCGGGGTCGACACGTCGTACTTCCTCGAGGAACCGTCGGTCACGATCGAGTGGCTGGCATTCCGGAAAGCGTCGCGCATGGGCAAGAAGAAGCAGGCACGCGTCAAGGTGCTCGCCGAGTCCACCGTCGAGGCTTTCATGGCGCTGCGTCACGCACTCGAGCCGAGGGCCGCGGAGCCGTCGCTCCCCGAGCGGATCGCCGCGTACGAGCCGGAGGATGCGGAGGCCGCGGCGGCATCGCTCCGTGCGCACTGGCAGCTCGGCGACCAGCCCATCGAGAGCGTCACCGCCGCCATCGAGGATGGCGGCGGCATCGTCGTCGAGTCGGAGGCCGACGACGGTCGGTTCGACGGCTTGTCGGGATGGATCAACCGGACGACGCCGGTCGTGGTGGTGAGTGCCGCCGCCTCCGATGATCGACGCCGATTCAGTCTCGCCCACGAGCTCGGCCATCTCGTCATGGACACCGGGGACGTCGACGCGAAGACCGAGGAGCAGCTCGCCCACCGGTTCGCCGCCTCGTTCCTCGTGACGGCCGGCACGGCGCGACGCGAGCTCGGATCGAAGCGTCGTCATCTCGACTTCCGCGAGCTTGCGATGGTGAAGCGGAAGCATGGTCTCAGCATGCAGGCGTGGATCCTGCGGGCCGTGGACCTCGAGATCATCGCGCCGTCGCACGCGCGGACGCTGTTCGCGGACATGAGCGCTCGGGGTTGGCGACGAGCAGAGCCGGTGCAGTTCCGCGGGCAGGAGCGACCGCAGAAGCTCCGTCAGCTGACGATCCGGGCCCTCGCGGAAGGCCTCCTGAGCCGTGAGCAGGCCGAACGCGTGCTTCCCGGTGTGACCGAGGGCGTCGACGAGCAGCCTGCCCGAACGCTCGATGCCCGCTCGCTCCTCCGGATGCCGAAGGATGAGCGTGATCGACTGATGCAGCAGGCGGCGGCCGTCGTCGCCGACGAGTACGAGGACGGCGGCGGCCTCTCGGGGCTCGAGTCGCTCTCGGAGGGGGACCACGTTGACCAGTCGTGCGGCGCCTGAGCCCGGTCGAGGCGAGGTGTGGTGGATCCGGTTCGACCCGGTGCAGGGCTCCGAGATCGGCAAGACCCGTCCCGCGGTGGTCGTCAACCCGCGCTCCATCGGGCGGCTGCCACTCCGCATCGTCGTGCCGGTCACGGGATGGAAGAGCGCGTACGAGACGGTGCCGTGGCTGGTGCGTCTCGAGCCGAGTCCACGGAATGGATTGAAGAAGGCGTCCGTGGCCGACTGCTTCCAGGTGAAGTCCGTCTCGGTCCACCGGTTCGTCGACCGGATCGGGGACGTGCACGCACGCGACATCCGGGAGATCGGCGCCGCGATCGCGGTGTGCGTCGATGCGTGAGGGTGGATCGGTCGCCGCGTTCCGCGGCCGTCAGCGCCCCACCAGGAAGCCTCCCTGCACCACCGGGACCCGCGGGTACGCCTCGCCGCCCGAGACGAAGCCCGCGAGCAGTCCGCCGACGAGGACGGTCTGTCCCTCCTCGGCGTCGGCGACGCGCGGGTCGGCCACGATCACCGGAAGGTCGGCTCCGCGCACCGTCACGAGCCAGGCGTCGCTGCCGTCATGCGGTGCCCCAACCACGGTCGCGATCAGAGCCACCGGCGTCTCGGCCTCGGTGTCCTCGTCGCCGAGCAGCTCCACGGCCGCCTCGCGAATCGCCGCGTCGTGCGCACTCACGATGCGCTGGACGACGTCGGGGAGCTGCGTCTCGGCGTTCTCGAGCGCCTGCTCGCTGCGGGAGTCCTCGCGCATGCGCGGCAGGTCGCGGGCGAGGTAGGTCAGCAGTCGCAGGACGACCTCCGCGTCCTTGAGGCCGTGACCGTCGCAGATGCCGCAGGAGACGTTGGAGTTCCGGAAGACCCGCCGACGCCAGCCGGATCCGCCGGTGTGGCCGACCTGCCGCCGCACGACCACCCGGCCCGATCCGTCGCACCGACGGCAGTCGATCCGGCGGACCACGTTGAGGGTGCGGCGGATGACGCGGGATCCGGAGACGCGCGGCCTGATCTCCAGACGCGGCAGTGCACCGAAGGATGGACCGCTGCTCGTGGTCGCATTCGCGACGGCCTCGAACGTGATCGGCTCGGGCGGAGCGGTGCGCAGCAGCTCGCGGACGTGGGCGGCGGCGAGCGAGAAGTAGAACGCGTCGGCGCCCTCCCAGCGCCACGTGTTGACCGCGACGACGACCCCGTCCTCGTTCACGAGCGGGCCCCCGGAGTTGCCGGGATTCATGGCGCAGTCGGATTGCACCCACCGGGACGCCGGACGCAACCCATCGAGTCGCCACGGCAACTGATCGCACCGGCGGTAGCCGCTGACGACGCCCGCCGTGAGCGTGAAGCCGACGCCCTCCGGAAAGCCCAGCGCGTAGACGCGGGTACCGAGTGGCTGCTCCGCCCGCTCGATGCGCACGTGCCGAGCACCGCGGCCGGGAACCAGCTCGACCCGCACGAGCGCGAGGTCCAGGTCGGGAATGACGTGCAGCAGCTCGACCGGCATCTGGAGCGGCGACCGGACGAGGCGGGCCACGGCCGACGAGCCTCCCGCCACGACGTGGTGGTTGGTGATCGCCAGTCCGTCGGCATCGATGAGGAAGGCGGTGCCGGTGCCGAGGGGCTGCTGGTCGGCGCCGCGGATGGTGAGCTGCAGGATGGCGTCCTGTGCCTCCGCGAGCGAACGGGCGGACGGCACCGAGGGACGGGCGGATGCCGGTCCGGCCGCTGGTTGCGACGCGGATCGAGCGAGTGCCCTCGACGGAGCGGCGGCGAGCAGGGCGAGGAGGATGATCGCCCCGAGGACGGTCGGAGCGGCGGCAATCGAACGACGATCCGGGCAGGATCGCCGGGAACGGCGAGGGAGCGTCATGGGCGAGGAGTCTCCGGAATGATGCCGGCACGTGCGCCTTCGCAGAACGCTGCGGCATCGCGGACTAATGGAGGAAACGGGGATCGGGACGAGGTGCGCGTCGCGCCGTGAGCCGAACGTCGGCGAGCGGTTGGCGACCTTCTGCAGGATCCTGATCGGACGCGCCCGGGCGAGGTCGGCACGTCGTGGTGCCATTGGACGGCAGGACTGGAGCCGCCGCGTCGGGCGCCGAAGCGGGATGTGCGGGTCGGCAAGGCGGCGGCGAGGGGTCGTACGGTCCGAACGAAGGCGTCGAAGCACGTGCACGGACTCGCCGGCTCGTCGGTCAAGGGACGCTTCTCGGTCGACACGGAGGGTTTCCCGGAACGTCGGGGTCTTGAAAGGTTGCACGGCTCACCCCGCCCCGTTCCGCCCGGACAGGCCGAGGCGATCGAGCTCGACCGTCACGACCTCGGGATGGCTCTTGAGGAACTCGCGAAAGTCCTCGCGGATGGCGACCACCTCGGCCTGGGCCTCGGCCGCGTTCCGCTTGTGCCGATCGCGTTCGTCCTCGAGGCGGTCGACGTCGGCCCGGACGGTGCTCAGCTGGCGTTCGGCGTGCATGCGGCGCCGCGACTCGTGCTCGGCGAGCCGCCGCTTCGTCTCGCGGACCGCACCCCAGGCGCGGCGGCGGCGACGCCGGCCGGCGGGCGCCGGTTCGTGCGGCGGGAGGACCGAGTGGAGGCCGAGCTTGACGCCGGCGGCGGGCGCGATGGCCACGATGAACGCGGCGATCGGGATGAGGACCTTGAGCGTCCACTGGATCTCCGCGTCGGTGGGGTCGTCGGTCTTCGAGACGACGCGGGCGAGCTGGTAGACGATCGAGTCCTTGCGCGAGCGGTCGCGCACCAGCCCGGCCTCGGTGATCTCGGCGCGGGCGGCGGCGATCACGGCCGCCAGCTCGTCCCGGCGGGCGGCGGCGGCCTCGGGCGAGAGCGCTCGGCGCTCGAGCCGCGCGATGCGCTCGTCGCGGTCCGCGATCACCGCGGCCACCGCCGCGTCGAGCTCCTCCGTCACGCGGCGTCGATCCTCCGCGACCGCGGCGAGACGCGCGTCCACCTCGGCGCGGGCCGCGGCGACCCGGTCGGACGCCGCCTCGCGCAGCCCCGCCGCCTCCGCCTCGAGCGAGGCGATCTCGGCCACGAGCCGCTCGTTGCGGCGGGACGCCTCCGCGGCCATCGCCTCCGTGAGCCGGGCCCGCTCGGCGTCGAGCTGCTCGCGCCGGGCCGTTCGGGTCTCGGCGGCGGCTCGATGCTCGGCGCGGGCGGCCTCGCGCTCGGCCTCCGCCGCCGCGCGGACGCGGCCGGTCTCCGCCGCGAGCCAGGCGTCGACCGCCGCCCGCGGGTCGGCGGCACCACGCAGGCGGTCCCGCTGGGCGCGAACCTCGCGGATCCGGGCGTCGACCTCGGCCAGGGCGGCCTCCGCCCGCTCCTCGGCCGCCTGGATCTTCTCGCGCAGGTTGTAGAAGGCGCGGTCGTTGGCGCGGTGCTCGGCGATCTCCGCGTCGCGGCGCTCCACGATCGCGGCCCGCTCCTCGGACGCCGCAGCGAGCTCGGCGTCGAGCCGGGCGAGCTCGGCGTCGCGGTCGTCGCCGGCGGCGGCCCGACGCTCGCGGGCGGCCTCCTGCAGGCGGACGAGGTCGGCCTGCTCGCGCTCGCCGATCGCCCGCAGGCTGACGTTGAGCCGGGACGTGGCCTCGGAGCCGGCGGCGAGCAACGCGGTGATCTCGGCGTCGAGGGCGTCGATGCGGTCGGCGCCCGGGCCCGTCGCGGTCATCGCACGCCGCCGCTCGGCGATCGCCTCGTCGATGGACGCGAGCCGCTCGCGCTCGAGGGGCTCGAGGCCGCTCGTCGCCCGTGCCTCCTCGGCCCGCCGGTCGAGCTCGGCGAAGCGGGCGGCCCGCTCGGCGGCGAGGCGCTCGAGCTCGGTCGTCGCCTCGTCGCGCCGCTGCTCGATGAGGGCCTCGACCTGCTCGGAGCCGGCGGCGAGCTCGCCCATCTCCGCCTCCGCGGCGGCGATCCGGCTGCCGGCGGCGTCGATCTGCTCCTCCGCGCGCACCGCCGGCTCGATCGAGAGCTCGTACACCTTCGAGACGCCGGTCATGATCGTCTCGGCGGTGCCGATCGAGACGACGAAGAAGAGTCCGGTGCAGATCCAGCGGACGATGCGGCCGGGCGCCGCCGCGGACGCGACCGCGAACGGGATCTTCAGCAGCTCCACGCCCATGAGCACCACCGCGACGATGCTCAGCCCGGCGACCACCGCGACCGCGGGGTTGGTGGTCTGCACGAGCATGTGGTAGCAGGTGTACATCACCAGCAGCTCGATCAGCACGCACGGGATCAGGAAGCACAGCAGCAGGAGGATCCGGCGGGCGCCGAGTCCGTCGCCGCGCCGTGGCGGGGCGCCGGCCGGCGCGGCGACTTCGACCGGTCGATTCGGGGCGTCGGCGTGGGCCGGGGCGTGGGCCGGGGCGTGCGGGTACGCATGTGCGGGGCGGATGGGCGTGGTGGACATGGGTCAGGCTTCCTCGGAGGGCTCGGCGTCGGGCGCGTCGGGCGCGTCGGGCGCGTCGGGCGCGTCGGCGGTGTCGGGGGAGGACGGCCGCGGCTCGTCGTCGTGGACGACGAGGAGGATCCGGCCGTTGGCCAGGGGGATGCGGCGCGTGCGCGGGTGCGCGGTGGCGGTGGCGGTGGCGACGCCGGGCGGGACGGGGACGACGCCGCCCCGGGCGCCAGGGCCGGCGATGGTGGTCGGGCCGGTGAACGCCGCGGCGGGCGGGTGGATGACGGTCGGACCGGCGACGACGGTGGCGGGCTCGCCACCGGGCGCGGCGTCGCCGCCGAGGCCTTCGCCGTCGTCGCCGCCGGCGACCACGACGACGACGCGGTCGTCGGGTGGCGCGGTGGGTGACGACGGGGCCGGGGTCCCGGAGGGATCGATGGGCGCCGCGGCGACGGATGCACCGGTCCCCGCGGGCTCCGCCGGTTCGGCGGGCGCGGCGGGCGCGACGGGCGCGACGGGCGGCGGCGGAGCGGCCCAGGTCGGCGTGCCGGGCGGATCGTCGGGCTCGGACGTGGGCACGAACGGCTCGGCGGGCGAGACGAAGGGCGTGCGGTGGTTCGTCGGGGCCGCGCGATGCCCGGGCGTCGCCGGGTCCTCGGCGGAGTCGACGCCCGGGGCGGGCCGAACGTCTTCCTCGTCCACGCCGGGCCCGCGGCCGGAGACCAGACCCGCGCTCGGACCCAGCGGGCCGAGCGCGACCCGCTCCTCGTCGTCGGACCGGAAGAGGGACGCGATGCCACCTGCGATCCAGCGGATCACCAGCCAGAGGATGACGACCGCGAGGCCCAGCGCGAGCACCGCGAGCAGCATGGCGAGCAGTCCGCCGACGATGTCCCCGGCGCCGTCGCCACGAGATCGCGAGGCATCGAAGGCGGGTGGACGGCGGTCGGAGCGCGTGGCGGCGCCGGGCGTGGTCGTCGGCGTCGCTGCGCGGTCCGGCGCGGCGGCAGGCGACGGTTCGGCGAGCGGCCTGGTCGTCCCCGCCGTTCCCGCGGGCGTCGCCAGGTCGAACAGACTCCGGTTCCCCGGCAGGTCGGCGGGCGCGGGATCCGGAGCCGGCGATCCCGCGGGCGCCGTGGCCGGCGATCCCGCGGGCGAGCCCGGAGGAGGCGGGAGCAGCCGCCGCAGTGCGTCGGCCGCCGCTTCCTCCGACGGCGGGCCTGCATCTGCGGCGGCCGGCTCCGCGCCACGGGGCGTGGCCCCGCGGGCGGGCTCCCGCTCCTCCT
>CAYLNM010000152.1:0-10333 GCA_964385045.1 uncultured Isosphaeraceae bacterium
GAGCCCCGGCCGCCCGCCGTCAGTGCTTCGCCGCCGGCACCCGCGAGGCCCACTTGCTGTCGGTGCGGCTGTTCTCGAGGGCCCGGCCGTGCACGCCGCACGCGCTGGCCTCGAGGTGGTCGCAGAGCTTGACGATCGCCCGCAGCCGCGGGTAGTCGCGCCGGAGGGTGGCGAGCTTCTCCGACATCGGCGCTCCGTTCTCGCGGAAGAGCCGCTTGTACGCGTCCTTGATCGCGTCGATCTCGTCGTCGCCGTAGCCGCGGCGGCTCATCGCGATCACGTTGCACGAGCGCACCTCGGCCGGGTTGCCCTCGACGAGCATGTACGGCGGCACGTCCTTGCTGATGCGGGCGAGGCCGCCCACGAACGCGCAGGTGCCGATCGTCGCGAAGTGGTGCACGCCCGCCCCGCCGCCGATCGACGCGCCGTCCTCGATCACCGCGTGACCCGCGATCATCACCTGGTTGGCGATCACGATCTCGTCGCCCATGCGGCAGTCGTGGGCGAGGTGGGCCGCCACCATGATCAGGTTGTCGCTGCCGACGCGGGTGACCCCGCCGCCGGTCTCGGTCCCGCGGTGGATCGTGACGTGCTCGCGGATCTTGTTCCGGTCGCCCACCACGCAGGTGGTGTGCTCCCCGTGGAACTTCTTGTCCTGCGGGTCGGCCCCGATCACGGAGAACGGGAAGACCTCGTTGTCCCGGCCGATCGTCGTGTTGGAGTCCACCACCACGTGATTGTGGAGGATGGTGCCGGCGCCCACCGTCACCCGCGGCCCGACGACGCAGTACGGGCCGATGGTCGCCCCCTCCTCGATGACCGAGTCGGGGTGGACGATGGCGGTGGGATGGATCGTGCTCATCGGAGGGATCCGGGGTCCGCCCGAAGGGAGGGCGGACCGCAGCCTGTGTCGGCCGGGAACGCGTCAGTCGGACTCGGCGTCCACCATCATGAAGCGGATGGTGGCCTGGGCGGCGATCTGCTCGCCGACCCACGCCTCGCACCGCATGGTGCCGGTCCGGGCCCGCGCCCGGATGGCCTCGGCCTCGAGGACCAGCTGGTCCCCCGGGGTGACCGGCCGGCGAAGCTTGACCTTGTCGAGACTCAGGAGCACCGCGATCTTGCCGGTGTGCTCGAGCTTGCGGCTCATCAGCAGCCCGCCGAGCTGGGCCAGCGCCTCGACGATGAGGACGCCCGGCATGATGGGCGTTCCCGGGTAGTGGCCGTTGAAGAACGGCTCGTTGATCGTGACGTTCTTGATGCCGATCGCCCGCTTGTCGCCGTCGACGGCGACCACGCGATCGACGAGCAGCATCGGGTACCGGTGGGGCATGATGCGCTGGATGGCGCGGATGTCGAGCTCGCAGCCGTGACGAATCGCGTCCATCCGCGCCTCGGCCCGGGCCTGGTCGATGATCCGCAGCGCCATCCGGCGGTTGAGGTCGTGCCCGCTCTTGCGGGCGACGACGCGGCCGTGCACCGGCCGCCCCACGAGGTACAGGTCCCCGAGCAGGTCGAGGATCTTGTGCCGCACCGGCTCGTTGTCGAAGCGATACTCGTTGTCGATCGGCCCGTCGTCCCCGATCACCAGGACGTCGGCGGGCGAGAGGTGGCGGCACATCCCGCGGTCCCAGAGCGCCTGGGCCTCCTCCTGGAGGGAGTAGGTCCGGGCGCGGGCGATCTCCTGCGAGTAGTCCCCGTTGTGGTTCACGAAGGACTGCATCTGCCGCTTGATGCGGTGGCCGTTGTCCCCGTAGTCGAGGTCGAAGGTCACCGAGAACTCGGGACGCTCGCTCGGGAAGATCGAGATCATCGCGTCGCCGTCCTCGAGCATGATCGGACGGCGGATGCGGTAGACGCGGCGGGGCACGTCCTGCTGCTCGAGGCCGACCTCGAGGATCGGGTCGACGAAGGGGGCGGCGGATCCGTCGCCGCACGGCAGCTCGGGGCCGTCGATGCGGATCAGGGCGTTGTCGATCTGCAGCCCGGCGAGGGCCGACATGCAGTGCTCGACCGTCTCGACCGTCGCCTCGCCGTTCTTCAGCGTGGTGCGGCGGGCCCGCTTGCTCACGTACCGCGCGTCGGCGGGGATGCGGACCGGCGGGTCGAGGTCGCTGCGCTCGAAGACGATGCCGTGGTCCGGCGGGGCCGGCTCGATCACGACGTTCGCGTCCTCGCCGAGGAGCAGACCCTTGCCGGCGATGCGCACCGGTCCCGCGACCGTCTGCTGCCAGCCGACGGCCTGTGCCTCCCGGACGGTCTCGCTCGCGACGTGCACCATCGTTCTCGCCACCCGGCGTCCTGCCCGGCTCCGGCCTCCGGCGGGGCTCGTCCGGCCTCCGGACCCCGGGACCCGCCGCCGGTCGGCGGCCTCGGGGGCATCTCGCGGTCGCCGCGAACGCGGTCCGGCGGAGCGGGCCTCGGTGCCGCTCCGGACCGCGGCTCAGCGGCCGCGCACGGGGTCGCCCGGAGCCCCCTGGCCCCGGGTCCGTTCCCGTGACGAACGCCGAATGGTAAGCCGCTCCGCCCACGCCCGCAATTCCACCGCGGCGTCGCGGGCGGGGATGCCGAGCACCTCCTCGCCCGCCGGTACGTCCCGGCTGACCGCCGAGAGGCCCCCGATCCGGGCCCCCGGCCCCACCGTGACGTGGTCGCGGATGGTCGCGTTGCCGCCGATCTGGACCCCGTCCCCCACCCGGACGCTCCCGCCGAGGACGACCGCCGCCACCATCACGACCGACCGCCCCACCACGCAGTTGTGGCCGACGTGGACGTGGTTGTCGAGCTTGGTGCCGTCGCCGATCACGGTCGATCCGAACTTCGCCCGATCGATCGCGCAGCACGCCCCCATCTCGACGTCGTCGCCGATCACGACGTCGCCGATCTGGGGGATCTTGCGGAGCCCGCGGCCATCGGGGGCCGGCCGGTAGTTGTAGCCGTCGGCCCCGATCACGACCCCGGCGTGCAACCGGCAGATCCGCCCGATGCGACACCGGGCCCCCACCACGACGTTCGGCCCCAGCTCGCTCCCCGCCCCCACGGCGGCGTCGGCCCCCACCCGGACCCCCGGATGCAGGACCGCGCCGTCCCCGATCACCGCCCGCGGCCCCACGCTCGCGTGCGGACCGATCGCGACGCCGGCCCCGAGGCGGGCGGCCGGGTCGACCACCGCCGACGGATGCACGCCCGCCGCGGGGCGGTCGGGCTCGGGGGCGAACGCCTCGAGGATCTCGGCCAGCGCCAGCTCGGCGTCGGCCACCCGCACCACCGCGGGGCCGTCCCCGCCCGTGTCGGGCAGCTCGACCCCCTCGGACACGAGGACCGCCGCGGCCCGGCAGCTCGGCAGACGCCGCGCGAACGCCGAGCGGGTGACGAAGCTCACGTCGCCCGGCCCCGCGTCGTCGAGGGCGGCCACGCCGGTGACGCGGCCGCCGGGGTCGCCGGAGACCAGCCGTCCGTCCGCGAGCGCGACGAGCCGCTCGACGGTGAGCTCCCGGGGCCGGGCCGGCACCGGCCTCAGCCCGCCTCGTTCATGGTCTGGATGAGGGCGTCGGTGACGTCGATGCGGGAGTCGCCGTAGATCACGCGGCGGGCGGAGATCTGCCGCATCAGCTCCTGCTGGCTGCCCACCGGCGGGACGTCGACGAGGGCATCGTTGACGAGGACGAGGTCCCAGCCGTTGGCCCGGCTCAGCCGCGCCGCCGCCTCGCGCACGTCCTCGTAGATGCGGCGGAGGGCCACGACCCGCTGCTCCTCGAGCTTGCCCTCGGCGAACGTCGTGAAGACGCGCAGGTCGTCGGCCATCACCTCGGCCTCGGCGAGCTTCTCGTCCCGCTGCGGGCCGACGAGCAGGTCGATCTCCTCCTGCAGCAGCTCGAGCGTCTCGCGCTTCTCCTCGATGCGGTCCTGATAGAGCTCCGCCGCGTCGGCGAGCTCGGCGTTGGCCGCGGCCATCGCGTCGAGGTTGTCGATCACCCGCTCGAGATCGATCGTCGCGACGACCGCGGCCGCGCTGCCGTCCTGGCGGGAGGCCTGCACCACCGGGGCGAGCAGGACGGTGCCGCAGATCATCGCGCAGCACGCGAGGGCGGTCAGGGAGAGGCGGGATCGGAGCGGGAACGTCGGGGAAGTCGAGGAAGTCCGGGCCATGGGGGCCTCCGGGGCCGCCGGCGGCGGCGAGTCAGGGTCGGGCGCGGGTGGGCGGGCGTCGGCCGGTCGGAGGGACCGGCCGGGAAGGTCGTGACGGGCGAGCGGAGGCGAGGGGTGGCGAGCGGCCGGGGGGCCGAGCGGCCGGCCCGCGGCGTGGCAGCCCGCCCCGCCCGGGATCACGGGCGGACGATCAGCCCTCGCCCGCGGCCCACGCGTTGTTCATGCGATCGATGAGGTCCTGGGTGATGTCCACCCCACGGGCCGCGTGCAGCACGCGCTTGCGCCCGAGCTGGGTCAGGATCTGGCCGGTGGCGTTCTCCTGCCGCCGGTCGACGGTGAGCTCGAAGTCGCTGTCGTCGGCGAGCACGACGTCCCAGCCGCCGGCGGACGACATCGCCTCGATCTCGGCGATGATGGTGCGGTAGAGCTCCTCCAGCCCGTAGCTCCGCTCCCAGTCCATCCGCCGCAGGGACCGCTGGTCCCAGGCCTTGAACTCGAGGTCCTTGAGGCGGTACCGGTCGCGCAGCTCCTCGAACTCGGCCCGGCCCGCCTCGTCGAGCTCGCCCGCCTGCTCGGCCTCGGCCAGCGACTGCATGCGCTCGAAGATCGCCTGCACGTCGGCGACCATCGCCTGGCCCTCCTCCTCGAGCTGCGACTGCATCGTCGCGAGCTCCTGCTGCATGGCCTGGTACTCGGAGAGGTTCTCGATGACCTCCTGGAGGTCCACCACCGCGACCGACGTGGGCCGGGCGAGCCGAGCCCCGCCCGCGACGCCCGCTCCGACGAGGCCGAGACCGGCGAGGGCCGCCACGAGGGCGACGGCGAGGCGACGAGGCACGCGGACGGTGATCGAAGAGGCATCGGACATGACGGAAGGCTCCGGGGTCGGAGGTGGGGGCGAGCCCGCGACCGGCGCGAGGCCGCGGTCCCGATCGGGCACATGATCGTCGCCCTGTCGGACGACGCAAGCGGGGCCGCCGCCCGCGACAGGCCGCGTCGGCGGCGGCATCGGCGCCGGCACGGCCGGACAGCCGGACAGCCGGACAGCCGGACAGCCGGACAGCCGAACGACGGTCCGCGAGGGGCGAGACGGGGTGGACCCGATCCGCCCGCCGCCCATTCCGGATCGGGGCCCGCCGCACCGCGGGGTGGCCCGTCTCCGCGGGTCTCCGTCCCTACGCAGCGGTCGCCCGGGCGGATCGCCCGAAGCCGCGGCTTCGGGGACGGCTCGGCGAGCGGCGGGCGTCCGATCCTCGTCGAGCCGCCCCCCGCCCCGCCATGCGCCGCCGAACGCCGCCGAACGCCGCCGAACGCCGCCAGTCGCCGCCAGTCGCCGCCAGTCGCCGCCGGGCCCCGGCTCGCCGCCGGTCAGAACGGCAGCTCGGCGCTGAAGCTCAGCACCTGGTCCTCGTCGCCCTCGACGTCCTTGATCGGGAAGCCGAAGTCGAACGCGATCGGCACCGGGCCGAGCTGCGGGATGTAGAGCCGCACGCCGAAGCCGACCGAGACGCGGTAGTCGTCGAAGCCGACCGAGTCGGTCACGGTGCCGGTGTCCACGAACACGACGCCGTTGACGTTCTCCTGGAAGATCGGCACCTCGTACTGGGCGCCGGCGAAGAACAGCCACGTGCCGCCGACCGAGTCGGCCTGCTCGCCGTTGTCGATCCGCACGCCCTTGGGCGAGACGGTGCGGAACTCGAAGCCGCGGAACGACCGGCCGCCGAGGTAGAACCGCTCGTAGGTCGGCACCCGCGGGTCGGCGTCGAAGATGTAGCCGGCCCGCGTGTTGAGCCGCAGGATCGAGCGGCGACCGAGGAAGTCCTCGGCCAGCGTCAGGAAGACGCTGTAGTCGGCCTCGGCCCGCCAGAAGTCGTAGTCGCCGCCGAGGGCGCCCACCCGGTCGAGGGCGAGCTCGAGGCGGCTGCCGCGGCCGGGCCGGACGATGGTGCCCACCGTGGTGCGGGTCATCGACACGCCGAGGCTCGTGAGCGTGTCCGGCCCGCGGTCGAGCAGCAGCTCGGTGGGGGCGTCGGTCTGGATGTCGCTGAGCTCGACGTTCTCGCCCCGCACGCGGAGCGAGCCCTGCCACACGTCGCCGAAGCGGCGGCCGAGGGCGAGCGAGCCCCGCAGCCGCTCCTCGTCGTAGTCGGAGAACCGCCGCTCGCGGTAGGAGCCGCCCACCGACAGCGAGTACTCGGAGTCGAGGAGGCTCGGCTCGGTGATCGAGGTCGAGTACTCGAAGATCTCGCTGCCGGGCCGGATGGTGAGGGCGAACTTCTGCCCCGCCCCGCGGAACGCGCGGCCGGTGAGCAGCTCGCCCGCCGTCTCCGGCAGGTCGAAGAGGTCGAAGTTGTCCTGCCGGATCGAGAACTCGCCGAAGACGCCCGAGTCCGAGCCCACCGCGGCGCCGAAGTTGATCGACCCGGTGTTCCGCTCGTTGACCTCGATGAGGACGTCGCGGACGCCCGGGGTCTCGTCCGGCCGCTCGTCCTGCACCGTGACCCGCGTGGCCGAGAAGAGCCGGAGGCGATCGACCCGCCGCTCGCTCTCCTCGAGCTGCCGCGTGTCGAACGGGCGGCCGGGCCGGATCTCCAGCTCGCGGCGGATCACCTTGTCGCGGGTGAGGAAGTTGTCCTTCACGTCGATCATGCCCACGAGGTAGCGGCGTCCCTCGCGGATCGACAGCAGCAGGTCGACCACCGGCTCGTCGCCCGTCCAGAGCGGCACCGGCGTGACCTGGACGTCGACGTAGCCCACCGTGCCCCAGGCGTCCTCGAGCACCCCGATGCTCTCGTCCACCTTGTCGGCGGAGTAGGTGTCGCCCGACTTGAGCGGGATCAGCGCCCGCACCTGGGCCGCGTCGAGGAAGGCGAGCGGGGCGTCGCGGTCGGCGGCGTTCTCGAGCCGGATCTCGCCCACCCGGTAGCGCGGGCCCTCCTCGACGAGGAACGTGACCGTGGCCTCGCGGTTGTCGGGACTCAGGTCGATGACGCTGTCGATCCGCACGTCGAGGTAGCCGCGGTCGGTGTAGAACTCGACCAGCGCCGCCCGGTCGCGAGCGAGGATGTCCTCGTCGAGCACGCCCTGCCGCAGGATGAAGATGTGCGTCCGCGAGTCGGTCTCGGCCTTCAGCCGGTCGGCGGAGAAGGCGTCGTTGCCCTCGAACGCGATGCGGCGGATGCGGACTCGTGGGCCCTCGATGATCCGGAACAGCAGCGTGTCCTGGTCCTCGAGCAGCGGGCGGTCGACCGAGACGTCGGTGAGGTAGTAGCCCTTCTCGACGTACAGCTCGCGGATGTCGCGGATCGCCTTCTCGATGAGGTAGTCGTCGCGGGGACCGCCACGGCCCTGCCGCACGATGCCGAGGATCTCCTGGTCGGAGACGGCCTTGTTGCCGACGACCTGCACCTCGAGGACGGTGGGCTGCTCCTCGAGGCGGTAGATCACGACCACCGTGCCGTCGTCCTGCAGCTCCGCCTCGACCGAGACCCGGCGGAAGCGGCCGAGCCGGTACAGGTTGACGACGTCCTCGCGGCCGATCGACGGGTCGTACGGGTCGCCCGGGGCGACGCGGACGTTGTTGCGGGCGAGGTCGAGGAGCCGCCCCTGCACGCCCTCGATCACGACGTCGGCCACCAGCCGGTCGACGAGCTCGTCCTCGGGCGTGTCGCGGGGCGGCGGCGCGACCTGCGCGGCGGCGGCGACCCCGGACGCGGGGGCGGCGGGGATCGCAAGGCCGGCGGAGGCGAGGACGACGGTGGCGAGCCAGGCCGCGCGGCCGGCCGCCTCGCGGACCGGCGGGTGGGCGGCGCCGTCGGTGCCCGTGCACGGCCGACCGTCGCGATCGAGGGATCGGGGTCGGGATCGGGGTCGGGAAGCCCGGCAGGCCGCGACGTCACGGCCGGCGCCCGAGCCGCCGGGGGCCGCGGGGCGGCACGGTGGGACGGCCGGCTCGTCCGCCGTCGCGCCCATCGTCCGTGACGACGGACCGGACGCGGACCGCCGTGGGGCTGCGGCACGGGGGCGGATCATCGTGGCGAGGAGGATAGCGGTGGCCCCGGGGCCCCACAACCGCGCCGCGGTCGCGCGGCACGACGCGGGCGGCGCCGTCGGCCCGCGGCATCGAGCGGCGGTGCACCCGCGGCGCATCGGCACCGCATCGGCGGCCGCGTGCCACCCGGACTGATATCCTCGCCGCATCATGACCATGCACCTGAGCGACCTCGCCGAGCGGATCGGGGCCCGTCTGCACGGCGACGGCGACCCGCTCGTGCGCGGCGTCGCGTCGCTGGAGAGCGCCGGTCCCGAGGAGGTCGCGTTCCTCGCCAACGCCCGCTACGCGCGGCACCTCGCGGACACGCGGGCGGCCGCGGTCATCCTCGCCCCCGACGTCCGCGCGCCCGAGGGACTGCGCCGACTCGAGTGCGACGATCCGTACTACGCCTTCCGCAACGCGCTCATCGCCCTCCGCGGCTTTCGCGAGCACCCGCGGCCGATCGACGGCCGGCCGCCCGCGGACGGCGCCGAGGAGGCGTCCCCCGCCCCGCCGGCCGAGGGCGGCGGCGGCCCCGCGTCCCCCGGTGGCCCGGCGATCGTGAGCGAGCGGGCGGCGGTGTCGCCCGAGGCGACGATCGGCCCCGGCGCGCACGTGCATCCCTTCGTCACCGTCGAGGCCGGAGCCGAGGTCGGCCCGCGGACGGTGCTCTACCCCGGCGCATACGTCGGGGCGCGGGCCCGCATCGGGGCCGACTGCATCCTCTATCCCAACGCGGTGGTCTACGAGGACTGCACGGTGGGCGACCGCGTGGCCCTGCACGCCAACACCGTGGTGGGGCACGACGGCTTCGGCTACGCCACCCACCGCGGCGTCCACGCCAAGATCCCGCAGACGGGCACGGTGGTGCTCGAGGACGACGTCGAGCTCGGGGCCGGCAACGCGATCGAGCGGGCCGCGATGGGCGAGACGCGGATCGGGGCGGGCACGAAGTTCGCCGACCTCATCTCGATCGGCCACGGGACGACCATCGGCCGCGGCTGCCTGCTCGTGTCGCTCGTCGGCATCAGCGGCTCGGTGACGGTGGGCGACTACGTGGTGATGGGCGGCCAGGTCGGCGTGGCCGGCCACCTCGAGATCGGCGACGGGGTGCAGGTCGCGGGGCAGTCCGGCATCGCCTCGGACGTCGAGGCGGGCCGCCGGATCGGCGGTGCTCCCGCGGTCGACCTCCCGCGGATGCGGCGGAACCTGCTCGTGATGCAGGACCTCGGCGGGCTCGCGAGGCGCGTCAAGGAGCTCGAGCGGGCCCTCGCGCGGGCCCCGGCGCGGGCGCACCCCGGTGCGACGGCGGACGCGGACGCGGACGCCGAAGCCGACTGAGCCGGCGGACGCCACCGGCGGGGCGGCGGCCCCACGGCGAGGCGCGGCCGGCCCCTTGGCCCGGCCTCCCCCGTGGCCGTGGCGCCCGCCGTCGCCGCGGTCGAAGCAGCAGCAGACGCAGCGCCGCGCACCGCGCAACGACACGCCCCGGCCTCGCCCCCCCTCCGCGGGGCGAACGACCGGGGCGTTCGGGCGAGCCGTCGATCCGTCCCTCCACCACCGCTCGCCGACGGAGTCGTTCCGCGCCGGCCGGTCCGTCGGTCCCGGCCGTTCGCGCTGGTTCGTGGCCGGACGGGCGCGGGCTTCGGTCCGCGGCCCGTCCGGCGTCAGGGTCGTGTCGTCCCCTCGGCGGTCGTCGGTCGGATCGCGGTCTCGGGGGCCGCGGGCCGCCGCCGGGTCGCCGCTCAGATCAGGGCCGCGACCATCATGCCGAGGGCCATCGCGACCACGATCAGCCGCAGTCCGTCGTCCTCGCTCGTCCGATCGGCCGTCGCCGCCAGCGCGATCGCCCGGCTCGTCCGTCCGGCCTGCTCGTGGATCCACCTCGCCATGATGCCGTCCTCCCCTGTGGGCTCGGCCGCGTGCCGGCCCGCGGGTCGAGGGTCCGGTCCCGCGCTCCCGGATGCCAGCCGCCGGCGCGGGTTCGGCCCGTCCCGCGTCCGGTCGTGTGGACTGGGGGAGGCTGCCCTGCGGAGGAGCCCCCGGAGCCGGGAGGCGAACGCCCGATGGCGGCCGCGGCAGGCTGCGGGCGGCCGGGGGCAACCGCGCGTCCGGGCCCGTCACGCGGGCGATCGCCCCGGTCCCCGCCCC
>CAYLNM010000153.1:0-10311 GCA_964385045.1 uncultured Isosphaeraceae bacterium
CCCCGCCGCCTCCGCCGCCCGACTCCGTATCCTCATCGCTCCCCGCCCGGGCCTCGGGCGGGACCGCCACGTCCCGGGCCCCACGTCCGAGCCGTCCCGCGTCCGGCGACGGCCGCGCATGCCCCGTCGTGGCGGCATCGTCGACCCGAGCCCCGACGCGCCCCGCGTCCGATCCCGCCGCGAGCCCGCCCATGACCCGCCCGCACGGCACCCCCGCCGCCCCCGCGACCGAGGCCGCCATCGACGCCGACGCCCCCCGGCACCGCTACGACGCGGACATGGCCCGCACCATCGAGGCCCGCTGGCAGCGGGCGTGGGCCGAGGCGGCGTGCTTCCGCACCCCGAACCCCGGCGACGCCGGATTCGACGCCGCGAAGCCGAAGTTCTACTGCCTCGACATGTTTCCGTATCCCTCCGGCGCCGGCCTGCACGTCGGCCACCCGGAGGGCTACACCGCCACCGACATCCTCTGCCGCTACAAGCGGATGAACGGCTTCAACGTCCTTCACGCGATGGGCTGGGACGCCTTCGGCCTGCCGGCCGAGCAGTACGCGATCCAGACCGGCGTGCACCCGGCGGTGACCACCCGCACCGCGATCGACAACTTCCGGCGGCAGCTGCAGCTCTTCGGCTTCTCGTACGACTGGGACCGCGAGCTCGCGACCATCGACCCGGCGTACTACCGCTGGACGCAGTGGATCTGGCTCCGCTGCTACGAGTCGTGGTTCGATCCGCGGGTCGACGCCGCCCGGCCCGTGGCGCAGCTCGAGGCCGACCTCGACGCGGGACGGCTGGTGCTCGACGCGAACGGCCGGGCCGTGGACGCGGGGGCGGGGGCGGCGCAGGCCGATCCGGAGGCGTGGGGCCGCCTCGACGCGGACGGGCGCCGCGCGGTGATCGACGACCACCGGCTCGCGTACCTGGGCGAGCAGACCGTGAACTGGTGCCCGAAGCTCGGCACCGCGCTGGCCAACGAGGAGGTCATCGACGGCCGGAGCGAGCGCGGCCAGCACCCGGTGCTCCGGAAGCCGCTCCGTCAGTGGATGTTCCGCATCACCGCGTACGCCGAGCGGCTGCTCCGGGACCTTGACGGGCTGCACTGGCCCGAGTCGACGCTGACGATGCAGCGGGAGTGGATCGGCCGCAGCGAGGGGGCGGAGATCGACTTCGCGCTCCTCGACCCGCCCGCCGCGATCGCCGCCGCGGGCGGGGACGCGGCCCGGCTGCGGGTCTTCACCACCCGGCCCGACACGATCGGGGGCGCGACGTACATGGTGGTCGCCCCGGAACACCCGCTGGTGGAGGCGGTGCTGGCCGACCCGCCCGCGGGCACCGATGTCGACCGGCTGCGGGCGTACGTCGACGCGGCTCGGAATCGCGCCGACGTCGACCGCATGGCCGATGCGGACGAGAAGACCGGTGTCGACACCGGGGTGCGGGCGATCAACCCCGCCACTGGGGACGCGATCCCGGTCTGGACCGCCGACTACGTGCTCATGGGCTACGGCACCGGCGCGATCATGGCCGTCCCCGCCCACGACGAGCGCGACTTCGCGTTCGCCCTCGCCTTCGACCTGCCGATCGTCGACGTGGTGCACACGGCCGAGGCGGCGGCGATCCGCGAGGCGGCGGTGCGGCTGCTCGACGATCCGGGCGCGGTGCCCGCCGACGCGCGGATCGCCGCGATCGCCGGGTACGTGCACGCCCGCACCGGCGGAGGCGGCGCGACCCCGGCCGAGCCCGACGCGGCCTGGGCGGCGGCCACCGGGGGGGGCGGCGGCGGCGTGCCCAAGGCGCTCCGCAGCCGGATCACGCGGCTCGCGGCCACGGCGGCGGGCGGTCCGGACGCCGAGCCCGACGTGATCGCCCTGGCCGAGGCGGCCCGCGATCACCGGCTCGTCCGGCTGAGCGGCGAGGCGGACGCGGCCCACGGCACCGCGGTGAACAGCCCCGCGGGCGGCCCCCGGCTCGACGGCCTCCCGACCGCGGCGGCCAGGGAGGCGGCGATCGACTGGGTGGAGGCCTCGGGCATCGGCCGCCGCCGCGTCAACTACCGGCTCCGCGACTGGCTCTTCAGCCGCCAGCGGTACTGGGGCGAGCCGTTCCCGATCGTCTTCGACGAGCACGGCCACCACCACCCCGTGGATCCCGACCGCCTGCCGGTGGAGCTTCCCGAGCTCGCCGACTACGAGCCGGTGGAGTCCGACGAGCCGGTGCCGCTGCTCGCCAAGGCGATCGACTGGGTCGAGACGACGGCGGGCGAGGCCGGCGTGTCGCCCGACCGGCTCCCGCCCGAGACGCCGGTGCGGCGCGAGACGAACACCATGCCCGGCTGGGCCGGCTCGTGCTGGTACTACCTGCGGTTCTGCGACCCCGGCAACGACGAGCGCTTCGTCGGCCGCGACGCCGAGCGGTACTGGCTCGTCTCGCGGAAGGGCGACGCGTCGCGACCCGCCGGGCCCGGCGAGGCCTGGGATCCCACCCGGCACCACCGCGGCGGCGTGGACCTGTACGTCGGGGGCGCCGAGCACGCCGTCCTGCACCTGCTCTACGCCCGGTTCTGGCACAAGGTGCTCTTCGACCTCGGCGAGGTGTCGACGCCGGAGCCCTTCGGCCGGCTGTTCCACCAGGGGATGATCACGAGCTTCGCCTTCCAGCGGGCCGACCGGTCGCTCGTCCCCGTGGACGAGGTCGACGAGCGGCCGGCCGCGCGCGACGGCGACGACCCGACCTTCGTCGAGCGGGCGACGGGCGAGCCGGTGACCCGCGTGATCGCGAAGATGTCCAAGAGCCTGCGCAACGTCATCAACCCCGACGACGTGATCGAGTCGTACGGGGCGGACACGTTCCGGCTCTACGAGATGTACATGGGGCCGCTCGAGGCGAGCAAGCCCTGGAACACCCAGGACATCGCCGGTCCGTTCCGGTTCCTGCAGCGGGCGTGGCGCCTCGCGGTGGACGAGTCGACGGGGGAGCTGCGGCTCGCGGACGCGCCGAACGACGAGCTCGAGACCCGGCTGCACCGCACCATCGACAAGGTGGGCGGCGACGTCGAGCGGCTCGCCTTCAACACCGCGATCGCGGCGATGATCGAGTTCGTGAACGAGGCCACCAAGGCCGGCCCGCTGACGGACGATCAACTCGCGCGGTTCGTCACCTGCCTCGCGCCGTTCGCCCCGCATCTCGCGGAGGAGCTCTGGTCGCGCCTCGGCCGCGAGGGGCTCGTGGCCGAGCAGCCGTGGCCGGCCGTCGACGCCGACCGGCTCGTCGACGACTCGGTCGAGCTGCCGGTGCAGGTGAACGGCAAGGTGCGCGGCCGCGTCACCGTGGCCGCGGACGCGGAGCCGTCAGCGATCGAGGCGGCGGCGCTGGCGGACGAGGCGGTCGCGGCCGCGATCGGCGAGCAGACGGTGCGCAAGGTCATCGTCGTGCCCGGGCGCATCGTCAACGTGATCGCGTCGTGACGGGATCGGCGACGTGGCGTCGCCGGGCGTCCTGCCCCGCCCCGGGATCGACGGCGCGGGTCGGCCGTACGCTCCGTCAGCGGATGCCGTCGCGGAGCGCGGTCGACGGCTTGAAGCCGACCGTCACCGACTCCTTGACCTCCATCGGCTCGCCGGTGGCGGGGTTGCGCACCGTGCGGGCGGCCCGCGTCTTGCGCTGGAAGGAGCCGAAACCCACGATGGTGACCGACTCGTCCTCCTTGATGCCGGACGTGATGGAGTGGAGCACGGCCTCGACGGCGCGCTGCGCCACCACCTTCGGCACGTCCATCTCTGCGGCGACGGAGTCGACGAGCTGGCCCTTGTTCATCGCGGTCTCCTGGGGCGTTCGAAGCGACGAGGATACCGGCGACCGCGAGCACGTGTCAATGCTTTTGCCCGTGTCACGGGCGATTCCGACGATGCACCGGTCCGAGCCGACCGCACGCCGCGGCGATGCGGCGGCGACGCGCGATCGCCGTCGTCGCGTGCGGACGATCCTGCGGACGAGCGGTGGATCGGGCGTGGAGCACGGCGACGCTCCGTACGCCCACGCGACGCCGCGGCGAGGACGGGCGGCACGATGACCGTCGAGCCGCGTCCCGTGATCGTCGTCACCGAGCATCTGCATCCCGAGGCCGTCGCGCGCCTCGCCCGCGCGGCCGACGTCCGGCGCGTCGCCCCCGAGGACGCCGGACGCGACCGCGCGCTCGCGGATGCCGAGGCGCTCGTCGTCCGCACCTACACCACCGTCGACGCGGCCCTGCTCGATCGTGCTCCGCGCCTGCGCGTCGTCGGCCGGGCCGGCGTCGGCCTCGACGCGATCGACGTGACGGCCTGCCGCGCCCGCGGCATCGAGGTGGTGCACACGCCCGACGCGAACTCGTTCGCCGTGGTCGGCTGGGTGCTCGGCACGCTGCTCACGCACCTGCGGCCCTTCCCCGCCGTGCCGCCCGAGGGAACCGGCGGCCGCGCGTGGCGTCGCCTGCGGGAGGATGCGCTCGCCCCGCGGTCGCCCGAGGCGATGACGGCCGGCGTGCTCGGCCTCGGCCGCGTGGGACGCCGCGTGGCCGCCGCCCTCGCCGGGCTCGGCGCCCGCGTGCTCTTCCACGACCTGCGGTCGATCGATCCCGCGGTGGCCGCCGCCGCCGGCGCCGAGCCGGTGCCCCTCGACGTCCTGCACGCCGAATCCGAGGTCCTCACGCTCCACGTCGACGGCCGCCCCGCCAACCGCGGGCTGTACGGCGCCGCACGGCTCGCGGCGCTGCGCGACGACGTCGTCCTCATGAACGCGAGCCGCGGTCTCGTGGTCGACCCCGCGGACCTGCGGGCCTTCCTCGACGCCCGCCCCCGCGCGACGGCGATCCTCGACGTGCACGAGCCCGAGCCGGTGCCGCCGGGCCATCCGCTCCTCGGCCACCCGCGGGCGATCCTGACCCCCCACGTGGCCAGCCGCACCGAAGCGGCGCAGCGGGCGATGAGCGGCGTGGTGGACGACGTGCTGGCGGTGCTCGCCGGACGGTCGCCTCGGCATCCGGCGCCGAATGCCGGCACGCGCGGGGCGCCCGACGCCGACGCCGGCCCGGTCCCCGGCCCCGACGTCAGCGGATGAACCGCAGGTCGCCGAAGTTGGGGATGAAGCCGCGGCCACCCTCGTTGAGCGGATGCAGGGCGGGGAAGTAGACGACCCACGCCTTGCCGAGCAGCAGCGACCGGTGCACGACGAAGGCCGACGGGTCGACCTGCTCGGCCACGATCGGATGCGGCGAGCCCCACGCCCGCGAGTCGCTCGAGGCGAGCGTGTTGTCGCCGAGCATGTAGAACTGGTCCGGGCCCATGCGGGCCGGCGTGGTGGGATGGCATCCGTAGCCGTGCGAGGCCCGGAGCTCGCCGAGGTCCGGCCGCGGCGGGTTGCTGCGCAGGCTGAAGGGCAGCTTGCCGGGGTCGTACGGCGCGTAGTGGATGTCGCGGTCCACCTCGACGCGGTCGAGCTCGACCGGACCGCCCTCGAAGCGCCAGCGGATCAGGGCCATCGACTGCGGACGCCGGGCCGCGAGGGCTCCGAGGGACTCGGCGTCGTCGCCGCCCGCGGCGCGGCCCGTGGTCCGCTCGAGCCGCTCGCGCGGTCGCCAGTCGTAGACGTGCTCGAGCACCGTCCGGCCGCCGAGCCGCAGCACCAGCCGCTGGTCGGCGTGCCAGCACTCGATCCGCACCGGACGCCCGGCGACGAGCTCGGGCGTCTCGACCGGAGCCGGGCCGCTCCACCCGGCGTCGGGGCCGAGGTCCGCCATCGCCTCCGGCCGCATCCGGACGCGAGCCACGCCGCCTCCGAGCTCCCAGCGGTACTGCGTGCCGCGGACCTCGAGCTCGATCGTCACCGCCTGCCCGTCCGCGCCGGGGGTGACGGTGCCCGCGATCCGCAGGTCGCCCACCGGCCGGTCGCCGGCGTCGGCGGTGCGGCTGAGCTGGTTGTAGGGATGCCAGTCGTTCAGCATCCGGCGGGCGTCCTTGCTCCACTCGAGGATGGCGAGACCGTCGCCGTCGTGCACGTAGGTGCCCTCGGCGAACGCCCAGCCGTCGCCCGCGAGCGGGTTGCGCCGCGGGTCCGCGTCCAGATCGTCGGGCAGGTGCAGGCTGCGGAAGACCGGCTGCCAGACCGCCGCCTGGACGTGGTCCGGCTTGCGGCGCACGACGTACTGGTCGAAGTCGTCGGCCGCTTCGAGCGGGGCGGAGAAGACGTCGCCGTCCAGGAGCCACAGCGACTCGTTCGGGAGTCCGACCAGCCGCTTGATGAAGTTGCCGTCGGCCCCGTTGGGGTTCGTCGGGTTCTTGAAGACGACCACGTCGAACCGCTTGGGCTCGCGGAACGCGTAGTACAGCTTGTTGATGAGGATGCGGTCGCCCGCCCGCGGGTGGATGCGGCGCAGGGCCCCGGTGCCTCGCTCGGTCCGGTTCGGGCCCATCAGCGGGTCCGACAGCTCGGCGATGCGGCGTGGCAGGTCCTGCGAGGGGCCGGCGGACGCATCGAAGCCCACCGCATACGGCCATCCGGTCTCGGGGGCCCGGAAGTCGAGGTGCTGCCCGAGCAGGGTCGGGGCCATCGACCCCGTGGGGATCACGAAGCCCTCGGTGACGAACGCCCGGAAGGTCATCGCCACCACGAAGGCGACGATCAGCGACTGCATCGTCTCGACGACGTTCGACCCGCCGGACCGCTCGGCGTCGGCGTCGGCGTCGGCGTCGGCATGGGAGGGGGACTGGCGCACGGCGGACCTCGAAGGGGACGAACGCGGGGCCGCGCGGGCACCCGCCGGCGAACCGCCCAGTCTACGGCATCATCCGACGGGTCCGTCGCCCCGGTCGGGCGGCCCATCCTGACCGCCGCCGCTTCCGCCGCTCCCGCGGCCGCCCCGGCCCCGGCGTCGACGCCGACGTCGACGGCGGGGGCCGTCGCCGCCGTCGTCGTCGGCCGCCCCCTCGGACCGCGGCCCGCGCTCGCCGCCCGCGTCGTCCGATCCGTCGCTCGCCCGCGGCGAGGATCCATCGCCGGCCTCCCCGCCTCCGCCGCGCGCGGAGCCCGACTCGCCGCCGCCCCGCCCACGCCGGCGCCGGCGCCGGCGGCGCGAGCGCGACGGCACCGTGTCCTGCTCGCCGGCCGCGTCGCCGCCATCGTGTCCGAGCGGATCCCCCGGGGTCGGGATCGACGCCGGCACCCGGGCCTCGGCTTCCGCGTCCCCGGCTCCGTCCTCACTGCTTCCGGTGGACCCGCCGGACTCGCCGGACTCGCCGGACTCGCCGCGGCTTCGGGACCGCCGCCGCCGCCGCTTCGCCCGCCGCTCCGGCGGTGCCTCGCCGGCGGCCGCCCGGTCGGCCACGTCCCCGGCCCCCGCGCCGCGGAGCGGATCGACGCGGGCCTCGGCCTCGCGCTGCGCCGCCTCGTCGCCGGGCCGCGGACACGTCTCGGGATCGAGCAGCTCCTCGACCGGCACCGCGATCTCGCGTCCGTCGTGCTCGAGCTTCACGAGGACCAGCTGCACGAGCGTCTTGCCGTCGACCACGATGCCCGGGCCCTCGGTGGTGCCCACCCGGCTGCGGCGGTGCGGCAGCCGCTTCTTCAGCTCGCGGTACGTCTGGTCCTCGTACCGCAGGCAGCACATCAGGCGGCCGCAGCGACCGGAGATCTTGAGCGGGTCGAGCGTGGCCTTCTGCATCTTGGCCGCGCCCATCGAGACCGGCTTCAGCACCTTGAGGAAGTTCTTGCAGCAGCAGTACTGCCCGCACCGCTCGTAGTCGGCGACCAGCCGCGCCTCGTCGCGGGCCCCGACCTGGTGCATCACGACCCGCGCCTGCAGGTCGCCGGCGAGCAGCCGGACGAGCTCGCGGAAGTCGACCCGCTCGGGGGCGGTGTAGTGCACGGTGACGGTCTCGCCGCCGAGGATCGGCTCGATCTCGACCAGCCGCATCTCGAGCCCGAGCTCGTCGATGCGGCCGCGGACCCGGGGCTTCAGGGCGGCGCCGCGTTCGGCCAGCCGGTCGTGGGCCTGCAGGTCCTCGACCGTCGCCACCCGCAGGACCTGCCCCTCCTCGTGGAAGGGGTAGTCCGAGCCGCCGCTCTGCTCGATGTACTCGAGGAGCTCCTTGCGGGTGACCGACTTGGCGCAGCCGGCGTTCTCGCACGTGGTGGTGAGCATCTCGCCCACCTCGGTGCCGCGGTGGGTCCGGACGACGAGCTTCGAGCCGCAGCCGGGCTTGGCGTCGCCGTCGTAGGGGTACTCGCCGACCATCTTCATCGAGCCGAAGCGCACCACGATCGTCTTCGGCGGCTCGAGCCGGGCGTACAGCTCCTCGTCCGTCATCGCCGAGCGGCGCGAGGGATCCGCATCGGCCTCGAACACGGGCAGGGGGAAGATGGACATGCGGAGGACGGCCTCCCTCCCCGGGGACGCGGCACGGGCACGCGGACTGGCCGTCGTCGGCGGCGGGCCGGCGCACGGCGATCGTGCGTCGGCCGGCACGCCGGCCATCCCTCCCGTGCCCTCGTGCGCAGCATACCGCGCCGCCGTGCCGTCTCAGTCGAGATCCGGGTCGACCGCCTCGTCGATCGCCTCGGGCGGGATCGTCCCGGCCCCGGCCCCCGCGGCGCCCGCGCCCCCGACCGCTCCGTCGACCACCACCGCCCCCTCGCCGCTCGCCGCGGCGTCCGCCCGGGCCCGCCGCCGGCCCTCGTGCTTGACCTCGTCGAGCGACTTGCGCCCGCGGGCCGAGAACTCGAGGCGGATCGGCACCTCGCTGTACGGGAGCTCCTCGCGGAGGCGGTTCATCAGGTACCGCTCGTAGCGCCCCTCGAACAGCTCGGGCCGGTTGACCTTGATCACGATGTGCGGCGGCCGCACGCCCACCTGGCTGGCGTAGTACAGCCGCGCCTGCTTGCCGAGCCGCGAGGACGGACCGCGCTTCTCGAGGATCGTCTCGATCACGCGGTTCACCGACGCCGTCGGCTCGCGGTGGCAGGCCTGCGCGTGCAGGTTGAAGCACAGGGCGAGCAGATCGTCGAGGCCCTCGCCGCTCGCGGCGCTCACGAAGACGATCGGGGCGTAGTCGAGTCCGCGCAGATGCTCGGTGAGGTACTCGAGGTAGTCCTCGGGCGAGATGCGGTCGCGATCGAGCAGGTCGATCTTGTTCACCGCGATCACGGTGGGCACGTAGCGATCCTGCAGCTCCTGCGAGAGCTTCTTGTCGACCTGCGAGACCTCGCGGGTGGCGTCGACCATCAGGATCGCGACGTCGCAGCGGCCGATCGCCTCGAGCATGCGGTGGTACGCGTAGAACTCCACGTCCTCGGCGAAGCTCTTCTTCTTCCGCATCCCCGCCGTGTCGATCGCGACGATCGCCCGGCCGTCGCGCTCGAAGCGCACGTCGACCGCGTCGCGGGTCGTGCCCGCGATCTCGGAGACGATCATCCGCGGCTCGCCCGCGAGGGCGTTGACGAACGTGCTCTTGCCGACGTTGCGGCGGCCGATGATCGCCACCCGGAGATCGGACTCGGCCTCGCCCGGGATCGGGGCGGGGGCCGGCCGCACCGGCGGGGCCCCGCGGTCGGCGTCCTCGGCCTGCCTGCGGAGCACCTCGGCCAGGACGCCGTGCAGACGGTCGATGAGCTCCCGCACGCCGCGGCCGCTCGTGGAGCTGACCAGGGACGGCTCGCCGAGCCCGAACGCGGCCGCCTCGAGCCCGTGCGGCACCCAGGCCTCGGAGTCGACCTTGGACGCGACCGGGACCACGACGCCGGGCAGCGACTCCTCGCGAAGCAGGCGGGCGACCGTCTCGTCGAGGGCGGTGATGCCGGCCTGGGCGTCGACCAGGAACAGGACCACGTCGGCCTGCTCGCGGGCGGCCCGGATCTGCGACTCGATGTCGGGGGTGAGCCGGGCGAGGTCCTCGCCCACCTCGTTGTAGCGCCGGCCCTCGGCGGTGTAGACGCCGTAGCCGCCTGTGTCCACGAGCACCGCCTCGATGGGCGGCGTGCCGCGGGGCGACTCCACCGGGGGATCGATCTCGAGCACCAGGTCCACGCGGTCGCGGGTCACGCCCGGCAGGTCGTCGACGATCGACACCCGCCGGCGGGCGAGCCGGTTGAACAGGCTGGACTTGCCGACGTTGGGCCGGCCGACGATGGCGATCCGCGGGCGGGACATGAACGTGGATCGTAGGCCGGGGGCGGGCTCGACGAGCCGGGCCGCCGCGGTGCCGGCCGAGCCGGGGCGGGGCGGCGGCGGAGAGCCGACGCCGCCCGCGCGGGCGATGGCCTCGCGGCGAGGGACCGGGAGCC
>CAYLNM010000154.1:0-10190 GCA_964385045.1 uncultured Isosphaeraceae bacterium
GCCGGGGGGGGGCCGGAGGGGCCTGGGGACCGGGGGACCGTTGGGCCGCCCGGCAGCCGGGCCGCGGGGACGCCGCACCGCCGGACCGCCGGGACGCCGGGACGCCGGACCGCCGGGACGCCGGGACGACGCACCGCCGGGCGGGGCAGCACGTCCCCGCGGACGGCTCAGAACGGCAGGCTCAGGCCGGTGTAGACCATCACGTGGTCGCGGCCCGGGTTCTCGTCGAACGTGTTGGCGTTCGAGATGTGGTGCCACTTCACGCCGGCGACCAGCCGCAGGTCCTCGGACAGCGCCGCGGTGAGTCCGAGGCCGGCCTGCGGGGTGAAGTTGAAGCTCGAGCCCCCGGCCGGCACGTCGTCGGTGGTGAACAGGACGCCCGCCCCCGCGTCGAGGAACAGCGACCACGACTCGCGGCGCAGGAAGTGCCACTCGAACAGCAGCGCGACGTTCACGCCCTGCTCGCTGCCCTCGACCTGCCGGATCTGGGCTCCGTTGAGCTCGACCCGCAGGGCGAGGCCGTCCTCGATGAATCCGCTCAGCCCGATGCCGCCCTGGGCGATCCACTGGTCACCGTCCTGCACGTCGGTGCCGTAGCCGGCCCTGAGGTCGAGACGGACGCTGCCCGCCTCGCCGTACCGCGGCGCGACGTCGACGCGCGCGAGCGAGTCGCCCGCGTCGTCCCCGCCGAGCAGCTGCACGGGCGGCGCGTCGGCCGGAATCGCCTCGCCATCGGTCGGCGGCGCGGTCGCGGCATCGTCCATCGCGTCCGAGGCCGGCTGCGCCAGCGCCCCGAGCAGCACGTCGTCCGCAAGGTTCAGCCGGAACGTCGCCGGGGCGGCGTCGAGCTCGGCGGACGGGGACGCGGCGGCGGGACCGCCGAGCCCGAGGGCGATCACCGTGGCGAGCGCGGCGGCCGAGGGCGCGGCGCGATCGGTGATCCCGGCGGCGGGAGGGGCCGAAGCGGGGCGCGGGACGATCGTGGACATGGTCCGGGACTCCGGAGCGCGGAACGGCGGCGGAAGGAGCGGAGCGTACGCCGCGGCGTCCTCGCGTGCCACGCCCCGGCCCTCCCCGTCGTGGTCGCACGGCCGCCCGGCGATCGGTCGGCGGTCAGTCGACGGCGGCGGCCCCCCGTCGGCATGGAGCGCGCCCCCGCCCGCCCGCCGCGACGCCCCGAGCGTCACCGCTCGTCCGGGATCGAGACGCCGCTGCGCCGTCCAGACCGGCAGCGCCCGCCGCCGGTCCCCGTACACTGCGGACCATGGCTCGTGCTCGCTCCGTGGTCGGACTCGGATGGCTCGCGATCGACGATCGTCCCGACGGGGCGGCGCCGTCCGGGCTCGCGGCGGAGGCGGCGCTGGCCGCGGTGCGCGACGGACATGACGCCCGCGTCGTGGGCCGCGTCGGCCAGGACCGCACCGGCGACGAGCTCGTGACGATGCTCCGCGAGGCGGGGATCGACACCGCGGTGCTGCAGCGCGACCCCGACCTGCCGACGCCGGAGCGGCTCGTCCGGGCCGACGGCGCGCCGTCGCCGCGGGTGGACGAGCTGCCCGCGGCACCGGACCACCTGCAGTGGGACTTCGACCTCGAGGACACCGCGCGGTGGGCCGACGTCGTCGTCTTCGGGCTCGAGTCGTGGCGCAGCGGCCAGGCGCGAGCCGAGGAGCTGCGGTTCCTCGACGAGGCCGCCTCGGCCGTCCGCGTCGCGGATCTCACGCGCCGCGCGCCGTCGGGTCGCGTCGATGCGAGCGCGCCGCGCAGCTGGATCGAGTCCGCCCTCGAGCGGGCCCAGGTCGCCCGACTGGACGCCGGCGCGATCGTCGCCGCCGGCGCGCGCCGTCCCGAAGACCCCGACGCGACGCTTGCCGCGGCTGCGTCCATCGCGCGGCGACACGAGCTCGTGGCGCTGGTCGCGGTGCCGGCGAGCGGCGACGCGGGTGCGCGCGAGGTCGTCGTCGATGGTCGCGACGGTCGCGTAGTCGTCGCGAACGGCCACGAACGCGACGACATCGCGACCGAGCTCGTCCGGGCCGGGGTCGCGGCGCTGCTCGATCCGTCGGCCGAAGGCATCGGCGCGGCGCTCACGGGGCCGACCGCGCGGTGAGCGTCGCTCGCGCGCCCGCACGGGGCGCGGACGGCGTCGCCACACCACTCCGGACACGGGCACGATGGATGGGCTCGGGGGGCGAAGACGGCCGCGCCGCGTTTCGGCACGCCCCAAAAAAGACCGCCGCCCGGACGCTCCGACACTCCGGGCAGCGGTACGAGTGCGGCCGGCCAGACCGCACCGAAGACAGCGTCGCACTGCGACTCGGATACGGTATCCAGCCGCCTCGGAACCGGTCAACGGGCGGGGATCGAAGTCCACCAGAATCCGAACGGACGCGACCCGAATGGAAGCACAAGCCGATTCATGACAGACACTTCCGAGACGAGCTCGATCGACGTCGCGATCGTGGCCGCCCGCTGCCGAGCCACCGGCGGGGACCGCATCCTGCTGACCCGGCGCGACCCGAACGGAATCCTCCCGAACTGCTGGGAGCTGCCCGGCGGGAAGCTCGAGCCGGGCGAGGACCCCGCCGCCGCCGCGGCCCGGGAGCTGCGTGAGGAGACGGGACTGCGGGTGGAGGCCCTCGAGGCGCTCGGAACCTGGGAAGCACCCGAGGCCCGCCCCCCGGTCCGCCTCCACGCCTTCCTCGCCGACGTCGAGGGGCCCGACCCCCCGGCACTCCGGCTCGACGGGCCGGTGGACGCCCGGTGGATCGACCCCGGACTGCTGCCCGGCTGGCCGCTGCCCGCCTCGAACGCCCCCATCACCGAAGCCCTGCTCGATCGGCTCGGGGTCGAACGCCCTCGTTGACGCCACCCGGCGGCGAGCCTACAAATCATCCGAGCATCCGGATGAATGGATGAAGTCCCCGCCTCGCGCTCGCCGTCTCGGCGACGACGCCTCCCGGGGGCCAGCACTGCTACCCCGATCATGGAGTCAACCGTGACCACCGCGACCGCCGGCGCCTCCGGCACCTTCCTCGACACCGGTCTCCCGCTTCTCTCGGACCTGCCCCACAAGGTGGCGGATCTCTCGCCGGAGACGGTCGCCTTCGGCCGCAAGGAGATCGAGCTTGCCGAGCACGAGATGCCCGGTCTCATGGCCGTCCGCCAGAAGTACGCCGGGAAGAAGCCCCTCGAGGGCGCCCGCATCATGGGCTCGCTGCACATGACGGTGCAGACCGCCGTCCTCATCGAGACCCTCGTGGAGCTCGGGGCGGACGTCCGCTGGGTCTCCTGCAACATCTTCTCGACGCAGGACCACGCCGCGGCCGCGACCGTCGTCGGCAAGGACGGCACCCCGGACGCGCCCAAGGGCACGCCGGTCTACGCCTGGAAGGGCGAGACCCTCGCCGAGTACTGGTGGTGCACGCTGCAGGCCCTCCGGTGGCCGGACGGCAAGGGCCCGAACCTGATCCTCGACGACGGCGGCGACGCCACCCTGCTCGTCCACAAGGGTCTCGAGTTCAACAAGGCGGGCTCGGTGCCGGCCCCCGAGAGCAGCGACGTCGAGGAGATGCAGCACATCCTCGCCCTGCTCGGCCAGCTCCAGGAGGCCGACCCGAAGTTCTGGGAGCCGATCGCCGGCGCCATCAACGGCGTCTCCGAGGAGACGACCACCGGCGTGATGCGGCTCTACCAGATGCAGGAGCAGGGCACCCTGCTCTTCCCCGCGATCAACGTCAACGACGCGGTCACCAAGAGCAAGTTCGACAACGTCTACGGCTGCCGCCACTCGCTCGTCGACGGCATCATGCGGGCCACCGACGTGATGCTCTCGGGCAAGGTCGCCGTCGTCTGCGGCTACGGCGACGTGGGCAAGGGCTCGGCCCAGTCGCTCGCCGGCCAGAAGTGCCGCGTGGTCGTGACCGAGGTCGACCCGATCTGCGCCCTGCAGGCCTGCATGGACGGCTACGAGGTCGTCCGCCTGGAGGACGTGCTCGAGACCGCGGACATCTTCATCACCGCGACCGGCAACTACAACATCATCACCGCCGATCACATGAAGCGGATGAAGCACAACGCGATCGTCGGCAACGTCGGCCACTTCGACAACGAGATCGACATGGCCGGCCTCGGCAAGATCGACGGCATCGAGAAGATCAAGGTCAAGGACCAGGTCCACGAGTGGCGGTTCCCCGACGGCCACTCGATCCTGGTGCTCGCCGAGGGTCGGCTGCTGAACCTCGGCTGCGCCACCGGCCACCCGTCGTTCGTGATGTCGAACTCGTTCACCAACCAGGTGATGGCCCAGATCGAGCTGCACTCGAACCACGCCGCCTACGGCAAGCAGGTCTTCACCCTGCCGAAGAAGCTCGACGAGGAGGTCGCCCGGCTGCACCTCGACAAGCTGGGCGCCAAGCTCACCGAGCTCAGCCCGGATCAGGCCGAGTACATCGGCGTGCCGGTCGAGGGCCCGTACAAGCCGGACCACTACCGCTACTGAGTCGCCTCGGCCCGCGCCCCCGCGGGCCGCACGGCCGCGAACCGTCGTCGAGGCCCCGGAGCGCCGCTCCGGGGCCTCGTCGCGCGCCGGGATCGGCCGAGACGCCCTCGCGCCCCTCCCCCCGCGACGGGCCCCCGGCCGGGCGAGCCCCGCGGCAGGTCCGGGAACGGCCTCCGGCCGCATCGTCCGCCCGTCCCCGTGCCCGGCCGCCCCTCCCGGCTTCAGGCGCGCCCCGCCCCCGCCGATCGCTGACGGGCGGATCCACGTCCGTCACGGGCCGCAGGGGGCTCCAAGGGGAAGCGATCGATGGCCGACCAGCCCAGCACGTTCAAGAGCGACATCCTCCTCGAGGCCGGCACCAACGAGGTGGAGATCCTCGTCTTCCGCCTCGGGGACCGGCACTACGGCGTGAACGTCGCCAAGGTCCGAGAGGTGATCCGATCGGTGCCGGTGATCGACGTGCCGCACAAGCACCACTCGGTCGTCGGCCTCTTCGAGATCCGCGGGCACATCCTGACGCTCCTCGACCTCGCGGCCCACCTCGGGATCCGCGATCCCCGGTCGACGCGGCCCCGGGCGCACGACGACAAGGCCACCCGGGCGGTCGGGACGACGGCCGGCGGCGACGAGCACGGCCCCCGGGTCGACGTCGAGACCACGGAAGGCCCCGCGTACGAGGATCGCTCGATCGTGGTCACCGAGTTCAACGGCCAGCGGCTCGGCTTCCTGATCGACGCGGTCGAGCGCATCCACCGGGTGAGCTGGGACCGCATCCAGCCCGTCCCGCGGACGAGCCTCGGCGCCCGCGACGACGAGGGTGCCCCGAGCGTCACCAACGGCGTCCTCACCCTCGAGGATGGTCCGCTGGTGCTGCTGGTCGACTTCGAGTCGGTCGCCGACGCGATCCTCGACGAGAACCGGCTGCACATCGACGACGTCGAGAACGAGACCGGCATCGCCCGCGAGGATGCCGTGATCGTGCTGGCCGAGGACTCGGCCTTCATGCGGGCGAACATGCGGCGGGCCCTCGAGGCGAGCGGCTACCGCAACGTCCACATCGCCCCCGACGGCCTGTCGGCGTGGGCGGAGATCGACCGGCTCGGCGAGCGGCTCGACGTGATCGTCTCGGACATCGAGATGCCCGGCATGGACGGCCTCGCCCTGACGCGGCGAATCCGCGATGACGCGCGGTTCGCCGACGTGCCGGTGGTGCTCTTCAGCTCGCTGGTGAGCAGGGACAACGCGAACAAGGGCCGCCAGGTCGGGGCGACGCTGCAGATCCGCAAGCCGGAGCTGCCCGAGCTCGTCCGCATGGTGGACCACCTCGCCGGCGGCCTCGAGTACGTCCCCAGCGCGTCGGTCGAGGTGCACCGCGAGGACGAAGCCACCCGCGCCGCGGCGTGAGGCCCCGGCCGCGGCGCGGGAACGCCGCGGCCCACCCGTGCCCGGCCCGCCTCGCCCCGCGCATCGCGGGACGGGCGGGTCAGTCGCGGGCGGACGCGCGCTTCGGTCGAATCGATGCCGGCTCGCGGTCGAGCCCGGGAGCCACCACGCCCCCCCGCAGCCGGATTCGGCGCGGGCAGCTCGTGCGCTCGAGCGGGCGCACCCCCGCGGGGTCGTCGGGCGGCGGCGCGGTCCACGGGGACGCGGCGCCCGGTCCGCGGCTCGTCTCGTCGTCTCCCGCATCCGCCGCATCCGCCGGCGGCGCACCCCCGGCGACCGCGCCCGCGGCCGGCCGTCGCACGCCCCCGCCGGGTCGGATCCCGGTGCCGCGGCCCGTCACGCTGCGTCTGATCATGCGTCCGCTCCCGCCCCCGCGCCGACCGGGGTCTGGGCCGCCTCGTCCGCCGCCGCGTCCGCGGGCTCGTCGCCGGCGGTGGCCGGGGCCCCCGCCGCTTCGCCCGCCACCGCGCCCGCCGGCGGCCGCACCGCCCCGGTCCGCGGGGCGTCCGCGATCGCCCCGGCCGGCCGTGCGCCCGCCTCGCCGCGGATCCACGCCGAGATCCGCCCGCGGACCGCGGCCCACGCCGCGGACGCCCGCACGTCGAGGAATGCGTGGTAGGCCTCGAGCAGCCCGCGATCGAGCTCCCGCAGGGCCTGCAGCCGCAGGGTCACGAGCTCGTGGTCCGTGGCCGGCGGCTCCTCGGGCTTGGGGAGGGCGAGCCCGCTGACCACGAACCGGTCGCCCTGCAGGGCCACCGGGGCGCCCGTCTCCACCGTCGCGAGCAGCAGGCCCAGCTTGCGGGGCCACTTGCCGTTCCGCAGGCCCTCGGCCGCCTCGGCGAGCCGGTGCGGGCCGTGACCGCGGAGGACCTGCGTGCCGGTGGCATCCCACCCGCAGGCCATCTCGACCAGCCGGTCGAGGCTGAGCTCGAGTCGGCCGCCGGGCAGGTCGAGGCCGCCCTCGTCGGTCGCGGTGCGCCACCACAGCCACAGCAGGAACTCGTTGCCGAGGAAGTCCTGGGGCTCGCCGGTGGCGGTGGCGACCCACGGGACGAGCGGCGCCGCGGGGTCGCGGCCGGCCTCGGGCTCGGCCTGCGGCGGCGGCGGGGTGAACGGCGAGGGGCGCAGGTCCTCGTAGTCGCGGCTGCGGCCGGAGGCCTCGAGGCGGCGGCGGGCGATCCCGCCCGCGCCCAGCGGCTCGAGCGTGGTGTCGAGGTGCTCGCGGAAGAGATCGCGGAGGGCGGTGACCGCGGCGTCGGAGAACGCCGGACACAGCAGCTCGCGCTCGCGCACCCGCCACAGGACCTCGACGTGCTTGGACGATCGGTGGCGGCCTTCCCGCAGCTCGCGGCGGCACTGCTCCTCGGCCTCCTCGCGGGCCTCCCGGCGCGCGCCGCGGCCGAGCAGGCTCGGGTCGCCCCCCGCGAGCTCCTCGGCCCGTGCCTGCTCGGCCCGCGCTCGGTAGGCCCGTCGCACCTCCGCCGGCACCCGGTGCCGGTCGATCCGCAGCCCGAACAGCAGCTCCCCGTCGTGGAGCAGCCGCCCCGCGTCGAAGTCCTCGTCGAGGACGTGCCCCCCCGCGGTGAAGCCGGCCCGCACCTCGGGCGGGTCGCCCGGCGGCAGCGGCCCGAGCCGTCCCTCCGCCAGCCGCTCGACGAGGCCGGGGTCGGCGGCGTCGGGGCCGCCGTGAACGTGGAAGCGTGCGTACGCGATGGCGCCGGAGGTGAATCCCATGGTCGGCGGACGCTACCGGCGGCCTCCCGCCGGCCCCGCCGGGCCGACGGACGGAGCGCAGCTTGTCCACACCGCCCGGTGTCGCAGGCCGCCGCGGTGACGCCACGGCGCCGCCATCCCGGCCGCCGGCGGCGCTATCCTCGAGATCCCCCTGCCCCGCGCCGCACGACGATGGCGGCGGACCGACCGGGCCCCCGCGAGCCAGCGTGCCGAGTCCATCCTCCCCATTCGACGACGCCGGCGGACCCGCCGCCGACCCCGAGACGGGCCGGCCACCCGGGCTGCCCGGTGCGGGCCCCGCCCCCGGCCGTGCACCCCACGACGACGCCGGCGGTGCCGCGCGACCCGCGCGCCGCGGGCGTCCGGTGGGCGCGACCCGCACCGCCCCCGCGGCGATCCCGTGGCCGCTCGCCCGCCGCGCGTGGCTGTCGGACCGGAAGCCCCCGATCGACCTCGACGAGGCCGAGGCGAGCGACCAGCCCATCGGCGTGGGGAGCATCGAGGTCGAGCGGCTCCCGCACGCCGTGCAGCTCCTGCCGGAGGTGCACCGCCAGGGCGAGGTGAGCGGCCTGCACGTGGCCCGCGTCGACGGCCGCGAAGCGGTGGTCTTCGAGCACTCGTGGACGGTCGGACTGGTGCAGGCCGTCCTCAAGGTCCGCTCGGTGGTGTCGGCGGTGGAGACCGGCCCGTGGCCCGCGGTCCGGATTCGCCCGCGGCGTGGGCTCTTCCGCCGGCCGCGGCGCGGCGAGCTGCTGGTGGAGCACGAGCCCTTCGTGCACCGGTTCTCGGTGCGCACCGACGACGAGGACTTCGCGATCCTGCTGCTCACCCCCGAGCTGCAGGCGTGGCTGGCCGAGGGACCGCGGGCGGCGTGGGAGATCGTGCCCGGCTGCGTCGCGATGATCCGGCCGGGGCGGCTGCGCGAGTCCGACGACGACGTGGAGGCGGGCCTGCACGGCCTCGAGTCGTTCCTCGAGCACGTGCCGGACGAGCTGGCGTACTGGGGGACCTGAGCGACCCGCGGGACCCGGCGGCGCCGGGCGCGGTGGCGATCCGGCCGCGGGCGCCCGCGTCAGCCGCGCCGCTCGCCCGCGAGCCCGGCCGTCGCGGAGCCGGTCGTCTCGACCACCGGCGGCTCGCCGGCCGGCCGCTCGGCCGCGCCGGGCGTGGTGGCGGTCCCGTCCGCGGCCGCGGTCCGGCCGTCCGCCGCGGCCGCTCCCTCGTCGAAGATCGCCGCGAAGCGGTCCTCGACCGCGCGGAACGCCTCGACCACGCCGGGGTCGAAGTGCGTGCCGGCGTGCCGGACGATGGTGTCCCGGGCGGTGGCGTGGTCGATCGCCTCCTTGTAGACCCGCTCGTTGCGCAGGGCGTCGTAGACGTCGGCGAGGGCGACGATGCGGGCCGAGAGCGGGATGGTCTCCCCCGCGAGGCCGAAGGGGTAGCCGCTGCCGTCGTACCGCTCGTGGTGGGCGAAGGCGACCTCGCACGCGATCTGCAGGTAGTCGTCGTCGCCGTAGCGCCGCCGCACCTCGATGAGGGCGTCGAGCCCGTGCAGGACGTGCTTCTGCATCTCCGCCCGCTGCTCGGGCGTGAGCGGCCCGGGCTTGAGCAGGATCTCGTCCGGGATGCCGACCTTGCCGATGTCGTGCAGCGGCGCGGTCTCGACGAGCGTCTCCACGAACGCGGCGTCGACCTCGGGATGCCGGTCCCGCATGTGCTCGGCCAGGGCCCGCACGTAGCCGCGGACCCGCTGCATGTGCTCGCCGGTGTCCCCGTCCCGCGAGGAGGCGAGCCGCACGAGGCCGTCGACGACCGCCCGCCGATGCTCGTCCAGACGCTCGCGTCCGGCCGCCTCCTGGGCGTCCATGCGGCCGCGGAGCCGGTCGATCTCGGTCTCGTAGCGGGCCGCGATGAAGGCGAGGACGCCGATCGCGGTGAGGACCATCACGCCCGCCGAGACCTTGCCCCAGAAGCGGGCCTGCTCGACGAGGGCGAGCACCTGTCCGTTCGTCTCGACGCCGGAGCGGCGGGCGATCTCCTCGAGGGCGGCCCCGACCGCCGTGCCCACGCCGGCGACGGCGGCGACCGCCACCGTGCCGAGGACCAGGCCGCCGACGAGCAGCCGGCGACGGCCGGCGGCCACGAGGGCGGCGCGGGAAGCGCGGCCGTCGTCGGCCGGGCGGGAGGCACGGGTCGGGGTCTGATCGCTCATGTCGGGGGGAGCATGTCCCCGCGGACGGCCCCGGGCAAGCACGGACGGCCGGGAATCGACCGCGGGAGGGGCGTTTCGGAATGCCGAACGCGGTCTCCGGACCCTCTGCGAGCCGAACGGCCCGGCCGAGACCGCGTCCGGCCGCGGGATGGCCGCTCCCGCCGCCGCCCCGCCGCCGCCCCGCCGCCCGGACGCCCGCGGGCCGCGGCATTCGGCCGAGGCGTCGCGGAACCGCCCGTCTCCGCCTGCGTGCGGCCGCCACCGCCCGCTCGCGACCGCCGTGCTGCGTCGGCCCGCCCG
>CAYLNM010000155.1:0-10064 GCA_964385045.1 uncultured Isosphaeraceae bacterium
CGCCCCGACGAGGCCGCCCTGCTCGCCGCGGTCGCAGGCCGCCGGTTCGCCGTCGTCGGCTACGGCAGCCAGGGCCGCGCCCACGCCCGGAACCTCCGTGACGCGGGGCTCGACGTGACGGTCGGGGCCCGCCCGGGTGGCCGCGGCGAGGCGGCGGCCCGCGGCGACGGCTTCGCTCCGGTCACCGCCGGCGAGGCGGCCGCGGGGGCGGACCTCGTGATCCTCGGCCTGCCCGACGAGTCGCTCGCCGAGATCTGCGCCCGCGAGGTGCTGCCGGCGGTGCGGCCCGACGCCACGCTCGGCCTGATGCACGGCTTCGCGATCCGCTACGGCCGGCTGCGCCCGCCCGCCGGTCTCGGCGTGGTGATGGTCGCCCCCAAGGGCCCCGGCGACACCCTGCGGATGCGGCACGAGCGCGGCGAGGGCATCCCGGCCCTGCTCGCGGTGCACGCCGAGTCGGCCCGCGGCGACGCCCGCACGCTCGCCGAGGGCTGGGCCGCCGGCATCGGCTCGGCTCGGGCCGCGATCGTCGAGACCACGTTTCGCGACGAGACCGAGACCGATCTCTTCGGTGAGCAGGCGGTCCTCTGCGGGGGGCTGCTCGCCCTGGTGCGGGCGGCGTTCCACACGCTCGTGCGGGCCGGCTACCCCGCCGACCTCGCCTACATGGAGTGCGTGCAGGAGGTGAAGCAGGTCGCCGACCTGCTGTACGCGCACGGCCTGCCGACCATGCTCGACCGCATCAGCAACACCGCCGAGTTCGGGGCCTTCGTCGCCGAGGACCGGCTCCGGGCGGACGGCCGGCTGCAGGCGACGATGGACGAGCTCCTCGCGGCGGTGCGGGACGGGTCCTTCGCCGAGCGGATGACCGGCGACCACGCGCAAGGATCTCCCTGGCTCGAGGCACGGCGGGCCGACGTCGCCGCCGACCCGATCGAGGACGCCGGACGCCGCGTCCGGGACTGGATGCCGTGGCTCCGCGGAGCCGATGGCGGATGAGCCGGGGGTCCGGCGGCGCGGCCGGGAGCCCCACGCGGCCCGCGCCGCGCGTTGACGCGGGGACCCCGGATCGGGACCCTTCCCCTCCCCCGTCCGCCGCCGCCTTCGACCTCGCCACCGTCGACCTTGCCGCCGTCGCCCGCCGGGGCGCCCGCCGGAGCCCTCCGTGACCGCCATGAACGCCATGCAAGCCGCCGTCCTCGGCGTCGTCGAGGGCCTGACCGAGTACCTCCCGGTCAGCTCCACCGGGCATCTGATCATCACGTCGAACCTGCTCGGGCTGTACGAGGACCCGACGGTCAAGGCGGCGACCGACTCGTTCAACATCGTGATCCAGGGCGGGGCGATCCTCGCGGTCCTCGGTCTCTACCTGCCCCGCGTCCTCTCGATGCTGCGCGGCCTCGTCGGGCGGGACGAGGCGGGACGGCGCATGCTGCTCAACCTCTTCGTCGCGTTCCTGCCCGCGGCCATCCTCGGGGTGCTGCTCGACGAGATGATCGAGGCGGCGCTCTTCCATCCGATCCCGGTGCTCTCGGCCCTCCTGCTCGGCGGCGTCGCCCTGCTGCTGCTCGGCCCGTGGCAGAAGCGCCGCTTCGCCGCCGCCGCCGAGGCCGACCGCCGCGGCGAGCACGAGGAGCACGTGGTCGGCGGCGGGCCGCTCGAGCTGGAGCAGATGACCTGGCGGCACGCCCTGATCATCGGCCTCATGCAGTGCGTCGCGATGTGGCCCGGCACCAGCCGCTCGATGATGACGATCATCGGCGGCATGGTCGTGGGCCTGCGCCCGAAGGACGCGGCCGAGTTCAGCTTCCTGCTCGGCCTGCCCACCCTCGGCGGGGCGTGCGTCTACAAGCTGGGCAAGGACCTCATGAGCGACGAGCCCAGCATGTTCGAGGTGCTCGGCTGGCAGCCGATCGCGATCGGCATCGTGACCGCCACCGTGAGCGCGGCCCTCGCGGTGAAGTGGTTCGTCGGCTACCTCGGCAAGCACGGGCTCGCCGTCTTCGGCTGGTACCGGATCGCGCTGACGATCGTCTTCGCCGGCCTGTGGATCGCCGGCGTGGTGACGTTCTGAGCCGGGCGGCCGCGGCCGCGCGACCGCCCGGCGCCGCGCCCCCACGCCCCGGGCGACCCCCCGCGGCCACCGGGGATACCTCGCCGGCGGCGACTCAGATCCGCGGCCGCTCCGACGCGTCGACCGTGTTGCGCAGCAGCATCGCCACCGTCATCGGCCCGACGCCGCCCGGCACCGGCGAGAGCGCCCCCGCCACCGGGCGCACGCGGTCGAAGTCCACGTCGCCCACCGTCCGGCCCTTCGTGGTGCCGTCGGGCTGCTCGACCCGGACGCGGTTGACCCCGACGTCGATCACGACCGCGCCGGGCTTGACCATGTCGGCGGTGATGAGCCCCGGCTTGCCGGCGGCGGCGACGAGCACGTCGCCCATCCGCGTGAGCTCGGCCTGCTCGCGGGTGTGGACGTTGGTGGAGATCACCGTCGCCTCGGCCCGCATGAGCAGCACCGCGATCGGCTTGCCGACGATGTTGGACGCCCCGACGCAGACGACGCGGGCCCCCCGCAGCTCGATCCCGGTGGACTCGATCATCGTCATCACCGCGAGGGCGGTGCACGGCACGAGCGACCGTCGCCCGTAGACGACGTTGCCGATGTTGGCGGGGTTGACGCCCTCGACGTCCTTGTGGACGGCGATCAGCGACTGGATCCGCTCGGTGTCCACGCCCTCGGGCAGCGGCAGGTGGACCATGATCGCGGAGATCCGGTCGTCCTCGTTCATCAGGAGGACGCGGCCGGCCACGTCCTCGAAGGCGGCGTCCGCCGGCAGCTCGTGGAGGACGTACTCGATCCCGAGCTCCTCGCACGTCCGCTTCTGATTGCGGGCGTAGATCTCGGCTCCCGCGTCGCCGCGGGCGAGGATCGCGTCGAGGCGGGCCGGCCGCCCCGCCTCCCGCAGCGCCATCGCGCGGCGCCGCACGTCCTCGCGCACGCGGGCGGCGAGCTCGCGGCCGTCGATGATCGTCGCCCCCTGCTCGGGGGCCGCGGCGGGATCGGGGTCGGCTCGGGTGGCGGACATCGCCGCGAGGATAGCCCGTCCGCCGCGGCCCGGACGCCCGGGGGGCGCTCCGCGCGACAGGTCGCGAGCCGTCCCCCGGCCGGGCCCGGACGGCCCGCGGCTCGGCCCCGCGTATGATCCGAGCCATGGCCAGCGGACCCAATCTCGTCGTGGTGAACGTCGGCAACACCCGCACCACCGTCGCCCGGTGCGTCGACGGCGACCTGCAGGTCGTCGAGACCTTCGCCGGCGACGACCGCGCCGCGATCATCGAGCAGGTCACCGACTGGTGGCGGCAGGTCGGGCGGCTCGACCGGGCCGCGATCGTGGTCGCGAGCGTGAACGAGCCCGTCGCCGCCGCGATCTCCTCGGCGGTGGAGGACCAGCTCGGCGTCACCGTCTACCGCGTGGGCGAGGACCTGCCGGTGCCGATCGGACGGCAGCTCGACCCCGAGACGCTCACCGGCGTGGACCGGCTGCTCAACGCGGCCGCCGCCTTCGCCGCGGTGCAGCAGGCCTGCATCGTGGTGGACGCCGGCACCGCGGTGACGGTCGACTTCGTGGACGGCGAGGGGACCTTCCACGGCGGAGCGATCGCCCCCGGCGCGGCCATGCAGCTGCGGGCCCTGCACCGCGAGACCGACGCCCTGCCCGAGCTGACGTTCCGCCGCCCGGCGGAGGAGGCGTTCGGCCGCTCGACCGCCGAGGCGATGCTCATCGGCGTCCACCACGGCATCCGCGGCATGGTGTGGAAGATCGTCGAGCGGTACGCCGAGGCCTACGGGGCGTACCCGATGGTGGTCGCCACCGGCGGCGACGCCGAGGCGCTCTTCGAGACGGACGAGCTCGTCGACCGCATCGTCCCCGACCTCGCCCTCCGCGGCATCGTGGCGGCCGCCCGCACCGCGCTCGAGGTCGAGGGCGGCGAGGACTGACGATGGACCGGCCGGCCCCGAGGGATCCGGCCGGCCCCGCGGTGGACCCCGCGGCGGCCGAGCTGCTCACGCCCGCCGGACGGGGCGCGATCGCGGTGATCCTGGTGCGGCGCGGCGCCGGCCGGGTGCTGGCGCGGCTGACCGGCCGCCACGACTGGCCGACCGGCGTGCTGCGGCTCGCCGACCTCGGCGGCCACGACCGCGGACTCGCGGTGCGGACCGGGCCCGATGCCGCCCTGCTCATGCCCCACGGCGGACCGGCGGTGACGCGGGCCGTCCTCCGGGCCGCGCGGACGGCCGGAGCCGACGCCGCGGTGGCGGTGGACGTGGGCGAGGCGAGCACCGCCCTCGAGCCGGACGCGCCGCCCGAGCCGGGCCCCGGAGACGTGCCCGCCTGGCCCGAGGCCGACGACCCGCTCGAGGCGATGGCGCTCGACGTGATGGCCGCCGCCGCGAGTCCCCTCGCCTTCGCCCGGCTCGCCGAGCAGCCGGCCCGCTGGCGGGCGGCGATTGCGGCGGGCCGGCCGTGGACGGCCGAGGACGCGGCGCGGTCCCGACGGCTCGACCGGCTGCTCCGGCCCCCGATGGTGGTCCTCGCCGGTCCCCCGAACGTCGGCAAGAGCACGCTCGCCAACGCCCTCGCCGGCCGCACCGTGGCCCTGACCGCCGACGAGCCGGGCACGACGCGGGACGCCCCCTCGGTGCGGCTCGACCTCGCGGGACTCGTCGTGCGCTGGCACGACGCGCCGGGGCTTCGCGCCACCCGCGATCCGGTGGAGCGGGAGGCGGTCGACCGGGCGCGGCGGATGCTCATGGAGGCCGACCTGCTCGTGGCCGCGGCCGACGCGGCCAGCGACTGGCCGGAGCTGCCCCGGGAGCCGGACCTGCGGGTCGCGCTGCGGCCGGACCTCGGGCGCCGCCGCGACGCGCCGCTGCACGCGAGCGGCCGCGACGGCACGGGGCTCGCGGCGCTGGCCGAGGCGGTCCGCGATCGACTGGTGCCGCCGGCCGACGTGGCCGATCCGGGGCCGTGGGACGCGGACGGACGCCTGCGACCGGTGGCGACGGCGACGGTGCCCGCGGGCGGCGACGCGGCGGGAGATCGCGGCGGCGGTGGCGGTGGCGGTGGCGGCCCCGAGCGTGGCGCCGCCGCGCGGCCGCGCCCGTCTCAGAAGCCGATCGACGAGACGCCGCAGTCCACGTAGAGCGTCTGGCCGGTCATGCCGGCGGACAGATCGCTCAGCAGGAAGGTCGCGGTGTCGCCGACCTCGCCGCCCTCGACGTTGCGGCGGAGCGGTGCCCGCTGCTCGACCCAGCCGAGGATCTGCGAGAAGCCGCCGACGGCCATCGCGGACATCGTCCGCAGCGGCCCGCCGGAGATGCAGTTGACGCGGATCCCCCGCTCGCCGAGGTCGAGGGCGAGGTAGCGGGTGGCCGACTCGAGGGCCGCCTTGGCCACGCCCATGACGTTGTAGCCCGGCACCGCCTTCTCGGCCCCGTAGTAGCTCATCGCCACCATCGCCCCGCCGTCCGGCATGAGCGGGGCGGCGCGGTTGGCCATCGCCATGTAGGTGTAGGCGCTGATGTCGCAGGCCTGGGTGAAGACGGCGCGGGGGGTGCCGGTGAACGCCCCCTCCTTCAGCCAGTCCTTGTCCGCGAAGGCGATCGAGTGCACGAGGAAGTCGATGGTGCCCACCGAGTCCTTCACCTCGCCGAAGACGCGGTCGAGGTCCTCGTCCGACGACGCGTCCATCGGCCGCAGCCACGGATCGCTCACGCCGAGCTTGTCGACCGCCTTGCGGCACCGCCGCTCCATCTTGTCGCCCGGCAGGTGCGTGAAGAGGCACTCGGCCCCCTCGCGCACGAGCGACTGCGCGATGTACCAGGCGTAGCTGTGGTCGTTGGCGATGCCGACGACGAGACCCCGCTTGCCTTCCATGATGCCCATGCGGCGCGTGCTCCTCGAGACCGGTGGACGCCGGCGCGGCGGCGGGCGCGGCCGGCGAGCCGCGTCCGCGGCGAGCCGCGGCGGATCACGGAAGGTAGCATCATCCGGAGGACCGCGGCGGCTGCCGCCGCCCGCGGGCAGGCGGTGCGAGTCGATCGCCGCGGCGGTCCGGCCGCCCCCGCGCCGGGAGTCCACGCCAGGAGCCATCGCATGCCCCGCTACGACTACCACTGCCCCGCCAACGACCGTCTCGTCGAGGTCTCGCACGGCATGAGCGAGACGCTGCGCACCTGGGGCGACGTCTGCGACCGCGCCGGGATCGACCCCGGCGACACCCCGCGCGACGCCGAGGTCCGGCGGCCGGTCAATCGCAGCGTCGGCGTGCTCGCCGGGGGCGGCGCGGCGGCGATGCCCGAGGGCCCGTGCGGCCCCGGCGGCTGCCCCTGCTTCCCCGGCTGAGGTCCTCGACGCGCGGGGTCGGCTGCCCTCCGGCCGCGATCGCGCACGCAGTCCGGGCGTGCCCTCCGCTCGGACCCGGCTCATCGCTGCCCGGCGCCCCGCCGACCTGCGCCACCCTCCGCCGACCTCAGCCCGCCGCCGGCCCGTCCAGTCGGACCACCGCTCCGGGCAGGCTCCCGCCGATCCGCCGGGCCACCTGCGGGTCCTTGAGCATCGCCACCCGCAGGACGGGCACGCGGAACCGCGCGGTCCAGTTGCTCTCGATCGCGCGGCCCATGCCCAGCAGCACCAGCAGCCCGAGCTCGGGATGCCGCGCCGCCTCCGCGAGCTCCGCGGACACGGCCCCGAGGTCGATCAGCGGCGCGTGCGAGCCCGAGTCCACCACCGCGATCGCGTCCGACGCGAAGACGGGGTCGGTCCGGGCGGCGAGGGCGAGCAGCCCGTGAAGCTCGGCCGCGGTCACGTCGTTGAGCGACGGCGCGGCGTTGGCGGCGAGCACGACCCGGCCGCCCGCGTGCACGATCGCCCGCGCCAGCGGCAGGGCCCCGAGGACGACGTCGGCCCCGGCGTTGTCGACCAGCACCAGGGTGCGCCGCGGGGGGCGGACGAGCACGTCCGCGGCCGCGGCCGCGTCGTCGCGGTGCCACGGCCGGGGCGGAAGCTCGTCCAGGACCTCCTCGAAGCGCGGCGGCGACGCCCCGAAGCGGGCCGCGGTCTCCGCCGCCCCCATGTCGAAGAGGTTGCCCGCGAGCAGGCCCTCGAGGACCGCGTGGGCCCGCCCCCGCGGATCCATCGCGTCGAGCCGGGCGCACCGGGCCGCGAGCCCGCGCAGGGCGCGGGCGTTCTCCCGCGCCTTGACGAGCCGGAACTCGTCGGCGATCCCGGCGTCCGCGAGGACGCGGCGGCGGATCGAGTCGAGGACGAGGATGTCGAGCCGCCCGTGGCGGGCGGGATCGCGTCCCATCGCGTCCATCGACGCCCGCATCGCCGCCGCCGCCCGCTCGACGCCGTCCTCGTCCACGACCTCGGCGGCGCGGGCGTGATCGAGCTGGACCCGCACGTGGGTCGCGAAGAGCTCGAGCCAGTAGGCCCGGCCCTCGGGATCGGCGAGGAGGTCGTGCTCGCAGGCACGGTACGAGCCGGGATCGGCCAGCAGCGGCAGCGGCTCGCCCGGGTCGGCCCCCGGCGGCAGGAGCGGGCGCTCGGCCGCGGTGGCCTCCACGCTCGCCCCGGCCACCGGCGGCGCGGCGCTCGCGTCCGCCCCGGCCGGACCGGCGGCGGACTCGTCCCGGCCCGCCGGCGTCACCCGGTGACGACCGCGATCTCCACGCGGCGGCTCTTCTGCTTCGTCTCCGCCGGACGGTGCGGCCCGTAGCTCTCGATCGAGATCGACGAGGCCGGGATCCCGCGGTCCACGAGGTACTCCCGCACCGCGAAGGCCCGCTCGAAGCCGAGGTGGTAGTTGGTCGGGAACCGATCCTTCGACTTGCGGATCGGGTCGGTGTCGGTGTGGCCGGTGACCCGGATCGTCATGCCGCCGAACCGGTCGCGGATGACGCGGGCGACCTGGTCCAGCGAGCTGCGCGCCGACGAACGGAGGTTCGTCTGGCCCGAGGCGAAGAGCACGTCGCCCTCGATCAGGGCGGTCACCATGCCGCCGGAGGCCGAGGACTCGACGCCGGGGATGCCGCCGAAGGCGTCCGCGGGCCCCGAGACCGGGGCGGTCGCGAGCCGGTCCTCGAGCTCGGCGTTGCGGCTGCGCAGGGCCACCTGCTCGCCGCGGCAGTCCTCGAGATCGCGCTGCATCGCGTCGAGGGCGGCGCCGCGCTCGTCGAGCGCCGACCGCAGCCGGGTGTTCTCCTCGTTCAGCAGGCTCACCTGCTCCTGCAGGCCACTCGCGCAGCCGCCGCCGAGCAGGCCGGCGACGAGGAGCGGAACGGCGAGGCGGGCCCGCCGGGCGAGTCCGCGGGGCCGCGCCGGGGCCTCGCGGGGGCAGGCGTCGGTCACCTCGATCGGGCCGCGGGGGCCGCGGCCGGGGCTCAGGTCGTTCGCGTCCATGGTCGACTCCCGTCCGGGATCCGTGCGACGCGGTCCGGCCGGGTCCGTCCGGCTGCGCGCGGGCCGCTCGCGGCCGCGATCGTACGACACATCGGCGAGCCCCGCGGGGCGCGACAGGCGATCAACCGGGACGCGGGGCCCGCGGCGGCGGCCGGGGCCGGGGTCGCCCGCGGCGGGCGGCGGCGGACGGCGGCGGACGGCGGACGGCGGCGACGGCCCGGGCCGGGGTCGCCCGCGGCGGACGGTGGCCGACGGCGGCCGCGGCCGGTCCGGCCCGCCGTCAGGGGCCGACCAGTCCCCGGGCCGGCAGCCCGAAGCCCCAGAGATCGGTCAGGAGCCGGTCGAGGCCCGGCCGGGCGAGCAGGACGATGACGGTGGCCGCGGCGAGGTGCGGGCCGTACGGCAGGTGCCGCCGCTGGAGCTTCAGCACGCCGGCGAGCCCGGCCCCCGCGATCGCGGCCGCGATCCCGAGGAACGGGGCGATGAAGAAGACGAGCGTCGTCTCCGGCCAGCCGATCACGGCACCCACCGCCGCGAGCAGGTGCACGTCGCCCATCCCCATCGCCTCGCGGCCGAAGGCCAGCGTGCCGAGGATCCGCACCGCCCACACGATGCCGCCTCCGATGAGGTAGCCGAGGGCGGCCCCGCCGATCGCCTGCAGGCCGGGCGGCGGGGCGCCCACCGCGCCGCGCACCGCCAGCCAGCCGAGGGCGGCACCGACGAGGATCGGGGCGAGGGCGAGCAGCTCCCGCGCCATCTCGCGCCGCGCGTGGGGATAGTCCCCCAGCACCTCGCCCTCCTCGACGAAGTCGTCGTAGTCCTCGAAGCTGTACCGCAGGCGACCGGTGACCAGCAGCGCCCACGTCGCGAGCACCCCGACCATTCCGCCCAGCGCGGCGCCGGTCGCCGGCCAGCCCGTTCCGTGGAACGGCCAGTCCATCGTCGTGCGCGGCTCGCCGAGCAGCAGGGCCTGCAGGGCGAGCAGCACGAACGCCGCCGCGGCCACGAAGCGCGGGATCTCGATCGGGATGGTGAAGGTCCGCGCATCGACGTGCGTCATCGCGTAGAGGCCGGCGAGCAGGATCGCCACCGCGAAGTACGCCGGCCACGTCAGCGCGAAGCCGTGGGCGCCGGACCACCACCACGGGCCGCCGACCTCCCGCAGCCAGTGATCCAGCGGCCCCGGCATCTCCGGGGCGAGGTACAGGATCGCGTAGAGGCCGAGGAAGACGAGACCGAAGACGAGCTCCACGAGCATGTAGCGCGGACTCACCCGGGTGCCGCAGGTCCGGCAGCGGCCGCGGATCAGCAGCCAGCCGACGACGGGCAGGTTCTCGCGGAAGAAGCTCAGGGTGCGCCCGCAGACCGGACACCGGCTCGCGGGGGCGACGAGCCCCATGCCCGCCGGCAGCCGGTGGACGACCACGTTCAGGAAGCTGCCCACCGCCGCCCCGACGCAGGCGACGAACACCATCGCCGGGGCGTGCTCGATGACGAGGAGGGTGGTCCAGCCGGGCGTCACGGCGAGGCTTCCTGCAGGGGCGGGGCGAAGGAGGGCGACGGGGGGCGGGGCGCGGGGCGCGGGGCGCGGGCGGG